>CAILKW010000562.1 GCA_903834845.1 uncultured Bacteroidia bacterium | reverse complement strand
GAATATGTGCATGTTAGAAATATTTTGCAACGTACTATATATCAATATAATACAAAACACATATTTTATATACTTAAATATCAGACACCTACAAAATCTAAAATTAAGTTTGGTGTACTTCCTTCATGCAACTTGGGTTAAGGAAAGTCGCACTTTTAGTCGCACTAAAGAAGCATTTTGAGGAATGGAAAAATTTCTTTTGGATACAAATATTTGTATTTTTTTCCTTAAAGGAAAGTACGGCCTGAATGAGCAATTGAAAAAGGTTGGGTTACAAAATTGTTGTATTTCGGAAGTTACCTTGGCAGAACTAAAATATGGTGCAGAATGTAGTGACAGAATTGCTGAAAACATGAAAATGGTTGATGATTTTGCAAAAATAATCATAATTGTTCCTATTTAAAGTTCGCTCAGTTTTTACGCCAAAGAGAAAGCAAGACTGAGAAAAGCTGGAAAATTAATTGACGATTTTGACATTCTTATTGGAGCGTCTGCGATAGCAAATAATTTAGTATTAGTAACTGACAACCAAAAACACCTTAGCCGAATCTCGAAAATTAAAATTGAGAATTGGATAAAACGATAGGGTTACTATAATTCATTTAATAAAAAAATGGATGAGTCGGAATAACTGGTTCGTATTTAAACAATTCAGGATCGAACAGCAAAAAGCTGCCATGAAAGTAGGTACAGACGGTGTGCTTCTCGGTGCTTGGACTCCTATCAATGAAGCTTTGCAAATCCTTGATGTCGGAACAGGAACCGGACTTATTTCGCTAATGATAGCCCAACGTTCAGAGGCAATTATTGATGCGGTTGAAATTGATAAGGCAGCATCTGAAGAAGCAAATTATAATTTTGAACAATCAAAATGGAGCAATCGTCTCAAGGTTTTTCATGCTGGTTTTCAAGAGTTCTCTGATACAACATCTGAACATTATGATTTGATTGTCAGTAATCCGCCATTTTTTATCAACTCGTTGAAATCCAAAGATTTTGCTCTTTCAGTAGCACGTCACAACGATTTGCTTTCATTCAATCAGTTAGTTTCAGGATCACGAAGACTGCTTAATAGTAATGGCCGGCTTTGTGTAATAATCCCATTTCCGAGTTGGGTAGAATTCAAGGAGAGTGCCCGTTTGTCAGGATTATATCTGCGACAACATACAATGGTTATCCCCAAACTGGGAAGAGCTCCAAAACGTGTTTTAATGGAATTTAGTCTGGATGCCTGCTATCCTGTTAATAATGAGTTAGTAGTATTAGATGAAGACGGGAATTATACCGAAGCTTACAAAAAACTTACTGCACCCTTTTATCCCGCTTTTTGAAACATTCGTATTTGATATTTGTTAATATGTAAACAACGTAAAGTAATTATAATGTCAATATTTGAAAACATTAACCTCTGGGCTGTTTTGCTTGCTGCTATTACCAAAGTAATTTTGGGAAGCTTTTGGTATTCTCCGTTAATCGCCGGAAAAAGTTGGATGCACGAAAATGGTTTTACCGAAGAGGATTTTAAAAAAGGACATCCAATCTGGCTGATAGCTTTATTATCATTGTTTTTTGCATTTATAGCTGCTTTGGCAATGGATGCCTTTATCACTCCGCAATCCAATTTCCTTTCGGGTGCCGGAATAGGTGCAACTGTATCAATTGTATGGATTTCAGCTTCCAAAGCAAATACTACACTTTTTGAGAAATATTCATTAAAGCTTTTCCTGATTCATGCCGGTTACGATATTTGCAGCTACACAATAATGGGTGCAATTTTGGGAGCATGGCATTAAAGGTTAATGGTTAATGGTTAATGGTTGTTATCTGTTTGTCTTTAATCTTTAAGATAAACCTGGATGTCAATTTTTAGCCATTTACCTTTTCTGTTTTTTTCTTCGACTCTGGCATAAAACCATTTTCCGGCATCCATCAGACGAGCCAATGTTTCATTACGATCGCGAGGTATATAGCCAATTTTACAACCATCGGCTGTGAAAATGGAAATTGCAAAGTTATCATATTCATTATCAGCTTCTCTTTTCAGATCAAGCATTTGTCCTTCTATGAGGGTTTTATCAATTTCGTCAACGTTTTTTATAAATGTTGTACCCGCAACTACACATTCAAGCGAAAGAATGTCGTTTTGTAAAGAAACAACATTACCTTGTTTCTGATAAAGCAGTTGTATCAGTCCACCTTGATATTTTTGAATCTCGTCACTCATTATTCACTTATATATATTTAAGCAGCTCAAATTTTTCCGTGTATTTTGTTTGTTCAGCATTTAATAATTCGATCTGTAAAGCAATTTCACTGCACTGTTCCTGCACCCACATTTCATTGTTTAACAATTTTTCGATTGAAAAAGGAAATTGCTGCAAAAGGTGTTGAATTTCATTTATCAGGTTTTTAATACCTGTTTTCATAAGTTCTATTTTAGATAATAAATAATCCTTTGAAAGGGTAATATCGTTATTCGAAAAATCTCCCGTAATAATTTCTAAGCTTCGCAGAGAATCAAGGTTGCCCTGATCGTAGGCTTCTTTCACTGCATACCAAAGTGAAATTTGCATTTGCGAAATATTGGGATTTACATCAGGATGAAGCATTTTTGCCAACTGTCTGTAAAGTCTCCGTATCTCCATAGTGTCTTCCACTGTATGCAGATGCGTAAAATAATAGTTGGCTTGTTCGATGCGTTTTGTCTCCAGAAAAATCCGCTCATTTTCGGCTACAAATTCGGTATCCAACTGATTATCAATTTTTTTCCAATCTATTCGTTGATTGTGATTTAGCTGACCAACTGCAAGTTCAACCTTTCGTTTCAGCTGTTTAAAATCTAATTGTCGTTGCATTAAATCAAACTGTTGCTGACCAATTTTAACCATATACAATGCATCTATTTGGGGTTTACCACATTCCAGCAAAATGTCTTTTTCAGTCAAATAGTGAATATATTGACCTTTCAGTAATAGATAATCATCTTCCAACTGAGTTTGCCCTTTATTTGTATATTTTTCTAAATCGTTCATTTTATGTTTGATAATTTTTTTTACCTGTTCCGAAAATTACAAATATATTAATAATTTCTATCTTTTTATTTTTGTTTCCATCCTGATACAGATAAATTTTAATTTTTACTTCGCCAATAGAATTTGTTACTTTTGAGCCGAAAATTCAAAATATATCTCTATGAAAACCTTGGTACTATTGGTTGTTTTTTTTCTGATTGTATTCCCAAAAGTCTTTTCGGCTCAACTTTCGCAGGAGGCTAAAATATCGTTACTGACTTGCGATCCGGGAGATGAGATCTACTCATATTTTGGCCACAGTGCAATTCGCATTAATGACCCTCTGGCCGGAATTGACTATGTTTTCAATTATGGGGTATTTAGTTTTGATTCTCCTAATTTCATCTGGCGGTTTATTAATGGCGAGACTGATTATATGTTACTTGGACAACGGATGTCCTCTTTTATGGATGCCTATCTCGAAGAACAACGCAGCGTTTACGAGCAGATTTTGAATATTTCACAACAGGAAAAACAGCTCCTCTTTGATGCCTTGGTGGAAAACGCCAAAGCAGAAAACCGTATTTATCGTTACCGTCATTTTTCGGATAATTGCGCTACACGCGTTCGTGATCAATTTGAAAAATGCGTCAATTACCAACTTAGATATGACACCTTAACTGATACTAAACTAACCTACCGTCAATTAGTAGATAAATTCGTTCCAGGAAACAGTTGGAATGGATTTGGAATAAAACTGGGACTCGGTATTCCAACAGATAAAATTACTACATATTCACAAAAAATGTTTCTTCCTGATTACCT
>CAILKW010000561.1 GCA_903834845.1 uncultured Bacteroidia bacterium | reverse complement strand
TTCAAGCTCATTGAATTTTGGTAATGCGACTTCCTTTATACCAGAAGCCTTGAGAGTAGAAATAAATACATCTCGGTCTTCTGGTGAGATCTTGTGTAAAAATTGATTATAATTGAAAAAAACACTACATTCCTGATGATTAGCGTGAGCCTTAAATAACTCATTCTGAATTAGGCCAAGCTTGTACGCTGAAACACCATTGAGTACTCTGAACAATTCGACGTCCTCCAAATTCGGTCTTTTTTTAAGCCAAATTAATTGGTTTGTGATGAGGCGAATGATTTGATCATCAATTGAGGCTGCTCTTAGAACCTCCACCGGTACTGATTCATTTCCTGACAGGGCCAAATCCCAGGATACGGCATGAACATTTGAAGCTCCACTGGCAACCGCCCTTGTGAGTATCAGATCAAAACGGGCATCGAAATGAGATAGAGCAGGATTCAAAGCATTAATAAGGAATTCCTCAAATGTTTGGGAATCTCTTCGGATACAGTTTTGAGACCATCGGGAAGGCAAATAGGTTGACCAATGTCGAAAACAGAAAATATACTCGACAGGCCATCCTTTAAAACAGGCCGTTAGTTGGTCAAATTGAGATTGCGAAAGGGCTGAAACGGACTCCCCGGAAAATAATAGTAGCTGCGCACCGTTTTTTTCAGCTTCGAGTGCAATCTCGCGAAGAGCAACTCCATTCCATAAAGGATTCCTAACATTCAGAATATGGGAATGTTGCCCTATCTCTGAATAAGGATAGACAATACCTTCCTTTGAAAGTTCAAAACGCTTTGCATTAAGAGACTGCTGTAACGATGTCGTACCAGTCTTAAACATTCCTCCATGGATGACTATTCGCATTTCAAGAATTAGATTAATATCAAAGTTTTGAAAAAACTACCCTAAGATTATTTAACGACAGAACTATGGGAAGTACTCAATATTTTGGTATAGATACCTCTTGAAAGAGAGGCACATAACTCCGGTCCGAATCTGGCAAGAATGTGAGTGCGGGCATTATTTCCCATTCTGCAAATTTCTTGCGGATTATCAAGCAAGTGGTTTAATGCAGATATCCACTGCTCTGTATTGCCTACTAGGAAACCGGTTTCACCGTCCACAATGGTTTGTTGCAGCGGTTGTGTGGAACTGCCAACAGTAGTAACTGCCACCGCCCCTGCAAAAACGCATCGCAGTTCACTTTTTGATTCACAGAATGGATTACCAACTTCAAGAGGTGCAAGGTTAATATCAAAACGATTGAATTCATGAAATATCTCGACTAAATCAACCTTAAGTCTCCACTCAATCCTATCAGAAAATTGAAGAAGTTCAGGAAAACTATACATATCAAGTTTACCTACAATGACTAAAACAATATTATGACGAACTGATAATATATTTGTTAGAACCGGTATAATAACCGCGAAATTTCTGTTGTGTGTTTCAGTACCCGCGGAAAATCCCAATCTGATTTTTCCATCCGAAAGGGATGGTTTGGTTTCCTTCATTGCATCATTAGCCAAAGATAGCAATTTAGTATCCAGTGTATTAGGTAAAATATATGTGGTATGGCAATGAAATGAAGCAGCTAAGGCAAGGGGTTTAGTTGTGAGAATCGCAGCATCACAGTTCTGAAGTGCCTTTCTGTAATTATAAGCCTTCGCTACCCAGGCTAACTGCTTGGCTTTCGGAATTAAATCAAGGTATGTGAAATATTTGGATTCCATAAGCGATGGCTCGAAAATTATATCGTCAATATCATATACAATTGGTATTTTTAGGGTATTGCAAATACGGCGTATGTCACCAAATTGGACATTCCATTGAGATCGAAACACAACAACCAAATCACATCTCTGAAGGGCTTCGTGTAATAGTGGATCTTTAAATTTTAAACGCACTACATTCCAGTGCTGTAATTCCAGAGAATGTGCAACATGATTAATTCTAAAAATCTGTCCTATATTTGCTTTAGGCACTTCAGTAAGAAAAAGAACAGATGGCGTTCTGCTGAAGGTAAAAGAATCCATACAGCAGGCAATGTTTAGTTGTGATAACCCTTTCAAAAGTTCACGTGCCCAAATATCTTTTAAATCTGAAATATTGTGATTTTTTCGAAGGCCGGAATAAGCCGATCTGAGACGCTCGAATTCATAAGACCAAATATCGCACCTATTTGAAATCAACAAATCGCCCATACTGATAAACCTTTTCAGCTCTTGCAGTGGTTTTACCAGCTCACATAGCTCTTCATCATATGGTAAATCGTCTTGAGATGTTTTTTTGCGGCGCATATCAGTGTTAAACAAGGCATCAATTTCATTGTATTGAACTGAATGACCACCAGGGAAGGATGGGATAATACCATCTAAAACAGGTTTAAAGGCGGTTTTCCAGTTTGTTGTAACACTTGTGTAATCTATAATAATACGAGGCAAATCACGTGAATATCTCTCAGCATCAAGATTATACCTTAACCAAAGGAGGGCTGAATGTTCCGTAACCGTAACTGCAGCTCTCTTCATTCCTGACAAATTTGCCCTTGCTGATAACGATTTTGCAACCTCCATTGGATCACGTATAACTAAAACTACGAAGCTTTCAATTCCTGCTTCTGTCAACACTTCTTTCCAAAAGGGCAGCAATAAACAAAGTCTTGGACATTTCAAAACAAAAGTATTCGCTCCTGCAAACTCGGCTTCTATCAAAGCCTTTGCCTCCGTTCGATCTGCAATTCTGGCTTCATTACGAAACCACTCATCTGATATAGATACTTCATCTTTCCAACTCAAACCTGTAGATTCAAGTAGGCGATTATTAAAACGTGCAACATTAACAGACTCCCAATAACCTGAAGGATTCTCTGAAGTCGAAGGCATCAGATTTTGTGGAACTGCGGCACCAAGCAAGTTGAAAATACGTGTAATAATTGAGGTTCCTGAACGGTGCATACCTAAGACTAAGATAGCTTTTCTGTTATTCACCTGTACTATTTTTATTTATCATTCTTTCAAATACTTCAACAGAATAAGATAGAAAGGAGAAAGATTGGTTGGGGATAGATCCAAAATAGATTGGTTCACGTTTAGAGCGAATGAAATCGAAGCCACGAATTGCAACATATTCGTTATGAAAATTCATGTACGGATGATGCTCCGGTAACATGTTTGTCGCTACTCCGCCGTGTATCTGATGAAAAGTCCCTTCACCCAGAAGTAATATCAAATTGTCTAATTTATCACAAGCCCTTTTGTAAAAATCATGATTTACCAATCCACCACCCGGTGATTGAAAGCGTTCGTCATAACCTCCAAGTTCTTCATAGGCAATTCTTTTCATCGAAAGGCAATTGCTTTCGCCGAGTGGACAAAACCACCCCTTCCTGCTTGCTCCGGCTAAAGATGATATTTTGAATAGATTATATCCATTTTCGCGCCAATCCACTGAATCCAAAAGCAGATCCTCAGTATTTCGGTTATAACCTTCCGGTATTGAAAAACGCTGAATTTTAGGGCCAAGATGATAGCCTAATGTAGAAATAATTGAATTTCGGTATGCCTTAAAACCGGCTAAAGTAAAATTTATAATTCCAGGACTTAACATTCTGGCACCATCAATACAAATCATAACAAAATTGCCATGAGAACTCTTTACAGCTGCATTTATAGCAGCGGCAGGCGAAGGTGACGGGTCGCGGCGATAGAGCCGGAAGTTTGGTCCAAAGGACTCAACCATTTGTTTATCCAAAGGAATAGTCGAACCGTTATCTACTATTATAACCTCATATTCATCAGAATTGGTGCCTCGCTGATATTTGGAGCTTAGGGTATATAGTGTTCGCGGAGCTTCGCGCGTCATATTGTAAAAAACAACAATAATTGATAATATTGGCCTATCCATTTCCTGAAAATTATATTTAGTACTGATTTTTAATTAACTTATCTCTCACCATCCTTGTGGAGTATCAAGCAAATAAAAAGGTTTGTTCCGGTTGTAGGTAATATAAACTATTGGCTCCCTCGCATTTGCTTTAAATTTAGAATGTCCTCTAAAATCTGGTTCTTTAAAAATTGTGAAATACATACCCTATTCTTTGATAATGTTAAACCAATGTTTAATGGCAAAATGCAGAGGAACTTGAAGTGACTCCAGCATTGGTTCGATTTCCTGATTAATTACATAAACTACACTATCTAAACGTAATACGCCATTATTATCAGGAAACCAAAAGTCAGTTTTTGTTGCTGATATTCTACTTATAATCAATACGTTATAAAACATACGGTGGTAAAAAATGAATGCATCATTGCTCCTTAAATGCAGTAACCAAATTTCGAAAGATGCATTGTTTGTGCAGACACGAATTAATTCACTCAATATTTTATGCGGGTCTGACAGATGCTCCAAACAATGTGATGAAAAGATACTTTCCACTGAGACATCATTGAAGGGCAGATTCTTTTTTTCGAAATCAACAACATAATCCACCCCAGGAATTGAAAATTTATCAACGCCAATAAATCTTGTAAGCTTATTTTTTCCGCAACCAAAATCGAGGCATAACTTTTGGTTGGCATTGTTGTACACTAATTTGTCTATTATTTTTGTATGAAAATGTATTGGTTAATGAATTTGGAATAGGTAATTTCAGGTCTCATTAAGCCATAAATCTTAACAATCAATTTATTTTGAATTAAATCTAATAATGTGGTTGTTGTTCACTTTCCCAATTATCTTGTATCCAAGTGAAAGTATATTGCTATTAAACCATTCTTTTTCAATTATGTCATTATTATCTTCCATTATGATGATTGGCTTGTTAAGTTGAATCGTATGCAAAGCCCCACTTAAGGCTTGTTTTTCATAACCTTCCACATCCAAATGGATTACGGATATTTTCCGATCTGATGGAATAACCTGATCAATTGAAACTATTCTGACCACAATTGTCAATTCGGGTTCATAACTCGAAGTAATTTTGCTGCTACCACCCAAGTTTTTCCCATTCGGTGTTCTAATAAGTAAGTTCGCTTCAGAATTTGTTTCACCTAATCCAGCGTTTTGAAATTCTATGTTTTGAAGGTTATTTATACGAATTGTGTTTTGTGTACAGTAATAGTTCTCATAGTTAGGTTCAAATGCCCAAATTTTTGCTTCCGGAACCAAGGCCGATGATATGGCTGGCAAAAAGTCTCCAAAATATGTACCGGCATGAACAACATCTCCATCCTTACAGTTTAATTTTAATATTCAATTGTCTATCAAGATTGTTCTCCGGACTGATGAATGTTTCATTCAAATAGGCATCAAAGGGATAGCAATCTAGGTTGAGTATTAAATTTAAAGTTGATTATTTCAAGTACAAAGTTCATTAATGGCATTTAGCAATGCTTTTTCACTTTTCCTGGTTTTTACTGCCAACAATTTGCGAAAATGGAGTGCAAACGAATCATCAACAATAGCACGTCTTAGCCTCTCCACAATTTTGTTACGTGTTCCAACTTCAATCATCAAATGAGGTTCAATATAAAAATCAAGCAACCCATCCTGCCCCATAAGTACTTTTCTCTTATCGTTTCGCACACGAATATTTAAGCCCTTTCCCTGTATCTCTTGTTCGTGGTAAATTCCGGAAATTAATACAGCTGGAATGCCAAGCGCCCAACTTATAGCACAAAGATGGTAAGTGTCAGTAATTACAACACTGGCTGCAACAACTGTGGATAGGATATTTTTCAAATCAGATTGTTTCAAATCAGATTTTTGAGGTGTCTGAGACAAGTCGTACCACGCTTCTTCCATGTATGGAAATGAAATCCGATCGCCCCACGCCAGCCACTCCGCTTTCAAATTGATAGCTATTAGGAGTTCATCGATAAATGGTCGGACTAAATCCTCGGAGTGTTTGCCACGGGCAAAGAAAATAAGGGCTCTTTTTGGTGAAGATTTGGCAATATTGTAAAGTGGAATTCCAAGAATATCTTGAGCACACTCATCTAACGAGAGTAATTGCGCTGCATCGATTCCCATACAGTTTTCAATTTCAGGCCTCATACTGCCTACAATTGTGGCTGAAATTGCATCGCGCATCTGGATATGGTGTATATTACTGACAAAGCTATATAAAGAATCACCATATTCCTTGCTATAATAATCTGCCGTGGTGTTAAACAAAATAGAAGTAGCATAACTGATGGTGTTTTTCATTATCTCAGGGGATGCTCCTTCGAGCAGAAGTATTTTCCGAATATCAGACTTGTCCTTTGCCCATGTTGGTTTTATTGTTTTAATATAGAGGTGCATATGTAGGAAATCACCCCAAAATAATGGAATTGTTCCATGTAATTGATCAGGATTGGTTAATAAGTTATATTTAATGCCATGTTCGCAATTCGATTGAATGACACTTTGCATCTCAAAATCGCATACCTTGATTCTATCAGATAAACTCTGAATGCGGAAGAACTTGCTGCTTTCGAAAAGACCTTTACTCGAAAGAAACCATTTTCCAGTTGCTTCACAAGTGAGCATACCTGGATTAAAACTTGGAGGAGTAGCTGTTATTAAGGAAATGGCTTTCAAATTCTTTGCTGTTTAATAATCGTCATTTAGAATATATTTTAGTATAGCACTATTCAGAACTGTGGAATTTACCCCATAGAAGAGACATTAGCAAGAATTTCAAAAAATTTACAGCGCTCCCTGTCAAGGTTATGCAATTTGCTGGTAGCTTTCGCGGAGTTTTGAATATGATTGAGTTCAGTGCTATTCATAGCTAATGCAGTATTGATTGCAGAGAAAATTCCATTTAAAGTATAAGCTGGCATTATACAGTTTTCGCCATTAATACAAAAAGAACGGTTGCCTATGCAATCCGGGCATATCACGATGGTTTTCATTGCCATACCTTCAATCGCAGGAAGGTAAAACCCTTCCGTAATGTGTGGGAGCAAAACAGCTATTCTACTACCAGCCAAAGCCCGCATAAAATCTAGTCGTGGTATTATCTCCGTCAGGCATCTAATAGTTACAGGTAAATCCTTACATGCTGTAACTAATTCTTTTGCCATACTTGGGTTTTTGAGTCCAACAATCAATAAATCAACATCTTTATTACTGTTAGCTAAGTTGTTTCTAGTAATAAATGAATAATCAATTCCATTGGGGATCGTAAATACAGGACCATTAACCTTGCCGGTCGCCAAAATAGAATCGGCTACTTCCTGGCTTACGCAGATGCGAATGGCATGGTTAGACAAAAATTCATATAGGGGCGTTCCTGACTGTGCATGACGCACGTGTTGTACAAGGTTAATAATTGGCTTTGGCCAGTTTTTCCTATTTGGTTCAGGAAGTGATAACCAATCCATTCCTCCTATGAACAAACAGTTAGCTTTCGTGGGATTCCAGTTTTCGAGCACATTTCGTTTTTCATTCCGCCAGAGATTACTCTCATCCATGAGGCTTCCTTTCGAAAAATAAATATAGGGTATAAAACAATCTGAATCTTTAACATGATTGTAGTAATCCCAAACCTTAAGGTGCCCACCGGTAAACCGTTTAAAATCCCTAAAGAAATACATTTCTTTCATCTTAATCAATATTAAATATAAAGCCTAGGAATTCACATTATTACAATAATTATTACAATTGCCGATATTTCCTTTCGTACTTTTTATAATTATTTATCAAGAAGCATTTCATAATGCAATTGTTGTACTTCATCTTTAGAATAGAAACTCCAATAATTTCCGGAAGAATTCATCAACCGTTTTACAATATTCTCGAGAATTTCTCTTTTGTATAACTTACTTGAGTTTTGTGATTCCAGTGTTTGGTTCAAAAGTTTTGCACCTGGCGTAATGCAACTAAGACAACGACCTGAAGTTAATATAACGTTTTCGTATTTGATGATTCGTTCAGGAGGCAAAAACTGCTTAAACCGCTCAAAATACCAATTAAGAATAATTAATTGTCTATCTAAAATGTCATTTATATTAGAAAGAGCACTACACAATTTTTTATCTAAAGCTACTCCCACCGGTATATAACCCTGTTGAATTGGCAGATTAACAGTTTGCCATGAAGATAAAATTGCCAACGGATTACGGATAATCCCAAAGCAATTATAATATGGTATTAGCTTGTCTAAAAAAGCGGTAAACGCTGCATTGTGTTTTATAATAATAGTAAAATTATCAGAAAGAACCTTGTTTAAAACTATTTGTCCTTTTTGAGCAAGTTTTTGTCGAAGCCCATTTTCATAAATATTATTGGAAATTGTATTGTCCGGTACTTTTCCGTTTATTTGCTTTGAACTGGCCAATCCTCGATTCAATAATGATTCCCTATTTTGCAAAACAAAACTGTTAATTTCAATGTGGAGTTGTTGAGTTGTTAATCCTTTAAAATTTAACACTTTCATCGGCTCGCTAAGAGCAACCACATCGGGCAGCAAAGATAATAAATGGCACACAAGAGTTGTCCCCGATCGAGGTAATCCTGTAATAATTATACATTTGCGTAAAGCCTCAATTGATTCCATATTTTATAAGTTTATAAATGCAGGCGGAAGTTTGTTTTCGAATCCATTAGTAGCTAATTCATTTGATTTGTAATATTTGTGATACCACTGCTTGCAGTAACCTTGATAAGTTTTTGATAATTCAGCAATATCATCGTGGTACTTATCTACCAGGTATTGATGCACTCTTTCAGGTATTTCCATTTTGGGTGATACATTATTTTTAACATTGAGACCTTTGATTTTGGAGGATGATGCAGCATTGCCTCCCAGGAAATCAACTACACCACACATCAAATTGAAAGGTTGGTCAATGATAGCATCATAAAAACAGAGTATTATTTGGTTGGCAGGGAACACTGAAGTATAATTACTGATAGTACGCAAATAGTTATTTCTAGAAACCTGAAGAGGAGAATCCATAAAATCTATAATATCCGAGAATTCTAAAGATTTTTTGATGATTCCATTGTTTAAAAAAAATCTGTATGCAGACCAGGCTCGTTCAATTGGATTCCTGATCAAAAATATTAATTTCGCATCAGGCAATAATCTGTAAATTTTAGTAATATCCGGTATTTCAAGAATTGAATATGATGGACTGAATTCACCGGTAATACCTTTGAATGTGGAAAACTGTGAAAGATACCAATTATCACTAATTGTTGAGCAGTAAAATTTTAAAAACCACTTTAAGCGTGTAATATTTTTAGCTTCGATAGATTTTTTGAATTCATAGACAATTTTTTTTCTATAAAAAGGTTCAGCTAACCTGATTATGAAATACTTGTTAGCAAAAATATTGGGTGACGGGTATTTGGGGTTGCGGTCAAAATAATGGAACTCTTTGTGGAAAGGCAGAGTGAATTCAGGATGTTCCCTCAATCTGTTGAACAACCACGCAGTTCCTGATTTCTGAGCCCCTATTCCTATAAAATCGGGAGTTTTCACATTATTGATAGTTATAATATTATTGATATTAAATTATTATATACTCAGCTAATTTATATTAAATTATTCCGATGATTTTTTCACGTTCCGGTGTAGGCGGTTGCCAATTTGGAATATTAAAACCGTTTTCAATCAAACTTTTTAAACAAGACTGTGTTATCACCCCCCCAAAACTGCTTTCCCCAAAAACAGAGTGATTCACTGAAGTGACGTAAATCCTGTGAGTTATAGGTTTCTTTACCGTGAATTTTAGTTTATCCATTGTTTTAGCAACTTCAATATAATCAGGAAAATTCATAAAAAGATGCCTGATTACTTTTACTCTTAAAAATTGGTGAATCCAAATCTTATGATACCCCTTCCGTTCAAGCAGTATCTCTTCTCCAAATAAAACTTTTTCATTTGTAAGGTATTCAGGGTCAAGCAAACGCCCGGCCCTACAAAAAAGTACTCCACAATTATCCGTCACCTCATTATCCTTAATTGACTGATAAATTGACAATATTCTAAATAAATTAAGCTTTATTGGATATTTATCATCAATACACCAGTAAATCCATTCCTCTTCATCAAGATTCTCCAACAATGTTAAAACAGTAGCCCTTATTTCTGGCGATGATCTAATGTATTCTCTACGCGGTGCAAATACACACCTTTTTTCATCCTGAAAAGGTATTCTGAAGGTGAATGGATGATTTGGCCAAAGCTCTTCATAGCATTTAATCATGTGCTCAGTTAAGATTGTATTCCGATCGTAAGTTAAAACAATGGCTTTCATAAATCAAAGAAATTAATCATTTTATACCAACATAGAGGAAGTGGGAGGTTTGCACGTTTCGTGTTATTAAAATCCAGTGGATGTGGAAAATCTGTTGCAGGAGTTAAAGTTTTGATTCGATCTCTGCGAATGAAAGTAAATTCAAGTACTAAGGGGATTTCAAAATCATAAATATGCTTAATGCCACAGCAATTATTGGGATGCAAGTGAACGCACACATGATTTTCCAGCAATTTGCTAAATATGTTTAGGGCACTTTCAAAAAAAGCTTTATTTGTGAGTAAGTCCAAATAATGAAATTCAACTACTATAATTCGAAACCTTTTTAATAGCTCCTTAGATAACATTTCAAATACGTCATATTCAAAGCCTTCAATATCCATTTGCAGCAACAAATCAATTTTTTCTTCAACTCCTGAAACATTTACCCAATTATCAAGAGTAATAAAATCACTTGTAATTTCCTTCCCAATATATTTGTTAATGTAGTTAAACCCCGAATCAGATTCAACTGTGGTCTCGACTGATTTATCGGCACAATAAACCTTCATTCCATGTTTGTCACAATCCTTTTCAAATCCTGTAATATTCCCGATTCCTGGCGAAAAACATGCTGCTATTCCCATTAGGTCATCGGGAACAAGATAACCACCATCCCCTTGTGGCCCCAGCCGGATTAGTTCGATGTCGGTTTTATATGGCTTTAGTGCGCGTACCAATGAATGTATGTCTTCATGATGAACCAAAGTTTCAGCATTTGGGAGTGAGAAATTTAAAAGTCTCCTTAGTTCAACGAATTCGTTTTTTTTCATTGATATTTTTTAAGTGGAAAAATTAGCCGATTCGTTTATACAAAATGTTATAATAGCTTCCAATTTCAGGTTTTGTTTTCTGAATTTGCCGTTCTAATTCTATAAAACCCATAGTTTCCATAAAGGCAGTAATATCCATTTCCTGACAACATCCAATATATGCCTCAAAGTCTGCAACTTCAGTTAAAATATAGCTAAAGTTATTTATTATATTTGCAGCTCCCTGCAATACAAGTAGCTCTGAACCTTGTGTATCCATTATTAGAGCATCATATTGATTTATATTTATTTTTTCATTTTCAAGCAATGTTGTTAAGGTTATGCTCTTCAATTTTCGTGAATTGGTAAAATGAACATTTGGCCAAATAGCCGCGTGAAGACCAAAATCAAAAATGGACGAAGAGGCACCATGATTATTTGCAATAAAGAAATTATATTCCTCATTGTTTTTATCAGTAATTAAGTATCTCAGGGCTTTTTGATTCGGGTAATACTGAATGTTTTCAATTAGGTCATCGAAAATTTCTTGTATTGGCTCAATCCACAACACGTTTAATCCGTGGCTGTTATACATTTCTCTTTCCTGCCCTTTATTTGCCCCCACATGAATTACTCCATGAGCATTTTCTAGAAAATGTAAATAATCTGATTTCATTGATTTGTATTACAATATTCAAAAGGTTACAATTAACTGTATTGACAAATTTCAATTTTATGAATAAGATATTCCAATGCACAACAACCGGGATCAATTCGAAGCCTGCCCTTTACGCCAGATTGAATTATCATGGAAACATGCGATCTTTCTGGACCAATTGACTTCTGAACTGATAATTTTTCGGAATAAGTGCCATTTTCATCAATAAGATAAAAAATTTGAATGTTTGTTAATTGTGGTGGCGTAATATCAATTTTAATTATCATCCTGTCGGCAGGAAAAGCTATTTGCGGTAAAATGAGATATGGGTCATTATTTATGGCAGTTAAGCAAATACAATTTTTATCAGGACTGATTTCAGCCTTGTCAATGTTAAACATTGAACTTGCAGCGATAGTGTCGAATGAAACCCTTGAAAATGTCTTGGTTTTTATCTTTGAATACAATCTGGAGTCATCCTCTTTACAAATATTTCCAATAGTATAAAACAAATACCTTAATATTGGTAAAATGAAAAAATTGTTGGTTTTTTTCAGATGGAAAAACTTTAAATATGATTGATTATCTCCTAAACCTTCAAATGTTTCACAGTAAGTAATCTGAAAACCGGTCTTTATTATCTTCGTTACAAAATCCTTTTCTTTAAAGTAATATTGCATACCATCCCAATTTTCAGTTTTTGCCGGTGTACGTTTGCCAAGCCAACAAACAATATAGCAATTCGAGTGTGCATCGTTTTTCAAAACCCTAAAATACTCTTTTAAAGCGGGGTAAGGGTCTTGGATATGATCAATTGTTGAGAGGTCAATAACTGTAAAAACACTGTTATTTTCAAGTAACAAATTGGTAATACTGCATTCGATTGCGTTCAAACCCAATTCTATTGCCCTTTTAACCAGATTTTTGTCTATTTCGGCATATATATCCGCTTGAATTGGCCATGTGGTATTAATTTCATTCCATACATCAGTCTTTAATACCGGATTCAAATGTACGATCTGATCAACCAGCATGCTATAACGTTGGCGAATTGGAAGCTGTGCCTGATAAAATATCGTTTGCAAAGAATTCATTTAGTATTCACATTATCTTTAATTTGACTATGATAAGTCATCAAAAGTGGTATCGATTTTTCATTAGCTCAACTGCAAACCTTAGAGGTTTTGTTATACGCCAAGATCCGGAACTAAAGATTTGGTTTAATTGAGTATTCTTCATTTTTATTTCTTCATTCTTTTGGGTGAGTTGAGTATTCTGTTGATTTATTTCCACTTGTTTGTTGTCTAGTTCTTTATCCTTTCCACTTAGTGCTTTATCTTTATAGTAAAGTTCATCCTCTTTTTGACTTATTTCAGCAATTTTTTGTTCTAACCTCAAATTTATTATGCTCAAATCTTTATCTTTCTGACTTAGTTCCTCTACCGCCTGACATAGGTCATAATTAAGAAGGTTAATTTTATTTTTTAGTTGATATATTTCAGCGTTTTTATGATCTATCTCTTCAAATTGGGTACTTAAGGTGTTTAAAAGTCTGTTAAATTGATCATTAGATAGTATTTCAATCCATTTAGCGTATATTTTTTTTCGAAAAAAAAGCGTTTTGTTATGATCAAAAAAAACTCCCGAGGAATTATTGTTACGGTAAACTCCACCAAGCTTATCAACAAAAAGAAACTCCCCCAATAATGCCACTTGGATTAGAAAATCCCAATCCTCATATACAGAGAACCCAATATCAAAAAGGCATCCTTGTTGAATCACTTCACTCCTGAAAAGCAGCGCGAGGTTAGGAATATAGTTTCCCAGTACTAATTTTTCAAAGCTGAATTGGTAATTGAATAGACATAAACTTTCTGATTTTTCATTAAACATCTCAACAATTGAATAAGCCGCCGGAGCATCTGATACAACCAGATGTTGAAATAGATCATCAATGTGAGTTGGTAATATAAGATCATCGTCATCCAGAAAACAGAAGTATTTTCCTGATACAGCTTCCAGTCCGGCATTAGCAGCAGCCGGACGATTTAATGGAATGTTTTTTGAAATAATTCTGATTTTAATCTTTGAAGGCAAATCACTAACAATTAACTGATTAGTCCCGCGTGCATCAACCAGAATTACTTCTATGTTAGAATAGGTCTGGTCAGCTATTGATTGAAGTGCCTCGCTTAACTCTGGTCGTCCCATTGTGCGGACAATTACTGAAATAAGTGGTAACTCTTCCGATCCGGAATTTGAAATGGCGGAATCTGTATTATGTAATACCCCAAGTTGAAAAGGGTGATTTACTTCAATTCCTACAAGTTTTACTGCAAAATAAGCTTCTGCAGCTTTAATTTCGGAATTTAGAGTATAGGTTCGGTAAACATGAAGTGCATTGATATGTTTTTTATAATCCTGAACGGCAAGCTGACTTGAAAAACAATCCATTGCTTTATTCAGCAGTTCCTGAGCATCAGTAATATCAAGAAGAAGATTAGTTTTTTGGATATGTCCAATTTCATAATATACCAGAGTCAACTTTGTTCCAAGACGTTGCGCTGCTTCAGTTCCAGCTTTGTGAAGTGCAATGTGGTCAGGATGAATTTCACTTTCTGCAGGCAGATAAACAAATTCAGGTTTTTTGTTTGAAATAATGCTTTGAAGTTGATTAATAAGCTTTTCTTCAACAATGAGGCCACCATCGGGATAGTTTAAAAATTCAGGTTCTCCATAACCTAAAATGTATGCTGCCGATAGAGATTCTTTTTTCCTTGTAAGAGGGTAATCGCTGTATTTTTGGTTTTCAGCAACGGAAAGGCCTCCATCGGTAACAATAATGACCTCTACCTGATCTCCGTTTTTGATATGACTGATGATTGCACCGCCACATCCGAAAACTTCATCGTCAGGATGAGGGGCAAAAACAAGGGCTTTCCCTTTCTCTACATTTCTAATTGCCTGATTAGGTATGTAATTATTTTCCTCAATCTGCATAATAAATGCTTTGATGGTTTACCATTTTTAAATGAAAATCATTTTCCCAAGTGAGTTGATCGCATCACAATCACAAAATCCCGGTTGGTTGCATGGGAAAAGTAGTTCTCTGGGTTTAATATTTCTGGCTTTTACGTTTCCCATATCTTTCAGTAAGTCTATTTAATAGCCTGGATACCTGATTGTTCCTGAAAACAGTATTTCTGTTTGTTCTCTTCTACCCTTTTCTATAACAAGAACATTATCGTAGTAATGGATTGAATTGACCGATTTAGTAAACTCATTTACTATTAGATGGCCTTCACGAGAATGATTAGCGTTCAAATTATCAATGAAATTTTTACTGTATTCGATAAAAGTTCCTGGTTTTTTGTATCCTCCATTAAATTCGTCCCAATATGAAGTGCACAAATCTTCAATAAGATAAACCCCGTTTTCTTTAATATGCCCGAACATCTCTTCAAAGCCAGTAATTTGCTGATCCATAAAATGCCCGCCATCGTCAATGAGAATGTCCAACAAAGGTATTTTGTTTTTAAGGTCTTTAAGAAATGTCTTGTCAGATTCAGAGCCAATGTAAACCTCAATTTGTTTTTCTTCAACGCTTTTACAAATTGGCTCAATGTCGATGCCAATAATCCTTGCTTTTTTCCCAAAATATGATTTCCACATTTGCAAACTGCCGCCAAAGCCCACACCAATTTCCAATAGTGTAATTGGCTTTTTTCGGAATCTGATAAAAATGCCGTTCATAAATTTCAAAATAGTTTGACCATTTTGTCAATTCCCTCTGCTTATTTTTTTTAAAATACTTCTCGAGATCATTCATACTTTAGGTTTGATTTAAAGGATGGTATTTGTCAGAACACTTAAATGAAACAACTTACCCTATTATCCAAATTTCTAATCTGATTCTGCAATGTGCTCAAAAGGATTTTTCAGCCCTGTAAACGATGATTTTGTTGTCTTTAAATCTTTGATACCATGCTTCAGGGACAGGGTTTTTACCCCATTCAAAAATATTACATTTATCTACACCAAACCGAAAAACTAAGTTTATCTCTTTTTCAAAATCCGTAATACACGAATATTTATTTGGCTGAACCCAGACAGCTCCTGTCAAGTCACCGTTTTTCGCAACATAAACATAAGGACTTGATGCGAGAAAATCGCGAATTCCTTCGGTATCTTTCAATAGGACACACGACACAAGGTCGGCATGTTTGTAAGGATTTTCTTTATCAATTCGTGCAAGGATCCCGATTTTATGACGTGTGATACCGTTGTTAATTATGGGAGGAGTACCACCTATGAAAAGTCGGTCAATTCCCTCCTTTCGAATTTCTTCAATAAGAAAATAATAAATTGCTCCCAAAACACCTTGCTTAACGGCATCAAAATGACCATCGCGAACTCCCCAAAAGGCCAAACTGATATGGGAGGGTACAAAATTGGCCACCCCTCCAGCTACTATATGGTTTGCCTTTTTTATCAGCATTAATTTTCTGGGAAATTTACCACCAAATACGTCTTCATAACTAACAATCAGTGATTCATCTTTATGTCGCTCTTTGATATAAGGCAAGTACATGTTAAAATAGAAGTCCTTCTTGTCTGTATCAGATTCCGACCAATTAAAACTTAATTTATGAGTTGATATTAGCCTCTGGATATTACCGTATCCTGATCTGCTTTTATGGCATAAATTCTTCATGGAAACGTCTATATCTATTACTGTCTCTATAAAACCGGGAATTGAAAATGAATTGGTTTTTGAATAGTTTTTTTTGACGTGCTCCAATTGCTCAAATAAAATTAAAGACAAATCAGGATATTGTTTCCTTAAAAACCGTTTTACATCATTTGCACACAAACTTTCTACTGCGTAATCATTTACTACTGAAAAAAGTAAATTTTTCCAATGTTCCAACTTTTTCTGATTATCCCCTACATAAGCACAGACTAAGGGTATTCTATGGTTTTTTGTCAGACCTTTCAGAAGAGTTACTTGTAAAGTTATTTGCTCGCTTATTTTGCCGCAAAATACTTTCTGAAATTTATAATTCAATTGTCTTAAAAAGGATAAAAGACATATTATGTTTGAGATATATGATTTCACCTTTTTATATTTAATACTAATCTCATTCATTCCCTTGTGAAAATAACGGTATTTTTTTCAGAAAAAACTTTCACAAAATTATTGAATCGCATTTCATTGATCACCTGTTCCCATCCTTTCTCAAGTATATGAGTTGAATAGTGACCTGTCCAATCGAAATTTTCAGCTGATTGAACAATTGGAGCTTCAAAAAGAACAGTTTTGATATTAGAGGGAATCCACCTAATCAAAAGTACAAGCTCTCTCCATTTCAGGTGTTCAATCACATGTGTGGCAATTAAAGAATTGTACTTTATATCAACTTTACAATCCCATATATAATTTGATAAAGGAATCTGTTGATATCTTTTATTATGACATTTTTGGGTAGAGGTATCTGAGATTAAGTCGAAATTATCCCAGCAAAGTATAAAATCGTTTTTACTAAGGATAGATTCTGCCAAATCTCCTCGCCAGCCACCTATTTCAAGTATGTATGGTGGTTTCGGGACAAATTTATCAACCCAAAGTTCAATTAAAGGAAGATCAAAACTTGCCTGTTCCGGGTATTCGTGAAGCCATTTATTGGCCATTTTGACTATTTGTTTAAAAGAAATTGAGTCATATTGTCTCCTAAAAATATCTAATTTTTTTATTTCCTGAACTGTTTTCGATTGTAAATCGTTATTATTTACTTTTAAAAATAGTTTTTTTAAAAATCTCAAAATTGAGAAAATGAACGAGCATTTAATTCTTAAATACCCTATAAGGTCAGTTTTATTGCTGGACTTGAAGTCTTTCCCGAAAAATTCATAACATAAAAGATCCATCCAGACAATACTTCTAAATGGGTCGGTTTTGAAGAGTATCCACAAGGCTCTTCTCCCATCCTTTTTCTTTTTTAGCAAATAACTTAGATTTACATAAACATTATTGTGAATGTACAAAAGCTCCCAATGTTCTGAAAGAAAATCAAAGTGCCGAGCAATAATTCTGCCACTGCAATTCTGTCGGTCCTTATTATTCTGTTTGTTTGTAAGCTGTGAATAATCATGAAGATGAATTTTAATTAATACTTCAGGTATGGTTACAAAATCATAAACTTTTGACAACCTGATCATAAAATCTGTATCCACTGCAACTTTTAGACTTTCGTCATAAAAACCTATCTCGTCTGCGACTGATTTTCTTAAACTTAGACCATATCCATTGCCAATGCCAGTTGAAACCAGAATGCCGGCTTCCCGTGTTGGAAACTTAGCAGGCCAAATGTGTTTAGTTAATGTTTCCTCCCCAATTTCAGTATCTTTTACTTTTGTTATACCTGTCCAAAGAAACCCTATTTTACTGTTGCCATCAAGAAAAATTTTATACGTTTTTGCGAGTATATCCGGCAGGTACTCGTCATCATCATCTAAAAAGTTGATAAATTTGCCCTGAGCATGTCTCATCCCTGTATTGTAAGCTCCACCTGCACCAATTCGTTTTTCGTGAAAAAAATATTTAATTCTGTTATCCTCAAATCCGGCAATTACAGCAGCGGTTTCAGCATCATTAGCATCATCAACTATAATATGTTCATAATTTGTAAATGTTTGAGCCATTACACTTTCAATAGCTCGCTTTAGTAACTTAGGTCTAAGGCAAGTTGGTGTAATGATGCTAAATACGGGATTCTTTGTCTCTTCGCTGAATTGTAATTGTTCAACTTCTTTTTGTGGCTTGGTATCTTCTATGTGGTGAACCTGACTATTGAGTAGTTGAATCTCCGTGTCTGAAAACCTGATATGAATTTTGTATAGTGACTTCTTTAAAAGTACGCAACAATGAAATAGAATTCTTCCAACATGATATTTCCAATTATCAGGATGTGCAGAAGGAAAAACATGTACTTCTTTAATTACTTCAATTTCTTTGATTACCTGAACTTCTTTGATTTTTTCAACTATCTGAATTTTTGGAGTTTCCTTAAAAATACGAAAATACTGAGTTGGTACACCGCCAAATCCCCGCAAATGTGCTTCTATTTGTTGAATATCTGAACCTCCGAAATTAAAAAAGAGCGTTTTATCTCTAAAATATTTAATGGCTTCCCATAATACCAAAGTTTGGCCACCAAGCTGTCTGAACTGGGGGTCAGCTCCACCAAGAAGACCATAAACAGATTTGCTGTTAAAAGCAAAATAGAAGGCAGCAATCGGATCACCTGTATCATTAAAAGCAGTGAATATTCTGCGTTTATCTCTTTTCAATATCTCATCATCAAGTCTTTTGAAATCTTTGAAGGAGAAACTGAATTCCAGATTCTGCCGATGGTAGGTCAATTCTATGATACGATAAAATGATTCAAGATCAGAGGTAGCCGATACTTTAATTTTGTGATTTTTTGCCCTATTGATAGATTCTTTTATTCCTCTGTTTAGTGCTCCCCAAAGTTTGATTTCATCCTTGCCTTCGTAATCAATTAAATAGGTATAACGGGTCATTTGTTTATAACCTCGCCACTTGAAAGGAAGCCAGTCTTGGAAATTATGGGAAGTGCAAAACTGTTCAAACTCATCTGCTGGAATTTTGTCAATAAGTGCATTCAACCAGTTTCGGTGAAGATTGTTTATTTTGTGTGACGATAAATTCGTTATTGGCTTAAACAAAGGACCAAGCGTTCGGGTGAGTGGGGGTTCATTAATTCTCCCAAAATAATATGCCAACGGAATCCCCGCGACAATTGAGCCAGCTTCAAAAATTGCAAAAATTTTAAAGTTTCCATAAGTGACAGCATCCAACCACCACGAATAGCAAAATACATCACCCTGTGGTGATTCGTCAACAAAGTCGTTCCATTGCTCGTAATGCTCAGGTCGCAGCTCGTGAAGATTATAATTTGGCACTTTCACAGATTTTTTTGCAGTA
The DNA here is from genome assembly GCA_903834845.1 of uncultured Bacteroidia bacterium. Lineage (GTDB taxonomy): Bacteria > Bacteroidota > Bacteroidia > Bacteroidales > Prolixibacteraceae > JAAFHB01. The sequence goes on along the minus strand of CAILKW010000561.1, from coordinate 10,125 downwards.
ATTTTTGGGAATTAACGATATTTCAAATCGTTTTATGCAATCCTAAGTTTATGACTATTAAGTACTTATGAATGTATGGTATTGATTAGAAGTCAAAATATAATTGTACTCTGAAACTGGTGCAGAAAATAATTTTGCCGAGCTTAATGAATATGTTTAGCAAGGGGTCTTCTGATGTGTAGCTGTTTTTCACAGCTTCGCCCCTTCACTCACATTTGGAGCTCTAAAAATTTGGCTAAAAACCTATAATATAATTTGTTACACAATAAAAACTGTCCTCTGCCAATATATGTACATAATAATCAACAAAACCAACTAAATTCACGATGATAAGGTAAACCAGCCTAATTATATTGATTCAGCAAACCTACATTTTTTTTTCAAAAAACCACATCGATTCATTGTCTTTTTTATTTAATAGTTTGCTGTTTATTTTTTTCTTTTGGTTCGCAGAATTTGTGATAATTTGTTTCTCCATTAGCATTACCTTTTTCCATTGAAATTTTAAAATCAATACATGCTTCTTCCAATCTTCCCAGAGCCAAATAATTTGCACCACGAAGGTTGATAAAAAAAGACATATCTCCCTGTCCACTATTAAACACTTTTTCTAGATCCTCTAAACTTTTGGAATATTCGCCAAGGTAATGATAACTGATTGCCCGATTTTGATACGGTCCGATAAAATCAGGTTTATTACTGATGATATTATTTAACAGCTTTAAGGCCTCTGAATACTTGCTGGCAGAAATGGCCTGTTTTGCCTGATTATATAGCTCTTCATAAGGCTTATTACTTAAAGAACTTTGAATTGATTTCCGTTTGTCAACTATGCTATCATTTCCAGGTAAATATTTCATGGCGGAATCCAATAACAGTAATGCTTTTTTCTCATTACCAATTCTCGCATTCAGATCTGCTGCAAGTAGCCACGTCTCAGTCTTTGTTTTCACCTTCGCGAGATAGTTATCCATGTTGTCACAGGCTTCCTGTTGTTTACCAGTCATAAAAAGCTTTGTATTTAGAATTAAAATCATGTTGGTGTAAAGAGGCTTTAACGTATAAACCTTTTGAGCCCAATATATTACACTATCGTTTTTCCCTATTAAATCATAAGCCCTGCTCAAATTATATTCACGACGACCATCCCAGGGACTTGGATTCTGCTTTGACAGCAGATTGACCGCTTCTCTGCCTCGTTTTTCGTTAATCAGATATCGTGCTAAATAAGTATTAATGGGAGCACCGCACCAACTTAAATTGGGTATTGACGGAAATTCTTCGATGAAAAAACTTGATGGGTATGAGTAAGTATTGTGTTTTTCGTCGTCATATACAATACTTTGTAGTTGGAGAGATTTTACATTCATAGAAAGAACGATTATAGAGGCACAAATCAGTAAGAAGGAAAAGAAAAAAGAAAATAAAATGTAGTGTTTTTGAAGGGGTTTTTGTGACAATGGCTGTTTGTTTACCGATTTGTCAAAAACAGAAAACTGATTACCAGAAAATGCTATTCCCATAGCAACATAGACTGCGAAAAGTGACTGAATATCGGGTCTGTCAATAGGGAAATTTAAAAAAGCATCCACACTATAAGCTAGGATCCCAAATGCGGGTAGGAAAAGGAATTTCATGGTTTCCTCGTCCGCTTCGGGGTTCATTCCCTTTTTAATAAAATTCATGATGATGAGGATAAAGATTGACAAATACGCCAGTCCTCCTAATGGTCCGGTTTCAGCAGTAATTTCAATGAAATCGTTATGATTTTTGTAGCTTACAATGAAATTTCCCTTCATTGGAGCTTCGTACTTTAACACCCTTATTTTCCAGTTTCCTATTCCAACTCCGAGCAAAGGATTTTCGCGCATTAACCAAAACGACATCTTCCAGGTGGTAAGTCGTGCATTTGTTGATGATTCTCCAGCATTGATTGAGGTTAGGCGATCAATCAAACCTGTCTTCTGTTTTAACACAGGATCCAGAATTGTTGGATATAAAAATCTTTGCACGAGTGAGAATAAGACCATCGCAAAAACCAATGATCCGGTAAAAAGAAGAACTTTTTTAAATGACAATTTTGTTTTTAATGAAAACCGGCGCATCATAAAAAATAATGCTAATGCTACCAGAAGCAGAATTAAACCAAGATAAAAAGCCCTTGCACTCGTGAATAATATTGCCAATATGGAGGTAAAAGCAGCAAAATAGCCTAAGAATCTGAGCCGATCTTTATTGAAAACGATGAGCCACAATGCTATCGGCAGTTTAATAAATAGTGAAGCGGCAAGAATATTCTTATTCGAGTAAAATGTTTTAATATCAAAAAGTGAATCTATTTTGCCTGAAACATAGTTAAGAATTTGGTAGAAAACTGAAAAACTGTCGAAAACTAACAACAAAGCCAAAGTAACAGTAACAAACGAAAAATATCTCTTATCACTGCTTAAAATAACATAAAGCATGAATGTTGAAGTAAATACAGTAAATATTTTGACAAAGTTCAGGACCGACTCCGACAAATTAATAGACTGAGAAAACGACAACAACGACATAAGTAAAAACATCATATATGCAATTCCGATATAGTTTCGGAAAAAGCCTAATCGCAAATAAATTTGTTGCTTAAAATCTGAATCAATGAATAATACAAACAAAGAAATCAAATTTAGTACTGCAATTGTGAAAAATTTTGGCCCGTTAGCATCAATACCGGAAAAGCGAGGGATAAAAACCGGTAACAGCAAGTAAGCAATTAACAAGATGGAATAGGCAATTTTTGACTGACTTTTTACTGGCTTGCTTTTCTGAATGGGTTTTGAAACCTTTGCCTTGTTCATATTAAAGAATAAAATGTTGTTTTCAACTGCAATATTAACAAAAAAAATAAATACATGCAGAATTGGCCATCAAAAGGGAGTAAAAAAGATTGAAATTGATGTTCTTATAAATCAGCAAGGTGTGGAAGTGAAGTAAAATCTGGAATCTTAGTTTCCTTTATTTGTTGCAAAAAAAGCCCGGTTCACTTTTAAAACCGGGCAATCACAAAATGCGCTTAGATATAAAAAAAGAGAAAAACGACTTCCAAAACGACTTTGAGATTAATTGGTGACACATTAACACCGAAGGATTTAAGAGCAATCCCATTACTTAATCGGGTAAACCTTTGATTTAAACAGTGAGTTACTGGCATCAATTAATACTCAATTTCGTATGTAATCGAGTATTAATTAATTCATTGTACAACGAACAATACAGTGCATATAATTTTTGCATGGTCAACCTATATTCCTAAATATGGTTTAATCCATAAATTGAATACAATTGCCAGAAGAATAAAGAGAAAAAATCCAACGGAAATTTTCACCCCTGGGGGAATTTCATTTAATTTCATGATAAATTAATTTTATAAATATTGGTAATCAAAAAATTCGCATTTAGTAAAATTGTAAAACTCACCTAGTTTTTTGCCAAGTACTCAATAAAAAATTTCAAACCAATGAAAAAGGCTATTACAAATAGAATGAAAAGGGACATTGCCATACTTGCTGTTATTTTAATTTTCTTCATGTTATGATAATTCTTTATTGATTATTATTGTTGGCAAAGGTAGATTTGAATTCCCAAAACAATGATTAGGGTTTTGTTAGAATTTGATTAGAATATCATTAGAAATGAAATTACTTCAATTTGTATCTTACTTTTGTGCAAAATCTCTACCATGATTGATGCTCACTTATTAGTAGTTGAAGATGAACAACGGCTTGCTGAAGTACTTCAAAAACAATTGAAGGAATCGGGATTTCGGACTGATATTGCCAGTGATGGCTATGTTGGAAAGAAAATGATGGAGCAAACAAACTATGATCTTGTTATTCTTGATATTAACCTTCCTTTAATGAATGGTTATGAATTGTGCCGGGAAATCAGAAAAACAAACAGTAACACTCCAATTATCATGCTCACCGCACTTGGCACACCTGAAAATAAATTGATAGGATTTGAGTCGGGTGCTGATGATTACGTTCTTAAGCCGTTTGATTTTAGGGAGTTGCTTGCCAGAATAAATGTTTTCCTAAAGCGATCGAATACAGTAAGTTCGATTGATAAAATTTTGAAAATGTCAAATTTAGAGATGGATTTGGATTCCAAAACAGTAATTCGTGCGGACAAAAAAATCGAACTTACATCAAAAGAATTTTCCTTGTTAGAACTCTTACTGAAGAACAGAAACAAAGTACTTACCCGGGAATATATAATTGAGAAAGTCTGGAATCTTGATTTCGAAACAGGTACAAATATTATTGACGTCTATGTGAATTATTTACGAAAGAAAATTGATAGGGATTTTGAACCAAAGCTTATACACACCAAATTTGGATTTGGCTTTTATTCCAGCGAAAATGAACTTTAAAGTAAATATAAAAACCAGATTATCAATTCAATTTACTTTGTTGGTATTTGGAATACTGATGGTCTTTAGCTTATTGGTTTATTACTTTTCGTATGATAGCCAACTGTCTAAATTCAGACAAAACTTACTGGATCGGGCTCAAAATACTGCAATATTATTGATTAATGTTCAGGAAGTTGATTCGACACTGTTAAAAAAGATTTACCAAACTACCAAGTCTTTAGAGGAGGAGGAGATTGTACTCAACGACTCCAAAGATAAAATGCTCTTTAGCGATAAAATCCAAGACCTTAAAACTATCAATTTTTCAGGTAGTAAACATTCAGGCAATCCCGAATATTTTTCTATCGGTAAAAAAGATGGTGTATTGTACAACCATAAGCTCAATAATCAGCTTTACCAGGTTTATGTAATGGCCTACGATAAGTACAGGGCTGAAAATCTGCGGGGATTAAAGGTCGTTCTTCTTTGGAGTATTATTTTTAGTCTTTGTCTTTCCGTTTGGACCTCCTATTTTTTCTCAAAATTGGCCATTTGGCCAATATCGAACATTAACTCGAGGGTAAAGGAAATTAATTCATCGAAGCTGAGCAGCCGGTTGGATGAGGGGAAAAGACAAGATGAAATTGAACAATTGGCGATAACATTTAACAAGATGTTGTCCGACCTTGAACTTGTTTTTAAAAGTCAGGATGAATTTGTATCGAATGCATCACACGAATTACGGACACCCTTTGCCGTTATGATTGCTGAATCTGATTATATTATTAGCCGCATAAGGGATCCCCAGGAGTATGTTGAGCATATTGGTCGTATGACAGAAGATCTTCGTAAGCTTAATCTGCTTATAAACTGCCTGTTGGAGCTTGCACAGCTAAACACGGAGAAAAACATTTCAAAATCCCAAATTAGGATTGATGAATTGGTTTTTAGTGCCATTCAATCATCAAAAGAAAATTATTCTGGTAGGAAGATCTTACCAAGAATTGATTATTCTGAAAATGAAGAGGATTTTATAATTAAAGGTAATTATCGACTGCTTGAGATTGCCTTTAAAAACTTAATTGATAATGCCTGCAAATTCTCTTCAGGAGACGTAGAGATAAAAATCTCAAAATCCGGCAACATCGTGGTTGTTAGTATTGAAGATTACGGGGTTGGCATTCCGGAAAGCGATATAGCAAAAATATTTAAACCTTTTAACAGAGGAACAAATGCTAAATTTATAGGCGGCTTTGGGATCGGCCTTTCGATTGTTGCAAAAATCATGGTGTTGCATGATGCTAATATAAAAGTTACAAGTTCCATAAATAAAGGTACTTGCTTTGAACTTGACTTTAAAACAGATGCTTATAAATCTATTATGGTTTAATCTTTTCAAATAACCCCATCAACTTACTTTGGTAAATTTCAGTAATTTGTGCTTGATGTTCGCCGATAGGTTTTACGGGAATTAAATCCATAACTTGTTCAGGCGAGATTCCGGAATTAAACATCAGATTAATAGCAGCAACTAAAGTTTGATTTATAGATGCTTTGCTTTCTTCGTCACTTAACCCCATTTGAATTCCAATTTTAGCAAGTTCGTTCCATTGAAACCAGAAATAGGTAGGCAACATAGCCGACATCAAGGCATAAGCTTCAAGTTTGGGTTCTGCTACTAAGAAGGTATTTCCTAATAATATAAACAAATCCATTACAACCGAAATTTCACTTTGATCAAAACCTTGCGAGAATGTCACAGGATTGTATCCTTCATTAATGTACGATGTTGCATTAGGGATCATTCGCACAATATTTAAAGTCTGAAGTTTAGATGCAATCTTTTCAATTGTAATTTTGGGTGCTAATGAAATTATTATGGCTTTGTTCGTAACCGAATCAGCTATTTTGGCAAGTGTTTCCATAATCATTGGCGGATGTAGGGCAATAAAAACGAGAGGCTGAGATGCTGCCTGTTGAAGATTTTCAGCAATCACTATTTTAGGGAATTGCTGTTTTAACTTGTTTAGCACTTCGGCATTTGTATCGAAAACTACAACCGATTGAAATTCAACATTCTTATTGGCAAAAGCCTGAAGAAAAATTTTGGTGATCCGGCCACCACCGATAAAACCTAAAGAATTTGTTTTCATAACGATTTTATTTTTAATTCATTACTTATACTATTTGACACCTTTGGATTTCAAAACCTTCACCAATTCTTCCTCTGGAAAAAAGCCAACGTGCCGCGAAAATTCTTTACCGTTTTCATCTAAAAATACCTGAGTAGGAATTGCCTCAATACCGTACTGTTTTCCAAACGGTTTTCCTTCCGGTGTCCAAACATCGTGGAAAACAACTTTCACCTGATTACTATATTTCTTTTCTATAGATTTCATTACCGCCTGCATTTGTTGGCAAGGAATGCAACGTACTGAACCAAGTTCAATGAAGGTTACTTTGTATTTTAAGGCACCTTCCTTCCGCTTTTCCTTTGCCGGAGGATTTTGTGCATAGTCGGTCGAAAATATACTAATGAGTAAGACTAAAACCATTATAAACCTTTGTAAAAGTTTTGTTCCCATATCAAATCAGTTTTAAATGTTTCAAATCTAACCCATTAACTATATTTTTATTTGTCTTCGATAGTAGGATTGATTTACTTGTTTTTGTTGGTGAATTCCAATTACATCCGCATCCTCCCTGCGAAAGATTACTATCAAAGGGCATTCCCAATGTTTTCCATGTCCTAAGTCCACCATCAAGGCTCGCTACCCGATTATATCCATGCTGAATTAGCAAAATGGCCACTTTTGAGCTTCGGACACCTCCGGGACAGGCCAAAATAATATCCTGTTCTTTAATTATATAAGGCAGTCTGTCCATTATCACCGACATCGGATGATTTAGAACTCGGTCAAGGGGAATGCTTTCGAGCTTGACCTCATCCATTTCGCGAACATCAATCATAACAGCTTCACCATTTTGTAAGGCTTCCAGCGCATCCGATGGGTTGATGTGCCTTACCCCTTCGATATGAAAATCCTGTAATGTTGGTCTTTCAGTTGTTTTCATCTTCTTAAAAAATATAATTAAACAAATATCCCACAATCATAATTCCGAATCCTACAATACCTACAAAGGTGAATATCAAGGGAAGCTTCAGCACTTTACGCAAAATTACCATTTCCGGCAAAGACAGACCAATTACTGACATCATAAAGGCTAAAGCAGTTCCAAGAGAAGCCCCTTTTTCAATAAGTACAGAAACAATTGGAACTATTCCGGCGGCATTGGAATACAATGGAATACCGATCAAAATGGATAGCGGAATTGAATACCAGGCCGATTTGCCCATCAGCGCAGCCATGAAATCTTCGGGAACATATCCGTGGGCACCCGCTCCCACTAATATTCCAAAAGCAACATAGAGCCAGACTTTACCCACAATTTCTTTAACAGCAACATAACCGAGATTAATCCGATTTTCAAAGGTGACCATCTCTTTCTCCAGTCCATTGCCACCCAGATGGGTTTGATATACCCAGGGTTCAACCCACTTTTCGAGTTTTAACTTTCCAATAATCCAACCCGCAGAAATTGCAATTGCCAAGCCGGTAAGAACATAAATAAGGGCCACTTTCCATCCGAACATTCCAAATAACAGAATTACAGCAACTTCATTAATCATAGGTGCTGCTATCAGAAACGAAAAAGTGACTCCCAAAGGAACACCTGATTCAACAAAACCAAGAAAAAGTGGGATGGCAGAACATGAGCAAAAAGGAGTTACAATTCCTAATAGTGAGGCAAGTACATTTCCGGTAAAAGTTGATTTACCTTCGAGCATTTTACGCGTACGTTCCGGTGAAAAATAGGTGCGGATTATTCCAACAATGAAAATAATCAACATTAACAGCAGCAAAACCTTAGGCAACTCAAAAAGGAAAAATCGTACTGCCTCTGTCAGTCGGGTTCCTTTTTCCATTCCAATCACGTTGTCAACCAACCAGTCAGTTATCGTCTGAAGGTTATAATAGATTAAATACCAGATTGGCAGAAACAGAACAGGAATCCACAGTTTTCGATTAACATTGATGATGTTCTTGATCATTTCGTAAAATCCCGAATAATACAGTTAAAAAAATATTAAAGAAACACTCTGATTATGTAATAAATACCAACGATAATAAACAGAACAGCAATTACCCGTCTGAACCATATTTCAAAAATTTTTACTTTTTTGTACGCGCTACCCAATCCAGAAACGGTATATGCCAATATCCAAGCAAATAGTATTACGGGTATTCCAGTGGCAAGAGCAAAAACTATCGGCAGATATAATCCTGAGGCACTTGTAACTGTTATTGGAATCAACATTCCAAAATAAAGCACTCCGCTGTATGGACAAAAAGCTAAGGCGAAAACCATTCCCAGTAAAATGGCATCAAGATAGCCCCATTTGGTTTTAGTCTCCATTTTTGAGGTTAGACCATTTACACCCGGGAATTTTAGTTTGATGAAATCAAGCATAAAAAGACCGATAAGAATCAGTAAAGGACCAAGCAGTTTTTCACCGTAAATCTGTAAAAAAGCAGAAAACTTAAACTGATCAGCCCCGAAATAAATTATCAGAGCTATTGCAGTGTAAGAGATTGCACGACCCAAAGTATAAAGAATTCCGTTGATAAAAACACGGTTTCGGTCTTTAATATCCTTACTGATGAATCCTACAGCGGTGATGTTTGTCGCCAACGGACAAGGGCTAATGGCAGTCATTAAGCCCAGCACCAATGCCGATAGCCACGGCATAGTACTGTTTTCGAGCAGATTGGTCAAAAAATCCATCTGTTACAGTTTTAATAGTCCGTCAACTTTTTCTTTGATGATTGATTTGAATTTTTCCGGTTTATTCACTGCATACAAAAAACCTTCGTTTGTAAGATTGATTTTCGAATCGCCTTTTACAATTAAAAGTGTCTGACCTGAGATCTTCAATTTTTCGGTAATCACTTTATTTGCATCATCTTCGATATTAATGGCTTGAAAATTTACTTTTTCACCATAAAGTGATTCCAAATCTTTTTTAGCCTCTGCCTCTACTGTCTTACAGGTAACGCAACGAGTTGACATGTGAAAATAATAGGCTTCAACTTTAACCGATTGTGAGCTTTGAGTTGTTTTTTTTGAATCTTGAGCAAAACTCCAATAATTGCTCATTGTAAAAACGATTAAAAAACTGAATAATAGAATCTTTTTCATTTTGATATTGGATTTATTAATTTGTAACTTTCAAATCTACCGCGTTAATACTCTTTTGATTTCATCAATAGAAGGTATCCGTCCTTTTATTTCAACTTTTTCATCAACAACAAGGGCGGGAGTTGTCATAATGCCATACTTCATGATTTCCACAATATCTTCCACTTTGGTTATGGTAGCATCAATTCCATTTTGTGTTACCACTTCCTGGGTCAATTTCTCAAGTGTCTTACACTTTTGACAGCCGGAACCTAAAATTTTAATATTCATAGTTATAATTGTTATAGTATTTCGCAAATTTACGAAACATTTTAAGAAATTTTTTATCGTTTAAAGAAATCCCCTAACATTTGCTGAGCCTCCAGCCAATTCTCACGGTTAATACAATATTTGATGTAAGGTGGATTTATTTCTCCCTGAATCAGGCCTGCCTTCTTCAATTCTTTCAAGTGCTCCGAAAGAGTAGA
>CAILKW010000560.1 GCA_903834845.1 uncultured Bacteroidia bacterium | reverse complement strand
TCAACTCCAATAGTATGCTATAGCTTAACGGTTTTGTAATATAGTCATTACATCCTGCCTTGAGTGCCTTTTCCCGGTCACCTGCCAACGCATAAGCGGTTTGAGCAATTATAATTACATCCTTGTTAAATGTCCTGATTTTCCGTGTGGCTTCATATCCGCCCATTTCGGGCATCTGAATATCCATCAATATCAGGTCTATGTCAGGATTATCGCGACAAATTTCAACGGCTTTAATTCCTGATCTGACTGTTAGTATTTCTTTACCAATGGATTTGAATTCTACCTCCAGCAATATTGTTGATACTTCATCATCTTCGGCAATTAATACTTTCAGGTTTGAAAAATTATAGTTCGCTTTTTCAAGAGGCAACACTTTTGGGAGAGCATTTTTTTCTTCCGGTTCAGCATTGTAAGGTATGGTGAAGTAAAAGGTTGAACCAATTTCTTCTTCACTTTCAACCCATATTTTGCCACCACACATTTCAACATACGATTTTGTAATCGTTAAACCCAAACCTGCTCCCTGACGTGCTTTTATATCTTCAATATCAGCCTGAACAAAACGTTCGAAGATGGCTGCCTGCCTGTCTTTTGGAATTCCAATACCGGTATCTTTTACATAAAATTGCAGCAACGGAGCATGCTCCGTTGCTGCAATTTTATAATAACCAAGTTGAATGGTACCTATTTCAGTGTATTTAACGGCATTTTTAACCAGGTTGGTAAGGATGGCATAAATTTTTTCACGGTCGGTTATGATGGTGGCTTCTTTTGCAGACAGGGGGATTTTAAATGAGAGTTTCAGTCCTTTTGCTTCCACCTCGGGTTTGAAGAAAGCATAAATGAATTCGATTTGTTCGTTTATATTCGTCTCCTTCATTTCTAATTTAATCAGACCAGCTTCTATTTTCGAGATATCAACAATGTCGTTGATGATATTAAGCATTCGTGCTCCGCTTTTTTCGATTATCCTGATATACGTTTGCTGCTCAGCGCCGGTAAGACCGGGTGTTTTAAGCAGTTCGGAAAATCCTAAAATTCCGTTCATGGGTGTACGAATTTCGTGGCTCATATTGGTAAGGAAAGCGGATTTAAGGCGGTCGCTTTCTTCGGCTCGTTCTTTAGCTTTCTTTAATTGCTTCAGCATTTCTTTCATGGCATTTTCTGTTTCACGTCTCTCCAGTTCGCCTGCAGCCCGCGATGCAACCAATTTCAGTAATGATTCCGCCTTTCCTTCGCTATGTAATGGCTGGTGTCCGATAACTGCAATTAAACCAATTGCCTGTCCTTTGGAGTCAATCAGAGTGGTACCAACATAGCTTTCCGCGTTGAGTTCCTGTAATGCCATGTCATTCGGAAAGAGATGCCGTACCCCATTTCGATAACAACAAACACTCTTGCCAACCACTTCGCCGCAGGGTGTATCCTTCAGAGCATACTGCACATTGCTTTCAAGCCGGCCTTTATTATATATGGCAACAGTTTGCGCAGTAAGCCTGTCACCCTCGAGCCGGTCAATGCAGACATATTCCATGTTCAGAGTTTCGGCCAGGTAGCGGGCCAACGATTCAAAAAAGTCCTCGCCGGTTCCGGGCAAACCACAGCCTAGTAAAAAAGTTTGGGTATCTTCGAAAAGCTTGCGTTCGGAGATGTCGAAACAATGACCGATGTATCCGATAAATTCCCCAGTGCTGTCGAAATTTGGGGTGCCCATGTCCAGTATCCACCTGTATTCTCCGCTTGAATGACGCAAACGGTATTCCATTTCAAATGATACGTGTTTATCGAATGAAGTAAGATATATTTCCAGGCATTTGTCGAAATCATCGGGATGAACCCCTTCTGCCCAGCCATTACCCATTTCCTGTGCCAGTGTTCTTCCAGTGAATTTAAGCCATGGAGCGTTAAAATAATTAAAAAGTTTATCGCTACCAGATGTCCAGATCAGGGCAGACCCGGAGTCAGCCAGATTACGGTACTGAACTTCGCTCTCGCTCAATTGCTTTTCTGCAAGTTTACGTTTGGTAATATCATTGGCAAAAACCAGTTTTGCATTTTTCCCTTCAAAAACCAAATCATACCTGATAATTTCAACTTGTATGATTTCACCATTTTTCTTTTTGTGAAGATATTCGCCTACATTTACAAGACCTTTATCAATTATTTTGATTGACTGTTTTACTCTATCTACCTCAGAACCTGGCCTGATATCCAGAATAGTCATATTTAACAATTCTTCTTTTGTGTAGCCATATTTAGCTACAAAAGCTTCGTTTGCAGAAAGGAAATAAAGTGTTTCAATATCAAAAATCGATATTGGCATTTGGTTAGATTCATATAGTAATCTGTATTTTTCTTCACTCTCCTTCAGTTTATCCTCTGCCAGTTTGTGCCCGGTGATATCCAATACTGACCCAAACGACCTGACAATCGTGCCTGTATTATCCCTGATGTGTTCGCATCTTTCGTAAACCCAACGTAATTCACCGGTTGATTTACGAATAACCCGGTGCTCAATTTCATAGCTGTCCCGGTCTTCACGAATTGATTCTGAATAGGCTGAATTAACGGCTTCACGATCATCGGGGTGTACTGATTCGAGAAACGCCTTGTTGGTTGCCGGGAACTCCTTCGGGGTCAATCCGAAAATGCGATAGGTTTCATCCGACCAGTTGAGTTCGCCTGTAAGTAGATCCAACTCCCAGCTGCCCAGATGGGCAATCTCCTGCGCCTTGTTCAGTTGGTTTTTCTGGGCTAAAAGCAGTTGTTCAGCCTTCTTCTTTTCGGTAATAATCGTAAAGAAGACAGATATTCCGTCCTTCCCTGGATATACTCTTACGTTATACCAGTTTATTAAAGGCTTAACACCAAAAAATGTTTCAAATGCGCAAACCTTTTTATTGGCAAGGGCCCATGTGTATTTATCTTCAAATATGCTTCCTTTTGCCTCCTGAAATACTTCACTGAATAGCTGTTTTCCCAGAACATCACTGCTTTGTTTCAACAGAAGTATTTCGGACTGTTTGTTAAAGTAAGTAAATCTAAGTTCGTTGTCAAGTGAAAAAAAGGCATCGCTGATGCTTTCAATCGTTGTCCGGTAGCGTTTTTCGCTTAATTGCAGAGTTTCCTCCATTAACTTTCGTTCGGTGATGTCGGTATGTGTACCAACCATACGAGCAGGTTTACCCTCTGCAGTCCATTGAAGAACTCTGCCACGGTCCAGTATCCATTTCCAGGATCCGTCTTTGCATAATATGCGGTGCTCGGTTGCATAATCCGGAGCCAATTGTTCAAAATGCTGCTGCAGCTTGTACATTACAAATTCAATATCATCAGGATGAACACGGGTTTGCCATTCGCTGAGATTTCCTTCAAGTTCGTCAGATCCATAGCCGAGCATCTCTTTCCAACGATTTGAGAAAAAGACTTCACCTTTGATTATATTCAAGTCCCAGATACCATCGTTACTTCCTTCGATGGCAAAATGCCAGCGTTCTTTGCTTTTCTGAAGGTCTTTTTCTACTTTGCGTTTTTCAAGTATTTTATGTAATTCATTGGCTACGGCTTGTATCTGTATTGCATCCAAATCAGTGTAATCCGATGATTTATTGCCTACGCCAAAAATCAAACGGACTTTTTCTTCATCTACTACAGGAATGCTCATGAATCTGCCGATATGGGCATGACCTTGGGGCAGCCCTTTTTTATTCGACGATACGGGATAATCATTGTAAATAACCGCTTTCTTTTGTCTTACACAATCGGCCCAGTTTCCTGCTGTTTGAATGGGATAATGATTGTCGTAAATAGTAGTACAGTTTTTCTTTGCTTCGTCATTCCAGGTAGTGAGAATGATTTCCTGCTGGTTGTCGCTTATCTGGTGAAAGAAACCAATTTTGCTGTCGGTAATTTTAACGGCTATATCCAGTGCCTGGTCGTAAAGTTCTTTATCGGTAAGTGCCGATGCATTAGCAAATAAATCGAGTAACAACGAATTCCGATCTGCTTCTTTGCGAAAGCCCAGTTCTATAGTTTTGCGATCTGTAATATCCCTGGCATTTCCTTCAATGGCATACGGCTGGTTATTTTCATCAAACAGCAATACATTACGTTGCTCAGTCCAGATTACACGACCGTCTTTTCGTATCCATCGCAGCTCCAGAGGTTCGCCTCTGCTGTATCTGGTTGTGTTTTCGAGCAATATCCTGTCGTCGGGATGAACCAGTTTGAACCCCAGTTGCGGATCGTTGTAGTGATCTTCGGGTGTATATCCAGTAATAGCCGTTGCTGAAGGGCTTACATAATCGAATTTTAATTGAGGCTTTAATAGTAAACGATAAACAAGAATGGTAGAACTTTCGGCGAGTTGCCGGAACTTTTCCTCGCTTTTTTGCAATTCACCTTCAGTCTGCTTGCGTGCAGTAATATCCACTGCTGTTATCAGACAATGAATTCCGTCGTCGGCCATGGTGCCGCTCAGGTAGGCATACGTGAGCATGCCGTCAACGGCCTCAAAGATAACTTCGCAGCTTTGCGGGCTTTTATCACTGACTGTTTTTGAAAGAAAATCAGCAAAAGTATTTCTTGAATCGTTCGTAATGAAAATTGCAAGCCTGTTATTCAACAGGTTTCGGCGGTCTTTGCCAAGCATTTTCGCTCCCAACATGTTTGTCTCAGCGATGTTGCCGCTGGCCGTAAGGGTAAAATAGGCTGAAGGTGCAAAGTCGAACAGGCTTGTATATTTTTCTTTGGCAAGTTCTCCCTCTTGTTTTGCCAAAGT
>CAILKW010000559.1 GCA_903834845.1 uncultured Bacteroidia bacterium | reverse complement strand
TGATGAGTTCCATTTTAGGCACAATAGACGTTCAAATATGGGAACAATCTTCGATGTACTCATAAGAAAGATGATTTTTTCTAAGCCTATTCGTTTACAATCTGTTAATTAACATGGGATGTCTAAACGCCTATACCTAAAGTATTAATTTATTACTTTGGTCAAAAGCGGAAGCTGCTTTTCTTTGGTGGTTTAGGAAAAACGGTTTGTCTTTTGCAAATTTTTTACGACCATCAGTATCAGAAATCCAGCTATAAAAAGAAACTAGCCATTCATCATTCTGTTTTTCTATAAATTTACGGGTAATACCATTTTGTTTATCTCCATTTTCGTATGACCATCCAGTCAGTAAATCTTTTTCATCTATCCAGATGTTCGTAATTGAATCTATATAATCAGCAAGTTCTTTGTTTCCACGTAAAATCTCATCCCGTCCTTTTAATGTAAAAACCCATTTGTTAATTTCTTCATCTTCGAGTATATCAGTAAGTTGGTCATTTGAAAATAATTCTGCTAATTTCGGAACTGAAGCCCAATAGGCGTTATCTTTTTTAATGTAACTCCCATCTTTTGATGGTAACAATTCTTCATTTTCAAATTTTTTCTTTATCGTATTATAAAAAGCTGCAAAAAACTCCACGGGTTGTTTGTAAGGAATTATTTCGACAATATCATCGTTAATCAGTTTCAAATCTTTTAGAATTAGTAAACTGTCAGCAGCGAGTTGGGCAAGTTTGACAATTAAATCTTCATTCCAACCATCAGTTTGTCCTTTTTTAATTCCTTCGCGGCTGTCGGTAAGTAAAAACGGTGCGTGAAGAATAAAATTCAAGTTGGTTACCTCGTTGGTGGGGAAAAAGCAGAATGCATGAATTGGCTTTGGAACTAGTTTTTCCCCCCTTTTATCAAGAAAATAGCCAATGGAATAAGTGTACGGCTGATTTTCTTTAAAGCGTGTGAAAAGTATAACTTTTTCGTTGCTTGTGTTTAATCCAACTTCCTGTAAAAGTTCTATTTTTTCGCAAATGATATTTTCGTATTCTACTTTTTCTTTTGTTTCTTTCAGATAGGTACCACTTTCACTTTCGGTTTTCCACAAAACCTCCTGTAAATTCGTCAAAAACAAAGTTGGATAAACTAATTTTTTTAGTTTTTCCAAAATATCGGAATATGCTTTAGTAGCGGACATTTCGTTCTTGTCGAAAGGAAAATAGAAAACGGTTTCGTTTGCTTTTCGGTCTTTCAAATCGATCTCTAATTTTACAGGAACGATAAAACGTTCAATCTTAAAACGAAAATTCGGGTCGTATATATGCGGTGTTTCGGTATACTGAAAAACGGCTTTGAAACCAACACCGAACTTGCCAATAGTAGAAAGGTCTTTTTTATTAGATTGAGCCACAGCTGTAATGGCATTTATATCGCCAAGCTGATTTTTTTCTTGGTCCTCTTTTTCTGATGCAGGATTTGAAACCCAAAAATGCTTAATACCATTGTGATTGAAATACAGTCCCTTCTCTGTTAATTCAAACGCAGATTTTGTCGCTTTTGAATCATCGGCGTTTTGCAATAACTCATATATAAAATGTGCTTGGTCGGAATATTTTTCAACTACGCTATTCCATATATTACCAACCGCAAAATCGTTCATCAAGGTTGTTGCAGTCTTGTTTCTTATTTCGTAAAGATTATCAAACCAATTTTTCTGTTGTTCGTTCATTTCAAAAATTTGTTTTATTTACTTGTTTCCAATTTGCACTACAGCCGTTCAAAACTGTCTGCTAACGATTGTATAACCCTATTACGGGGGTTATTTCCGTTGTAGTCATACCTGATTGTACAACCTAATAAGCTTATATTTAAAACAATAAACCCAATTGGCCTTTTTATTATATTTACTCTGTCTGTTTCCATTGTCATAATTTTTACAAATATACTAAACGATTGCCGATTTTTCGGGAATTGGTTCATTTTCTTAATTGCATCACTACACAAATACAACATACCGAAACTACATATCCGTTAATAGAATATTGTTGCTGCCGATATTGAGGCTGGCACACCTGACTGCAAAGTTCAGGATTTCAATAGTTTGTGTAATCAAATATCTGCAAAATACCAAGAATAAAAGAAGGTCAAAATGTATTGCGAATGTTGATAATTTAAACCGAAAGAATGAATAATACTGCTGCGGGAATCCTCACCATAAAAATTATACGAGAAACCCGCTGATGCATACAATAACACAAATATTCGATTAGAGGTTATTACTGCCGAGGCTATAACAAGTGGCAGATTGAGTTGTACTCCATTGTCAACCAATAACGAAACTTCATGGCGGGCAACAAACACCCTATTATTTACTTCAACCGCCAATTTTAAAGCCTTTATTATGTTCCGGTTTTCTTAATACTGCATTGAATTCAATTTCTGAAACAACATAGACTTTACCCCCCAATGTCTATAGTGGTTTATCCTTATTATGTTTTTTATCCGATTCGATTTGTCCTACATATTTGCCAACAAAATATGCTGCTAACGCCACAATGATTGAGAATTGACCAAGAAGTTTCGAATACCCATACCAAGTGATAACAGAGAAAACTACACCACAAATAAGGATAAACAGAGTGTCAAAAAATCTTGTGTTTTTCATAAAATAATTAATCAATTGCAT
>CAILKW010000558.1 GCA_903834845.1 uncultured Bacteroidia bacterium | reverse complement strand
TAAGGTGTCAAGCGAAAAAATTATAAAAAACCTCTTAAAGGCATCGTCAGTTGTTATTCTGCTCATTTTTGCAGGAATGGCATACTCAATGATTAAGGGTGCTATTCCTGCTTTTAAGGAGTTTGGTTTGTTTGGTTTCATTTTCTCAACAGACTGGAATCCAACAGAAGGCAGAGAATCTTATGGAGCAATGCCATTTGTTGCAGGTACAGTTATTACTTCTTTGCTTGCGCTGATGATATGTTTTCCATTGGCTTTTTCCACTTCTTTATTTATTGCCGAATACTACCGAAAAACTAAGATTGCAAATATCTTAAGTACTTTGGTTGACTTACTTGCTGGAGTGCCATCAATCGTTTATGGTCTATGGGGTTTTTACACCATACGACCGTTAATTGCTGAGCTTGGTTATTCAGGTCAGGGTTACGGCATATTTACATCAGGTTTGATATTGGCTATCATGATTATACCTTACGCAACCTCAATCAGCAATGAAATTATATCAATGGTTCCCAACGAATTGAAAGAAGCAGCATATTCTCTCGGAGCGACACGCCTCGAAGTTATTATTAGTGTAATACTGCCAAATGCCCGGTCCGGACTTGTTGCAGGTTATATACTTGCACTTGGCAGAGCACTTGGCGAAACAATGGCAGTGACGATGCTGATAGGAAATGCCAATATCATCCCAACTGGATTGTTCAGTCCGGGAAATACTATGGCCAGTGTAATTGCGAACCAATTTGGTGAAGCAGATGGGCTGAAACTGAGTTCATTGATAGCTATCGGGTTACTTCTCTTCGCTGTTACAGCTCTTGTAAATGCCTCCGGTAAACTCATTATTCGTAAATATGCATAATTCATTAAATAATGAAAAGAGAAGCAATTATCGAAGATAAAGACAGTTCAAATTGGAGGGAACTGAAAAATAAAATGTTCTTTGGGACAGTTATAGCTCTGTCTATCCTTACCATATCTCCAATTTTACTGATTGTATATGAATTACTTATCAAAGGATTAAAACAAATAAATATTGATTTTTTCGTAAAAGTTGCTCCCGATACACTACAGGCTATGACTGCTGTACGAAACGGAGAAATCATCCCCGGTGGAATTGCAAACGGAATAACAGGAACCATGTTGATGGTAGCAGTAGCATCTATGATTGCTATTCCGGTAAGTATCTTAATTGGGATTTTTCTTTATGAAAATCAAGGGAAAAAATATGCTAATTTTATCAGAAGCCTTACCGATATTCTGCAGGGAGTTCCATCAGTAGTATTGGGATTAATAGCCTATATATGGATCGTACAAGGTATAACAAAAGGATTCTCTGCGTTGGCAGGAAGTGTTGCACTTGCAATTATGATGCTCCCACTTATTATCCGATCAACGGAAGAAACAATGAAAATGATAGCAATTTCCATTAAAGAAGCAGGCGCAGCATTAGGTGTACCTTATCATAAAATTATTCTTAAAGTAATGATTCCATCAGGATTCAGTGGATTGATGACAGGCATATTACTCTCGATATCAAGAGTATTAGGCGAAACAGCTCCGCTTATGCTAACTACTCTGGGCTGTACAACCATCAATTTTAATATTGCTAAGCCAACCAGTGCCGTACCGCTCCAAATCTGGGAATTTTACAATAATCCCAATATGATTGACCTGGTGTGGTCATCGTCACTATTTTTAATGGGATTTGTTTTAACTTTAAACATTATTGCAAAACGAATCTCAATGAAATATAGTTGAAATCCGCAAAATAAATTTCATAAAATTCATGAACGACAAAATATTACAAATATCGAATCCTGTATTGTCAATAAGCAATCTGTCAATTGCTTACGGAAAGGATAAGTATGCAGTTAAAGATGTTACAGCCGATGTAAAACGTAATGCCATTACAGCCATTATGGGTCCTTCGGGTTGCGGTAAAAGTACATTGCTCAGAGCCATCAACCGAATGCACGAATTGTATCCCAACATCAACACTCAGGGAAAAATAAAATTAAATGGCGACAGTATTTACGAAATGTCAACTACTAAGCTTCGTAGAAAGATTGGGATGGTTTTTCAGAGACCAAACCCTTTCCCAACCATGAGCATTTACGAAAACGTGATAGCCGGATACAATTTGAATGGTAGTAAATTAAAAAAAGCTCAAAAAGACGAGATTGTCGAAAGTTCGCTTCATGATGTTGGTTTGTTTGATGAGGTGAAAGATTCGCTTAATAAAAAAGGCAATTTCCTTTCAGGAGGTCAGCAACAACGACTTTGCGTTGCCCGTGCTTTGGCTTTTAAACCAGAGGTGATTCTTATGGATGAGCCAACATCAGCACTTGATCCACTTTCAACGGCCAAAATTGAAGATTTGTTGGTTGGTCTCAAGAATAATTACACCATTATTTTGGTAACTCATAATATGTCGCAGGCAGCACGTATATCTGATAATGCAATGTTTATGTACCTTGGCGAATTAGTGGAATATGATAAAACAACTAAAATGTTCACAAATCCGAAAGATTCACGAACAGAGGGTTATCTGACAGGAAAATTCGGCTAAATTTATTCCTTGAAAAAATGGGATGTAGTATTTTATAAATTCCTTTACTTTTTAAAAACGTTTTCTTATGAATATTAAAAAAGAGAGTGCTATACAGAACATTATCAGTCATTTCGAGGATTATGCAAACTTGATTTTGAGTCAGTTGTCAATACTCGAAAAAGTGATTAACTCAGGATCGCTAACAATTTCGGAAGAAGTGTTGAAAGAGCTGAATATCAATGAAGAAAAATCAGACAATTTCGAGATAAAACTTAGTGAGAAAATCATAAATACTATTGTTCTGCAAAAACCCGTTGCCTCCGATCTTAGGAAGTTGATGGCCTGCTACCAGATTGTCATTAACCTTGAAAGAATTGGTGATCTGGTGATGGATATAGTGAAGTTTATACCACGGATACAAGATGGCGAAACATACAACCGCATGTCGGATGTTATATATAACATGCTTTTAGTTAGTGTAAATATGGTTCAAAAAGCAATTTTATCCTTTGTAAACAGCGATAAAGAATTTGCAATATGGGCAATTACAAATGATGAGGTTGTTGACGAAATGAATCACAAGCTAATCAGAAAGGCAATTACAAAAAGTAAATTGCCGGAAGAAACCCAGCAACTGCTTTTTAGCTTTATACATATTAACAGCATTATTTCGAGCATCGAACGGATCGCAGATCACGCAACTAATGTTGCCGAAGCTTCAATATATGCAATGGAAGGGACAGATATCCGACATCAGAATCACCTAAACGAAACAAAAGATTAGCTATGAATGAGAATAAGAGGATACTTATAGTTGAAGATGAAGAGGATCTTAATGAGATCTTGCAGTTTAATCTCGAAAGTGAGGGGTATCTTGTTGATACTTGCTTTTCAGCAGAGGAGGCACTAAAGAAAGACCTCACCCTTTACAATTTACTGATTCTTGATGTAATGATGGGAAAGATATCCGGATTTAGTCTGGCTCAAAGGATAAGAAAGGAGATGCGACTTGAAGTACCGATCATATTTCTAACTGCGAGAGATACCGAAAACGATTTGCTAACCGGATTTAGTCTCGGTGCCGATGATTATATAACAAAGCCATTTTCTATCAGAGCATTGCAGGCAAGAGTAAAAGCTGTTTTAAAAAGAGCTAAAGTAGAGGTAACAAAGGTGGATGCAACTTCGATGAGCATAGGTGAAATTATTATAGATTTCGAATCCAAACGCCTTATTATCGGTGACAAAAAAGTTGAACTCACCCGTAAAGAATTTGAGATTATCACTTTACTTGCCAAAACTCCGGGCCGGATTTTCTCACGTGAGGAGATACTACGCCGAATTTGGGAAAATGACGTAATTGTAATTGACCGTACAGTAGATGTCAATATTACACGTTTGAGACGAAAAATGGAAGAATATGGTTGTTACATTCGTAACAAACCCGGCTTCGGATATTATTTTGAAATTTAATTTAAAACTTCTAAATTATGCTATTCGACAGAAAAACAATCAGATGGAAACTATTTTTTTATTATTTTCTTCTTTTTGCCATATTTACTTTCTCCATTATTCTTTACCAGAATAAACGAGAACAACATTTCAGAATTGCTCAGCTCGAAACATCATTGAATGAATATACCGACCTCGCAAATCGCTACATTGAACATTATTCGCTGCTTAAATCAGTGTCTTTCGCCAAACTTGACAGTCTTAAAAACATCGTTCCGACCGAAAAAGTTCGTATTACAGTTATCAACTTTGAAGGTAAAGTATTGTACGATAATACAATATCCGATTATAATAGTATGGAAAACCATAAAGAAAGACCCGAATTTCAAAAAGCTCTTTTCAGCGAATTCGGAGAAAATATCCGACATTCGTCAACAACAAACAAAGAATACATCTACTATGCAAAATCATACAAGAATTATGTTATCAGAGCTGCCGTAATTTACGATACACAACTAAAAGCTTTTCTCAAAGCAGACAAGGTTTTTATTCCATTTTTTATCTTTTTATTTTTTGTTTTCGGTTTGTTACTCAGTTATATTGCGAATCATTTAGGCGACTCAATAACCAGATTAAAAGATTTTGCAGTAAAAATAAGACGAAACGAAACTATTGTTATTGATGACGATACCCGCTTTCCAAAAGACGAACTCGGCTTTATAAGTCAGGAAATCATACAGTTATACCAGCAACTTCGTAAAACAAAGACTGAGCTTGTACTCGAAAAGGAAAAATTAATCAGCCATCTTTTTGTTCTAAAAGAAGGTATTGCTTTCTTTTCGGCCAATAAAAAAGCAATTCTGAACAACAGCCATTTCATATTTTACATTAATACAATTGCCGAAGAGACAACAATTTCTATTGAAAAAATCTTTCTGTCGGAGGAATTTCGCAAAGTAAACGACTTCATTGACAACACGATATCTGCCAATACAACTTTCCAACCTCAGGAACTGCCACGAATGGATTATTCAATACAAAAAGACGGGTATCATTTTAATATTCAGTGCATTATATTTCCGGATAAGAGTTTCGAAATACTAATCGCCGACCAAACCCAACTAATGCGGCGAAGCATAATGAAACAACAAATCACCTCGAATATTTCTCACGAACTAAAGACACCCATTTCTTCGGTAAAGGGATATCTCGAAACAATTCTAAACAATCCCGATCTTGATCAAAGCAAACAGCTTTATTTTATCGAAAAAGCTTATAATCAAGCTGAAAGACTCACACAATTAGTAGCCGACATCGCTCTGTTAAATAAAATTGAGGAGTATTCGGAACTGTATATTCATGAAAAAGTGCGGATAAAGAAGGTTGTTCACGAAGCGATTGAAAGTTTTAGTGATCAGATCAGACAAAAAATGATACAAGTTTCCTGTACCGTTGAAGATGATGTGATTGTAAATGCAAACTCGTCATTAATTTTCTCGATTTTTCGAAATTTAATGGAAAACTCAGTAAACTACGGCGGAGAAAATATCACCATTTCAATTAACAGATACCACGAAGATCAAACATTTCACTATTTCTCATTTTCGGATAACGGAGCCGGTGTTGATGAGGAACACCTATCCCGCCTTTTCGAGCGGTTCTACAGAGTTGATTCAGGTCGCTCACGAAAGCAAGGTGGAACAGGTTTGGGACTTGCAATTGTTAAAAACGCAATTTTAAGCTTTAAGGGAGAAATTTCAGCACGTAAAAGAAAGGAAGGCGGACTTGAATTTTTGTTTTCACTGCCGAGGTGACACCATTAGAAGAGGGAAACGATTAACGGGAAAGTTGCATATATTGCAAATTTGATTTAATTTTGTCATTCGTAGCAAACATGTTGGTATTAAATATTCTGTAATAAATGATGCTCCTCAAAATTCTGCTTTTGTTTTAAATATTGAAGATTTTCGGAAATGTATTGAAGAATGACGTAAAACCGTAAAAAAGGGATTCTTTTTAACAGATGAAGAACTTGAAAAAGAATCTTCAAAAATTAATAACTATGAATAAACAAATCGAAGCACTCAATCAAAAATATAAACACTCAACAGCAGAAGAGCTTATTAGCGGTTTTCTGAGTGAATTCAAAGGTAAGATCGCTTTGTCAAGCAGTCTTGGAATCGAAGATCAAATACTTACATATTTTGTTTGTAAGCTTGATAAAACCACAAAAATTTTTACCCTCGACACCGGCAGACTTTTCCCTGAGACTTATGACCTTATTCACAGAACAAACCATAAATACGGGATTAAAATGAGCATTTTTTTCCCTGAGGCCAACCAGGTTGAAGAGATGGTTAACACTAAGGGTATCAACCTGTTTTTTGAAAATGTTGAAAACAGAAAGCAATGTTGCAAAATTAGGAAAATCGAACCTTTAAAACGGGCATTTGCAGGATTGGAAGTCTGGATTTGCGGTTTACGCAGCGAGCAATCGGTTACCCGGCATAATATGGAGCGGATTGAATGGGATGAAGCTAACGGACTAATTAAACTTAATCCATTGATGGACTGGACAGAAGCAGAAGTCCGACAATTTATTAAAGTACATGGAATTCCATATAATCCATTACATGACAAAGGATTTCCAAGCATTGGCTGCCAACCATGTACAAGAGCTATATTTCCTGGTGAAGATATCAGAGCAGGCCGTTGGTGGTGGGAAAGCCCCGATACCAAGGAATGTGGTTTGCACAAAAGATAATGTATAGTTGGTTGGTTGTTGGTTGTCGGTTGTTGCCGGTAGGTTGGTTTACATTAGTAATGGAAATTTTGTAATCAGAACTTCCCAATCGTTATCAGTTACCAAATATCTGATACTCAAAAAGCTTCAACGATATTTATGGTACATTCCATCCTAAAAAAAATAATTTATATCATTGCATTTAAGCACGTTGAAGTATTCTTAGTGAATTAATTGCATTCAGAAAACCATTAAAGCTAAAATATCAATCGTCTGTAACTTTCTTAATCGAATTTGTGATCTGGTTCCTCATCGCAACCTCTGTTATACTGCTCCATAGCACTGAAACTCATACCCATCGAAGAAAAACCTCCATCATGGAAAAGGTTCTGCATCGTAACTTTCTTTGTTAAATCCGAAAACATAACAATACAATAGTCAGCACATTCGTCAGCCGTGGCGTTCCCAAGTGGCGACATCCTTTCTGAAAAATCGAGTAAATTACCAAACATCTTTATACCGTTTCCTGCAGTTGTCGGCGTTGGAGATTGCGATATTGTGTTGATACGAACCTTCCGCTCACTGCCGTAAATATATCCAAAACTTCGTGCGATTGACTCAAGCAACGATTTGGCATCTGCCATATCATTATAACCGTAGAATGTGCGTTGAGATGCAACATACGATAGTGCAAGCACCGATCCCCATTCATTAATTGCATCAAGCTTTCGTGCCGATTGCAATAATTTATGAAAAGATATTGCCGAAACATCGAGTGTTTTCGAAAGATAGTCATAATCCAGATCACTGTAATGCCTTCCCTTTCTTACATTTGGTGACATGCCAATAGAATGTAATATAAAGTCGAGTTTTCCACCCAGAAGCTCCATTGATTTCACAAGCAATGCTTCAAGGTCTTCAACATTTGCAGCATCAGCAGGAATTACCACAGTGTTGCATTTGTCTGCCAGAGTTTGAGTATCACCCATCCTGATGGCGAATGGTACATTTGTAAGTGTAAAGGTTGCCCCTTCCTCAAGTGCCCTTTCCGCAACTTTCCATGCTATCGAATTTTCGTTCAATGCACCGAAAATTATTCCTTTTTTTCCCTTTAATAAATTAAAAGCCATCTAATTACAATTTATGAAAACCTTATGGTTTCCAATTAATAAATACTATTTCAATAGTTCCTCCGCATTCAAAATGGCAGCAGCAGTGATGTTTTCGCCGCTGAGCATTTTAGCGAGCTCCTCAATCCTTTCGGATTTAGTTAAAAGTTTCAATCTTGTAGTCGTTTCATTTTCAGAATCCTGCTTATAAACAAGAAAATGATGATCACCCTTAGCTGCAATTTGTGGAAGGTGAGTAATATTAATAACCTGCATATCAGCAGATATCTCTTTCAGAATTATTCCCATACGTTCGGCAATATCACCCGAAACACCTGCATCAATCTCGTCAAAGATAATTGTTGGTAATGCTTTCGATTTAGATATCAATGCTTTAATGGCAAGCATAACCCTTGACATTTCACCGCCGGAAGCTACTTTTGCTATTTCGCAAAGAACTCCGTTTTTATTGGCAGTAAAAAGAAAGCTAACGATATCCATTCCCTGTATTCCGGGAGATTTGGTTGGTGTTATTTCAACTTTAAACTTTGAATTCGGTATTCCCAACTGTAAAAGTTGTTTTAGAACCCTTGATTCAATTTCA
Organism: uncultured Bacteroidia bacterium; assembly: GCA_903834845.1. Lineage (GTDB taxonomy): Bacteria > Bacteroidota > Bacteroidia > Bacteroidales > Prolixibacteraceae > JAAFHB01. Next base: position 39,333 of record CAILKW010000558.1, on the reverse strand, counting down.
TCAGTAACTAAATGGCGTTGAGCTGATAAACGTTGAGCAAAATCTTCAACAACAACTTTTTTCTGCTCTTTTAAACGTATCAGACGGAGAATCTCATCTTCGTTTGAGGAAACAGCCATAATTTTAGATTCGAGAGAATTGCGGAGTGAAATCAAGTCATCAACCGTCTTCACATGGTGTTTTTGTTGCAATGAGTAAATCAGATCAAGCCGTTCATTTATTGAACTTATTCTTTCGGGGTCGTACTCCACTTTTTCGGCAATAACTCCAGACTCTTCTGCAACATCTTTTAAATCAAGATATAAACTCTCTAAACGTTGAGAAAGTCCATTAGCTTCCGGTAAAAAATTGTTCAATTTAATAATCAATCCAAGAGATGTCTTAAGCTGGATCAGTGCAGAAATATTCTCACCATTGAGTAACTCCGATACATTTGTCAAAACTGACTTAATCTCCTCAGCATGAGTTAGTAACTCAAGTTCCTTTTCGAGCAACTCCTGCTCATTGGCAACAAGTAGGGCTTTGTGCAACTGATCGAATTGAAACTGGAAATAATCTATGTCGGATTTCGATTTTTCAAACTTAGATTCAGCCTCCTCTAAATCGCCGGATATTTTTTGATAATCTTTGTAACTTTCTTTGTATGACAAAAGCAACTCCTGATTTCCTGCACAGATATCAACAACCATCATTTGAAATGATTGATTGTTCAATTCCAAATTTTGGTTTTGAGAATGTATATCAATAAGATGAATACCAATATCCTGCATCGTTTTAAGCATCACAGGCGAATCGTTAATAAAAGCACGGGATTTACCTGCTGGATTAATTTCCCTTCTAAAAATTGCAAAATTTTCATAATCAAGATCATTTGCATGAAACAACTCTTCAATCCCTAATACATCAACCTTGAAAACAGCCTCAACAACACATTTAGCCTTTTTGTCTTTCAGAACTGAAGAATCGGCTCTTTGACCGAGAATCAAAGACAGAGCACCAAGCAAAATTGATTTTCCGGCACCTGTCTCACCTGTAATAATTGAAAAGCCGGGTCGAAGATCTACATCAAGTTCCCTGATTAAGGCATAATTCTGAATTTTTAGACGTGTTAACATTCGGGTATGATTAGTATTAAAAAATCTTTTGATCTAAAATTTTCTCATATTTTCCCGAGTTGGACGGATCACATTCGGTAAGAACTATCATAACCCTTCCTTTTTCGTCATTATTTCCTTTCGAGAATATGTTAACAAGCTCATCTGATTTGGCATCAAAAAAAATACGGTTTATATAAGTGTCAGGTTTAGACCTATATACGCGCTGCATATTTTTTAAAGCATCAGCAATTTCCGAACGGCCAATATCAGGTTTTTCAGCCATAACGTCCAAGCCTAAACGATGATAACGGTAAAGCAGCTCACGGAATGGGCCATAAGCTTTATTGGTAAGGTTCTCAACCAACCAAAAGCGGTTAAAATTCCCTTCGAATGCTCTCCAACCCTTTTCTCGGGCATTCTGTGAGCGATTAACAATGTCGCGAGCCTTCTGAAAATAGGCAGATCCTCCAAGTGGAGAAAAAGTATCATAATCGAATCCTAAAATAATATTGGCATAATACGCCAAAATATTTGTAAGCGCATTAGAATTTGAATTCTCGTCAAACTCCATTGACTGAAACTCTACATACCTGAATTGCACTTCATTATCCTTAATATTCAGAACTGGCGAATCATAAGAAGAGTTAAAAATCGGACGGTTTAACTGAACCTGCATAGTTCCTTTAAACTCATCGGCCGAAATCTGATCAGTAATCTGAATAAAAAAAGTACATTCAATCCTTTCGTCAGTATTAAAAACGTTTCCAGACCATTTTCGGTTATTCATAAACTCATAAATGTCAGTCCGCATAGATTCAAAAATCTGCTTGTAAGTTCCTTCAACTCTGGAACTCGAAACGCTTACATTGCATCGGAATTCCTGTCCGGATACTCCCAATGAGCAATATAACAATGTGATTATGAGAATAATTCGTAGCATATTTATCCGTAATAATTTCTATAAAAATACAAATTTCAGGGTAATCCTGAAATTGAATTTTCGATCTCAATCAATTTATTTACAATATCAACGGAAACTTCCGTTTTTTGTTTCAAACCGAAGGTTGTAATCGCTCCTGACCTATCCAAAATTTTTATTCTGTTTGTGTCGTGCTGAAAACCCGAACCACTGTCACTTAATGAATTAAGAACAATGAAATCGAGATTTTTCTTTTGAAGTTTCATAAATGCGTTATTCTCTTCATTATTGGTTTCGAGGGCAAATCCAACAAGAATTTGATCCTTTCGTTTAATCTTCCCTAAACTTTCGGCAATGTCAGGATTGGGTCGAAGTTCAAGCAAATAATTCTCTGAAGTACGCTTAATTTTTTGATTATCAACTAAAACAGGTGCAAAATCGGCAACTGCAGCAACCATAATTGCTCCGTTACAATCTCTAAAATATCTATGGCATTGAGTGTTCATTTCAACAGCTGAAACAACATCAACGCGCAAAATATTTTCATTTCCGGATTTTAGCGCTACAGGTCCGGTTACCAAAATAACTTTTGCACCTTGCGAAGCCAATTCTTCTGCGATTGCAAAACCCATCTTACCGGAAGAATAATTACCGATATACCGAACAGGGTCTATTTTTTCGTGTGTGGGACCTGCTGTTACCAAATAGGTTTTATTCAGCAGTTTTTTTTTTCGGTGAAATAATCAACTATCATTCCAACAATAACTTCCGGCTCTTCCATTCTCCCCTTACCGGAAAGACCGCTGGCAAGCTCTCCTGAAGCCGGTTCAATAATGATATTTCCGTAGGATTTTAACAGCCCGATATTCCGCGTAGTTGATGGATGCAGAAACATATCAAGATCCATTGCAAGTGCGACCATCACAGGACATTTTGCTGATAAATAGGTAGTTACCAATAGATTATCACAAATACCATTGGCCATTTTTCCGATGGTTGTGGCTGTTGCAGGAGCAACAATAAGAAGGTCAGCCCATAATCCTAAGTCAACATGACTATTCCAATGACCATCGTTGCGTGTAAAAAAATCACTTAAAACCGGTCTTCCCGAAAGGGTTGAAAGCGTTAAAGGAGAAATAAACTCTTTGGCATAAGGAGTCATTACAACTTGAACTTCAGCACCTTGCTTAATCAGCCCTCTTAAAATATATGCAGACTTATAAGCTGCAATACTTCCGGTGACACACAAAATGATCTTTTTTCCCTGAAGTTGCATCTGCGAAAAAATGTATTATTAATTTTGGGTGTACTCCTGTTTGCTATTTCTTATCTCTTGCAGGATTCCGGTAGTAAATCTGTCCCTCTTTGAATTCTTCGTAAGCAATAAGGGTGGGTTTTGGCATTTTTTCGTAGTAGCGGGAAATCTCAATCTGTTCGCGATTTTCGAAAACTTCCTCCAAATTATCACCGAAAGAGGCAAATTCCTGAAGTTTAATATTCAATTCCTCTTTTAATTCGGCATTAATCTGATTGGCACGTTTTGCCAATACCATTAACGACTCATAAATATTACCGGTAAATGACTCCAATTCGTTTAAATCCCGTGGAACAGTGGATAAAGGAGCTTTTGATTTTTTATAATCCATATCTATTTTTGTATTTTATTGATTTCTTCATCACTTAAATTCATCAATTTCTTTGTGCTTGCAAAGAATCTGTCAGCTTCCTTTCGATATTTACTTTCGGGAAACTCATCAGTAAACGTAAAATACTCATCCAGAGCACTATTTAGTCTTTCGCGTTTCTTTTCTTCAATGCTGTTTTCGCCTAAAAGATATTTCGCTTTCAGCAAATAATACATCAATTCTTCGCGATATTTTGAATCAGGAAATTCTTTGATACTATTAGTCAACGATATAACTGCTGCACGGTATTCTGCAAGATCGTAATACAGTCTTCCTGATAAGTATGATTTATTAACCAATTTCTCCCTCAACTCATCAATCAGCCTATTTGCTTCGGCAACTCTTGTACTTCCCGGGAAAATATTGATAAAAAGCTGTAAAGCATCAATTGCATCCTGAGTTGTTTTTTGATCAAGCCTTGCACTTGGTGAATCTAAAAAATAACAGTAACCAATCAAAAACTGAGCCTCTTCATTATACTCGCTGCGAGGGAATTCCTTAAGCATCTGCCTGAAATAGTGACTTGAAAGAACATAATCACGTTGTCCGTAACAACTTTTGGCCAAATAATAATATATCTGGTCGGCACGGCTCGTCCCACGGTAAATATTTACCAACTCCTGATAAAGCTGGGAGGAGCGACTATATTCTTTATTTTCATAATACTCTTTCGCCTTTTTCAGTTTATATTCATAGTCAGTACTTTTGACGACTTTCTGATAATCACCGCAAGAAAAAGACAACAAAAACAAGGTTGCCCAAAGGATATTTTTTACTTTTTGAATCATTTTGCAAAGATACATTTTTTCAACAATTTTGTGCATCATTTTTTTTTGTAATAAATGAAACGATTATATGAATATTAATCATGGGTTTATGTAACCTCCGGTACTATGATTAAAGATACATTCAAAAGGTTGCAAAGGAAAATATTTCTTAATCAGAAAAAATCAGTTTCTTTATTTTTTTGTCGCAATATAAAAAAATATACTTTTGCAGAGTTTTAAAATAAAATCAAGACAATCGTGGATATTTTTGAAAAATTCAAAACAGACAAGGGCAATCTTGGTCAATACCAGAAAGAAGCTCATGGTTACTTCTCTTTCCCTAAATTAGAGGGTGAAATAGGATCCAGAATGAAATTTAGAGGCAGAGAAGTTCTCAACTGGAGTCTGAATAACTATTGTGGATTAGCCAACCACCCCGAGGTTAGAAAAGCAGATGCCCAGGCAGCTGCACAGTATGGTCTTGCCTATCCTATGGGTGCAAGAATGATGTCAGGTCAAACGAGCATGCACGAAGAATTGGAGCGACAACTGGCTGCATTTGTGAGCAAACCGGATGCGTTTTTACTTAACTTCGGGTATCAGGGAATGATATCAATTATTGATGCAGTCTGTGGCCGCAACGATGTAATTGTTTATGACGCAGAGGCTCATGCTTGTATTTTGGACGGAGTAAGGTTGCATATCGGCAAGCGCTTTGTATTTCAACACAACGACATGAACAGCCTTAAGAAACAATTGGAACACGCTACCACTTTGATTCAGAAAACAGGCGGAGGTATTCTGGTAATAACTGAAGGAGTTTTTGGAATGGCCGGCGATCTGGGTAAATTGGACGAAATTGTTGAATTTAAAGAGGAGTTCAGCTTCAGGTTACTTGTTGATGATGCGCACGGTTTTGGAACTATGGGTGCTTCGGGAGCCGGAATCGGAGAACATTTTGACGTTCAGGATAAGATTGACATGTATTTCGGAACATTTGCGAAATCTATGGCCGGTATTGGTGCATTCATTGCAAGTAGCGAAGAGGTTTGCGACTATCTGCGTTACAATATGCGTTCGCAGACATTTGCAAAATCACTTCCGATGGCGATGGTGATTGGATTGCTGAAACGACTTGAGTTGATACGTACAGAACCCGAATTAAGGGAAAAACTTTGGGTTATTGTCCGGGCACTTCAGACAGGTTTGAAAGCTGAAAATTTCGACCTTGGAGTAACAAATTCAGCCGTTACTCCGGTTTATCTTTCGGGAAGTGTACCTGAAGGGACTAATGTAGTAATGGATCTTCGTGAAAACTACAACATTTTTTGCTCCATCGTTGTATATCCGGTAATTCCTAAAGGTCAGTTATTATTGCGTCTTATTCCGACATCCATCCATACAATTGAGGATGTTGAATATACGATTAAAGCTTTTTCGGAAGTTCGTAAAAAACTCGAAGCCGGTAAATATTCGGGGACGAAATTTGCTCAGGTATCCAAATAATATACAAATTTTCATAAAAAATGCCTCTCTTTTAAGGGAGGCATTTTTTTTATTGCAATTTTCATATCATTGCAGTCAATTTATAGTACATTGATTTGACATTTTTAATTAGAAAGATTTGTGGAAGATTTGTTCAAATCATGAATAAGCAAGCATGGATAACATAAACCGAAAAACTCCGGCTTATCCTTAAGTGCTGATACTTACTTTTTTTTTATTTACCGGAATTGTTTCATTTGGGTAAAGCATCAATATTCTTCTTTTGGGGTTTTAATTCAACTTTTCCTTTTTAATTCTCTCAACTCAAATAGCTCTTCGGTGTTTATCACTTTTTTAAATCCATTTAGGATTAATCCGTTCCTAAGTACCTTATCTCCAGACCATATTTTAGTTTTAAGGAACATTGAAAAGGCAACATAAGGTGTATCTTTTGGATCAATATTAATAACTAATTGTTCAGCTTTAACCCAATAAAATTCAGGAATGTGGATACCTGAAAAAAATAAAATGGGCTTAGTAACCATATTTTCAATTTTCTATGAATTCAAAAATCTCTTTTGAATTTAACAGCAGATCAGCAATCTTACTATTTGTGTTTAAGATTGCACTGAATACAATATTTGCATCAACTATTATTCTCATTTAATAAACCTACTCCGATTTATTGCCCACCAATTTTCATTAAGTTCATCTGCAAGCTTATCTGCATCCTCTTGGGTAGCTTTACTCTGTGAGGTTATTTCAAGGTATGCAAGATAATCCATAATCCTCTGAAAACCAAAAGAATCAACCTCTGGAGAGACTTTAATAACGATTTGATTACTTGTTCTTTCAATTATCATGACCTGTTTTTTTTTTAAAACTACTTTAAATTTATAAGAATTACAAACATCTTGAACCTTCTTTTATTACTGTTGGCTATATGGCCTCCTCCAAAAGTCAGTTAGTGATAGCCTCACTTCGAGTGAGACTATCACTATTCGTGATTGTTACCGGAGTTGCATATTTTGAAGTTTGATTCCAAAATCGTAGAAACATGATAGTTAGCCACCCGGAAAAAAATACTCTGTGCAATAATATGTAACAGAAACACAACCACGGAGTGGTTAAACGTGAATAACCCCCTGTGTAGCTTGCGGAACCGGGGGTATATGAATAAAACCCAACGGCAACCCCAGAGCGGGTTGAACATTGTCTAAGATATTGATATATACTGCCTATCTATTTCATTCAAGTTCCCTATGTATTGGAATTCATTTATATTCGTAACGCATTCATATTAAGGAATTGCATCAAATCCCCCCTGCCCCCCTTTTTCGAAAGGGGAAGTCGTTCAAACGTAAAATTGCTTCCTTTATAATGTTTTCAAGAATAACTTGACCGAAAGGGATAAGCAGTCGCACTTAGCAGTGCTTAATTTGTTTTACTGACTTCTACCAAATCAAAAATAAGGTAATAAGGTTGGGGATATATGGTAACGCATTGGTTACTAAGGTTAAAATCAAAAGGAAAATAAGGTTTGTCTTGATTTTAAAAACCTTATTTTTTGTTTCCCTAACCTTAGTAGTATAGTTAATCAATATGTATTTTAACCTTATTTACCTTATTTCAATTTCTTTATGCCAACAATGGGTTTCACCAAATCAAAAATAAGGTAATAAGGTTGGGGATTTATGGTAACGCATTGGTTACTAAGGTTAAGATTAAAATGAAAATAAGGTATGTTGTGATTTTAAAAACCTTATTTTTTGTTTCCCTAACGTTAGCTACATAGTTAATCAATATGTATTTTAACCTTATTACCTTATTTCAATTTCTTTACGCCAACAATGGGTTTGACCAAATCAAAAATAAGGTAATAAGGTTGGGATTTATGGTAACCCGTTGGTTACTAAGGTTAAGATCAAAAGGGAAATAAGGTTTGTTGTGATTTAAAAACCTTATTTTAGCTTCTTTACGATATAAACTCTATGTGCTTATCCGTGCCATTATTATTTCTAATGGTCTGTTTTCCCCAAAAAATTCGACCGACTAAAGGCGGTATTGTTTTTCCTGCTCCAAAAAAATGTTCGTAGCGGTTAGCCCACTCACCACACTCCCATTTTTTTTCTGGTTACCTTGCCTTTCCTTGCTCAGAGGTGAACTACAAGGCCAGCAACAGCCGGAACCCTATGAAGTACCCATCGTTGCCTGGCGTGATGTGGTAGCGGTAAGCCATACGGCTGCCGACGGAGTTGCCGTGCCACGAGCCGCCACGCAAAACACGGCCAGACCCGGAAGAAGGCCCTTGTGGATTATTCAACGGGCTAATTTTATAATAATCCGCTCCGTACCAATCGTTGCACCATTCCCAAACATTGCCGCTCATATCGTAAATACCGAAAGAATTTGCTTTTGCTGTTGAACCGACAGGATGTGTTTTTGAACCACTATTGCTGCTATACCAGGCATAATTTTTTAATTCACTTTCAATATTTGTGCCAGCCCATTTTGTACGGTTATTGGCTCCGCCACCTGCTGCGTATTCCCATTCTGCCTCAGTAGGTAACCGATAAGTTTTGCCTATTTTTTGGTTCAGTTTTTTAATAAATTCCTGTATATCATTCCAACTCACCTGTTCTACAGGACAATTACCACAACCTTTAAAATACGAAGGATTACTTCCCATTATATCAGTCCATTGCTTTTGCGTAACTTCGTATTTACCTATGTAAAAATCTGAAACAACAACTTTATGTGCAGGTTCTTCCCAAGAATAGCCATTGTCATCACCCATTATAAATTCTCCACCTTTTACAAAAACCATTTCCGGATTTCCTGCTTCTTTTGCAGCATTGTCGGCCACAAGCTGCTCTCCATAATCTGCAATTTTTTGTTTTGCAGCTTTTGAATATTTGCCACTTGGAAAAGATTTAAGGTAATCTTTCAAAGTTTCTCTCCTATTTTGTGCTAAAGCATTTTTATAAAAATCCTCATCCTTTTTGTCAATCAAGGCAATACTATCTTTTCGTTCCTTTTCTGCATTGTCGGCAGCAATCTGTTTTTGCCGTTTTTCAATTTCCAAATTTGCAATTTTTTGATTTGCATCTTTTGAATATTTGCCACTTGGAAAAAATTTAAGGTATTCTTTGAAGGCTTCTTCTGTATTTTGCAATAAAGTATTTTTATACAAATACTCATCCTTTCTGTCAATCAAGTCAATACTATCCTTTCGTTCCTTTTCTGCTTTGTCGGCAGCAATCTGTTTTTGCAGTTTTTCATTTTCCAAATCTGCAATCTTTTGTTTTGCCTGTTTCGAGTATAATCCGTCAGGGTATTTTTTAAGGTAAATATTGTAAGCCTCTGTTGTATTTTGGGTTATTGTTTTTTGATACAAAATTTTATCTTCATTTTCAGACTTTGCAATGCTATCTTTTTTTATTTTCTCATTTATTGCAGTTTGGTAAGCATTTGGTTGTGATATTTTAGAAGTTTCAACTTTTACTGTATCACCTCTACCTGGATTTGGTAGAACCGAAATTTGCTGTTTGTCAGGGTTTTTGGTTGAGAAATAAACCATTAAAACAATGATTATTAACACTATAGGCGAAAGAAGATAGATTAGTTTTTTTCGTCTATCAATTGTTCTAAACGGAGGTTGCTGCTTTAAAACTGCGATAAATTGTTTTGCTTCATAGGCAAATTTACCTTTGGGGTATTTTTTAAGGTATTCGTGAAACAAAGACAACGAATTAGCATTAGTGGCAGTTTGCCAAAAATCGGTTTCGGTTTGTTCATTGCCGTTGCCTGTTATTGTGGTTGCAGTGTGTGGCGATTGAACATTCCAGAAATGAGCAGGAAGCTCGTCAAGTAAATGCAGTATAGCTTGTTGTACCTGAGCAATGGTAATAAGTTCGTTTTGACGATCAATTATCCCAAGCATTTTATCGTGCTGTAAACCACGCAGTTTACCTGAATTACTGATAAGTACTTCGCTCAACTTTCCTACAAATTTATCCGGTTTTGATGTTGCTGAATATTTACTGATAAGCTCCAATAATTCATCAACAGCTTCGTCTAAACGTGCCTGTGCTATAAGTAGTTTTAGATCGTCTTTGCTCATTAACCGGACTTAGATTATTGACTTTTGAAATTTCGGTAAACTTAGATAAAAAAATTAAGTTTTAAAACGATTTTCATCCCAAACCCATACATAGTTATCAATTTTGGATATTTGTAATTGAAGTCAAATCTACGGGGCAGGTTCGGGTTTATAAAGCATTTCACGCTTCAATAGGATCAACAGATTTAACATTTGATAAATCAATAAAAGATATTAACTTGCCATGTAAATACAGAATCAGAATATGCAGATTGAAAATACTTACATACAGCAACTTAAAGAAAGTCTGAGAGAGCTAAACCCATATTTGGTTTTGCTTTTTGGTTCTTATGCTTACGGTTTACCGAACCAAGACAGCGATTTGGATATTTTTGTGGTTCTAAACGACAATTCGATGCCAACAACTTTCAAGGAAAAACAGGAATTGTATTTAAAAGTCAGTCCTTATACACGCCCGATAGCAAAGCAGATTTCAGTTGATCTAATTGTGTGTACAATACCTATGTATCACCATTTTATGACCAGTAAAAGTAGTTTTTCAAATGAAATACTCAATAAAGGAATAGTCCTATTATGAAAACCCACCTTGGCGGAAAGCATAGCATTATTGCAAAGTGCCAAAAAAATTTATCACATAATATTTCGATCAATTGATTAACAAAATCATCGTCAGACCTATCCTGAAAATCATATTTAAGTGATCACAATGAGTAATTATCCGGTATCATCCCAAATTTAAATTACTGTCATAATAATTTAATGTTTGCTATAACGAACAAATAGTGTATATTTGTTCGTTATTTCAATCGTTATGAAAACTACAAAGTTAGTATTGCTGCCCCGTGTCGGAAGGATAATGGAAGAGCTTGGAGAGAATATTAAGCTTGCAAGATTAAGGCGAAAATTTACCTACGAACAGGTTGCAGAGCGTTCAGGGATAGCACGTTCTACCTTATGGCAAAAAGAAAAGGGAACACCCTCAGTATCAATTGGGACATACCTTCAGGTATTATTTGTTTTAGGTCTTGAAAATGATTTCCGACAACTTGCTAAAGACGATGAATTGGGTCGGAAACTTCAGGATGCAGGATTAATTATTAAAAAAAGAGCTCCAAAAAAGCTTAAAACTATTATGTCGTTATAAATTATTCCATTTCCGATTTATGCCGTATTCATCAAACACTTTATCTGAACTTACGATTGCCAAATTCTCACTTAAACCTTGTGAGATTATTATTCTATCAAATGGGTCTCTATGAAAATATTCCAAAGTACTTAGTTTCATTATATGCAAAGGGAGTATTGGAAGTATTTCAAATCCATTAGAGTAAACTTTATCAATCATCTCTTCAATATTGCCGCTTAAACGAAGTTTCCCAAGTGTGATTTTTATTGTCAATTCCCAAAGTGTAGCGATACTAACAATGATGGTATTATGAGAATCTTCAAGTTCGGCTTTAACCTTTAATGGAAGTTGCTTGTCATTTTCAACAAACCAAATAAAAGCTTGTGTATCAATAAGAATCCTCATTTCATGTATTCTTTAAAATCCTCCAATGGTTCATTAAAATCAGGACTCATTTTAAAAAATCCCTTCATACAACCAGCCTTTGGATGAATACTTTCCTTAAGGTGTTTATGTTTGTGAATCAAAAAATCCATATAATCAACAATCTCATTATGAATTGGTTGAGGAAGTGTTGAAATTTTAATATACAAAGATGTTGATTCCATGACTCATAGTTTTAATTTTTATGCTTGCAATTGCAAAATTATAAATAATTAGATGGCAATCACAAACTTTTTTAGTGAAATATATCCAATTAATTTAACGTTATTCATTGCCAACCTACACTTCTATCTTATTGAAGTTCAAAATTATAGGTAATAGTTCCCGTTTATAAGGATTGCATATTGTTGTCTGTATTAAATTCGGCTAAAAGGGCTGTTTTCGGCGGCTTAGGCAAATCTGTGTTACACCAATACTGTTTTTAACAACTTTTTATAACTCAAACCAATCCTTTCTAACAAAATTCTATACCAGAGGGGAGATTTTCTGAATGGCCTGACCATTCTCAATTCGCTTCCAATTATCAAAAGTATAACCCTTTATCTTCAAATAAAGATTATCAGGACATATTTCAATATTTTCATCCCATGCAATTGCACCGGTTGCGGTATCATGTTTTACAGTTTATTGCCTGATTTTACTTCCATCCTCCTCCAAGTGCCCTGTACAACGACACCACTGCATTAAGTTGCTGCAGACGGTCGTTCACACTGCTTAACTGGGCCGACAATAGATTCGTTTGTGCATTAAGGACTTCGGTGTAGTTGGCAGAACCATAGTTCAACAATTCTTTGGTGTAGTCAACAGATTTGACCAATGCCTCAAGCTGTAACTTACGCAAAGCTATTTTCTGAACCGATGATTGGTATGAACCAAGTGAATTGTTTACTTCCTGGCCTGCTTTCAACAAGGTATTTCGGAAATTGATCAAAGCCTCTTCCTGCTGCGCTCTGGCAACTTTTAGTCGTGTTACATTCACCTTCCTATTAAACAGAGGCTGAGCAAGGCCGCCTATTACATTGGCAGCAAACGATTTTGGGTCGAGCAACTGATTGAGGTCGGTAGCTGCAAATCCGGTTGAGGCAGTCAATGTCAGCGCAGGGTAAAAACCTGCACGGGCATTATTTGTAATTTCATAAGCATTCATCACACCATATAAAGCCTGCATCACATCGGGCCGGTTATCAAGTAATTGAGCAGGAATACCTGTGTTCAAAACAGATGACAGAGCTTGTTCGTCAATTTTTCCCCTTTGGATAGTTCCCGGAACACGTCCCAGCAAAAGGCAAAGAGTGTTTTCTGTTTCACGAATCTGTTGTTCCAGATCAGGAATCGTTACTTCGGCAGCATAGCGGGCAGCTTCGCTTTGTACAACGGCAGCTCCGGTAACTTTTCCACTTTCTTTAAGTGCTTTTATGGTTTCAACCAAATCAATATTGTTTTTAACCGTCTGACGTGTTATAATCAGTTTTGCATCCAACCCAATAAGGCTGTAATAAGTTGAGGCAATATTGGCAATCAGACGAGTCTGAACTGCTTTTTGACCGGCATCACCAGCCAGCAAATTGGCGTAAGCTGCTCGTTTTGAGCTGCGAAGTTTACCCCACAAATCAATTTCCCAACTTGCTTCAATTCCAAGTTGATTGGAGTTTATCTCGCGCGGACCGTCAGGATAAACAGACTCAGGATTACGGATATAGGTTGCTGTTCCTTTGGCTGAAATACCTGGCAAAAGTGCTGCTTTACTTTGCGAAAAATAGGCCTCAGCTTCCAAAACTCTTTGTACTGCAATCCTCAGATCAGGATTGTTATCCAAACCTTCCTGAATAAGCTGGTGCAGTGTTGTTTCGGTAAAAAGCTCTTCCCAGGGTTTGTCAGCGATTGTAGCGGTATCGGTGGTGGCTGAACTGCCGTAAAGACCGTCAGTGTTGACTTTTTCACGCTGGAACTGAACCATAGTATTACACGAAATCATAATTCCAGTCAGGACGGAGATCAGAATAATATGTTTTATTGAAGTTGTTTTCATTTTTAATTTTATGATTTTTCAGGTAAAACTAAGCTTCAAAATCGTTTATTCCGGTAATTTCCGGTTTTTCAGGCTTAGTAATTTTTTCCTGAATTGTTTGGAAGATTACAAACATGGTAGGTATGACAAGAATTCCTATCATTGTGCCTATAAACATACCACCTACAGCACCGACTCCAATTGAACGGTTTGCATTGGCACCAACTCCGCCACCGATTACAAGCGGGATAAGTCCGAATATAAAGGCGAATGAAGTCATCAAAATTGGTCGCAAACGTGCGGTTGAACCTTCGATAGCAGCATTGACAATGCTCATTCCGCGATGACGGCGCTGCAAGGCAAACTCTACAATGAGGATAGCATTTTTGGCAAGCAAACCAATAAGCATTATCAGTGATATTTGAAGGTAAATGTTGTTTTCAACTCCCAAAATTTTCGCGAAGATAAATGAGCCTGCTATCCCGATAGGAAGCGAAAAAATAATCGAAAACGGCATGATAAAACTTTCGTACTGAGCTGCGAGGAGGAAGTAAACAAATACGACACTCAAAAGAAATATCAAAAGTGATTGGTTGCCGGAGGCCATTTCTTCACGTGTCAATCCTGAAAATTCGTATCCGTAACCAGGTGGAAGAGTTTGTAAGGCTACTTCCTGAACAGCTTTAATTGCATCGCCGCTGCTGAATCCGAAGTTTGGAGATCCGTTAACAGCAATAGAAGTGTACATATTAAAGCGCGTAATATTCTCGGGACCGAAAACTCTTTTCAATGAGATAAATTCGGTAATCGCAGCCATTTCTCCGTTTGAAGTCCGAACGAAAATACTATTCAAATCATCGGGATTTCCTCTGTATCTGGGTTCTGCCTGCACCATAATACGGTACTGTTTCCCGAATCGGTTAAAATCGGAAGCATAAAAACCGCCAACGTAGCCCTGCAATGCCGATAATACAGAACTGACAGTTATACCAGATTGTTTGCAACGTGCAACATTTACATCAACCTGATATTGTGGGAAGTTGGTATTAAATGAAGTCATAGCATACTGAATTTCAGGTCGTTGATTTAATGCTGACAGAAACTGTCGGGAGTTTTGTTCAAACTGTTTGATGTCACCTCCTGTTTTGTCTTCTAATTTGAGTTCAAAGCCTCCTGAAATACTGAATCCCGGTACCATTGGAGGTGTAAAAATGATGATTTTCGCACCTTTAATTTGTGCTGTCATCATGTAAAGTTTGGCAATCACGCTGTTTATGTCCTGACCTTTGCCTTTTCGTTGTTCGAATGGTTTCATGCTACAGATTAACATTCCATAAGAACTTCCACGACCGCTGATCAAAGAATTTCCTACAATTGCCGTTCTTCCTTCCATTTCGGGAATACTTGCAATCATAAGGTCAACCTGCATAACTATTTTTTTGGTCTGCTCCATTGATGTTGCCGGTGGAAGACCTATATCAACAAACAATCGTCCCATATCTTCTGACGGGACAAAACCAGAAGGTGTAGTTTTCACCAGAATCCATAATCCACTTGAAAAAATGATGATCATCGCAATAGCAACCCATTTTTTAGCTATGAAGAAGTTTGTTGTTTTTTTATAACGGGAAGTCATATTGTCGAATACAACATTGAATATCGAATAAAACCGTTGCATAATACCTTTGTTATGCAACGAACTTTCGCTGTTTGGTTTCAGAAAAATTGCGCAAAGGGCAGGGCTAAGCGTCAGTGCGTTAACTGCCGAAATGACAATTGCTACGGCCAGTGTAATGCCGAATTGTTTATAGAATACACCTGTAGTTCCGGTAATAAATGTAACCGGTATGAAAACTGCCGACATCACAAGGGTAATAGAAACGATAGCTGTTGAAATTTCGTCCATGGCTGAAACTGCTGCTTCGAGTGAATTTTTTGCACCCTGATCAATTTTGGCATGAACCGCTTCAACAACTACAATAGCATCGTCAACAACAATCCCGATTGCAAGTACAAGAGCAAAAAGAGTGAGCAGGTTGATAGTGAATCCGAATAAATTCAGAAAGAAAAAAGTGCCGATAATTGACACGGGTACTGCAATAGCAGGAATAAGTGTTGCCCTAAAGTTCTGAAGGAAAACAAAAACCACGATAAATACCAAAATAAAAGCCTCCAACAAAGTTTTGAGAACTTTTGAAATCGAACTGTCGAGAAATTCATTTGCATCAACCTGTATTTTGTATTTAATGCCGTGCGGAAAAGATTTTGAAGCCTCGTCAAGTACTTTTTTTGCTTCAATGATTACATTACGAGCATTCGAGCCTGTTGCCTGAAAAACAGCCATAGTGATTCCGGGTTTGTTCATAGCAGCGGTTGAAATCGAATAATTTAATGCACCCATCTCGACCCGTGCCACATCTTTCAGTCTCAGAATATTTCCGTCTTTGTCAGCTCTTATTACAATATTTTCAAATTCAATTGGTTGTGTGAGTTTCCCTTTATATTTTATGACGTACTCAAAAGTTTGACCGTTCAATTCACCCAAACGGCCGGGTGCTGCTTCAAGATTTTGCTCGGTAAGTGATGCAATTATATCCGATGGAATCAAACTATATGTAGCCATAATATCGGGTTTCAGCCATATTCGCATTGAGTAATCTTTGGCACCAAAAACCATCGCTTCACCTACTCCGTTCACTCGCTGAATCTGCGGTAAAAGGTTGATTTTACTATAATTCTGTAAGAATATCTCGTCAAATTCGTCATTTTCGCAGAATAACGAAAATACTAACAACATGCTGTTCTGGCGTTTGGCTGTGATTACACCAGCACGAATTACCTCAGCAGGCAGCAAACTGGTGGCACGCGCAACCCGGTTTTGGACATTCACTGCTGCCATATCTGCATTAATTCCTTGTTTAAAGAACACTTCTATTGAAGCGGAGCCATCGTTACTGGCAGACGAAGCCATATAAGTCATGTTTTCTACGCCGTTGATTTGTTCTTCGAGAGGGATAACCACACTTTTAAGCACGGTTTCAGCATTTGCACCTGTGTAAGAGGCAGAAACCCTGATTGTTGGCGGTGCAATGTCTGGATATTGTTCTATGGGGAGGCTTACCAGACTAAGAACTCCAAGTATGACAATTATTATTGAAATGACCGAGGACAGAATCGGACGTTCTATAAATCTTCTGAACATGATTTTTCCGGTTTTAGTTTTTAACCTTGTTTGGTACGTTTTCTGAAAGGTTTCCAGTCTCAATTATTTTCGGTTTAATTTCAATATCGTTTCGTAAGGAGGCAATTCCTTCATATACAATTCTGTCGCCTACTTTCAGCCCATTAGTCACAATGTACGAATCTTTCAGGTTCCCGGCTAATATTTCGATTTCGGTATTTAATACTTTATTGTCGGATCCAACTACATAAACAAAATGCTTACCCTGCAACTCATAAGTCGTCTTTTGCGGAATAATAATCACTGAATCAATATATTGAGGAATACGAACCAATCCGCTTCCACCGCTTCGCAATAGTCCGTCAGGATTGGGAAAACCTGCACGAACATTTACTGCACCAGTCTGCTGATCAATCAATCCACTGGCAGTCTCAATATTACCGGGTAATTCATAGACTGTGTTGTCAGCAAGAATGAGTGATATTGGAGGCAATTTGGTGAACTTTTCCTGAAGTGTCTTTCCTTCGAGTACTTTGGTTATTAGCAGGAATTCCTTTTCGTTAAAGGAAAAATAGGCATACATTTTTACCATATTAGAGACTGTTGTAAGTGGTTCAATAGTAGAACTGCTTACCAAACTGCCGACGCGGAAAGGAAAGGTTCCGATTGTTCCTTCGGCAGGACTTGAAATCAAAGTGTATTGTAAGTTAGCCTTTGCATTTTCCAGATTAGCTTTTGCTTGTGCCAGCTGGGCCTCCTTCGATCGTTGTGTTGATTCAACTGACTGTAAGTCAAACTTGCTGATAATGTTCTTTTCTACCAATGGTTTGGTTTTTTCTACATTCACCTGAGCTGTGTAAACATCGGCTTCGGCAACTTTTACTTGAGCTTCGGCGGAACGTACGGTAGCCTGAATATCGTTGTCATTCAAACGGAAAAGCACCTGACCTTTTTTCACAAAAGCACCTTCGTCAATCATGATTTGCTCAATGTATCCTGCAATTTTCGACCTGATTTCAACAGTCTGCTGACCTTGAAGTTTAGTTGGGTAATCCTTGAAAAGATGAGTTGACTGAGACTTTACATCAATTACCGGGTATTCTTTTATCAGTCCTCCGCTTCCTGCCTGACCACCATTTGGCTTATTGTTACACGAAATAGCGGCAAACAGAATTATTAGGGTTGCCAGCATTCTTATGTGCATAATTGTATTCATGTTTTATATGTATTTCTAATAGATAATTTATTTGCTTTTTTGTAACTCAGGCAAAGATAGCCTAAAATATTGAAGATTAGTATATCTCATTTTGAAATTAACCTTTAACAACGGCAAGCGGTTTTAATCCGACAAGGATTCTAACAAGGTCTTTTTGATTTTCCATCACAATATCAATATCTTTATACGCTCCTGAAGCTTCATCCAAATCAGATACAGATTTAATATTGTGAATAATACCCTGCTTTTCCATAGCTTGTATTTCATTTTCAAGGTTTAACTCCCGTTGAGCTTGTTTCCTTCCCATTTTTCGACCTGCTCCATGCGAACACGACATAAAAGAATCGGCGTTTCCTATTCCTTCAACAATATAAGATTTCGTTCCCTGAGATCCTGGTATTATGCCTATTTCGCCAACTTTGGCCGAAGTAGCTCCTTTGCGGTGTACAATTACATCCGTGTTAAAATGGTTTTCCCATCGGGCGTAGTTGTGAGCTATGTTTATAATAGGTGCAAATTCAATGCTTAAATTTAATGAATCCTGAAAACATCCTTTTGCATTTTCCATCATCAACCGGCGATTCGACAGCGCAAACTCAACACAATAGCTCATTTCGTCAAAATATTCTTTTGCTTCTTTAGTTTGTATTGGAAAAAACGCAAGTTCTTTTGCCTTTTCAACTTGCGAAAACCACATTTCATTTAACTTAACGGCGATTTTATTGTAATAATCTGCAACTTTTTTACCAAGATTCCGTGACCCTGAATGTATCATAATCCAGATAAAACCATCATCTCCCTTTTGTATTTCAATAAAATGATTTCCTCCACCCAAAGTTCCAATTTGTTTTAGTGCCGAATTATATTCTTTTTTTATTACCTGCATGTCATCAATTAAATAACCTTTTGGCATAAGATTATCATCCTGCCGCTTTTCCTGATGTTTAAAACCAACAGGAATACGTTGCTTAATCAACTCAACAATAGACTGTAATTGCAATTTATCAATATTTGTAAGGCTGGTTTTGACTGCACACATTCCACAACCGATATCCACACCTACAGCATTTGGAATAACAACGTTATTCGTAGCCAGAACACCTCCTATCGGCATTCCGTACCCTTCATGGGCATCGGGCATAATAGCCAAATGTTTAAAAATAAAAGGCAAATTTGCAAGGTTCTTTGCCTGTCGTAGGGCACCATCCTCAATTTCATCAAGCCATAGTTTAATGGGGACTTTTTCGGTTGATATTACTCTTTTCATTTCATTACATTGATTTTTACAAAATTAATCAAAAACAACCAGAAACACTTTCCACTGACTCGTACGGTCCTGAAACATTCCCGGAAGAAAATGCAGATGTTTTCTCATTTTTAGTAATTATAAAATCTATTTGCAAAATATCTGAATTGAACCTGTTATAAAGTCCATAGGAACTCCAATTGCTCCATTATTGTCAGGATACACTTTTTTGTTGTTAATAATGGCATAAATTACGGAGCCATACCCGTTAATATCAAGAGCAATACGACCTTTACGAAAACGAAGATCGGCCTTTAGAGGTGCAGTACCTTTATACAGGACGGGCTTAATAACCATTTGTTCACCAATGAATTTAATACCTAACATGTGGTGGACTATGAAATATGAAACCTCCGCCGAAGTCCAGGGTAGTAAACCGGCAGTAGCACTTTGTGCACTAATGATTGGGATTTCTTCAAACCATGCACCTGTTCTTCCTCCTGCATTATTATACAACCATTCAAAGGAGCGACGGCTCATATCTAATTGACCCGCTTCATGTTGGGCACGCATAATGAAAGTTGTGGCAAATGTCCAGGGACCAGGCTGATCACCTTGCGAACTTGTATTGTATCTGTCGTAACCGCCAAAAGACCAACGTTCGTTCCAAAGTTTTTCCAATTCAGTCAGAGTGTTTTTTGAGATAACCGATTTTGGGTCAATTATATTAAGGGTTATTGGTAAAGCCAATGAGGCATCGGGCATTAAGCGACTTAATTGTTCAGACTGAGCTGGTGCTCCATAAACCCATCCGTAAAATTTCACTTTATCCACCACCTCACCTGATGTACTACGTCTCTTAATTAAATGGTCATTATCAATCAATTTCATAGTTGGATGTGTTAACATGGCTTTTAAAGTTTTATTAGCTTCTGCCCGCCAATATGTGGCTTTAGCCTCAGCTTTAAAATACTTCGATAAATCGGCAGCATCTCGCAAACCTTCAATAACCCAAGTCTGATAAGCCAATTCGTATGCATCATCAAAAGTGCGTTCCCAAAATTCACGTCTGTTATGCACCATTCCTGTCGAATCCCGAAACTCAGGCTTTAAGGGTCGTTCAACCATATTTACGATTTTGCCTGAGTATTCTGTTAACAATGAAATATCTCCGGTCCAGTCAACATAGCTTTTCATTACATGCATGAACTCACCCATTTGATCGTATTGTTCTCTGTCAGGATCATCAAAACTGCCGGCAATCATTGTTGTTCCATTATCTATTATCATATTTTTCAGCATGTGTTCCAACATTGCACGTGCCAGTTCAAACTCACCAATATGAACCATACCCAACGCGGTGTTGGAAGCATCCCTAACCCATTGATTACCATATTCGAATATGCCAGCATCCATTTTGCCTAAGTCCGAAACATAAGCAGGTAAAATATATCGGCAATAGTTGTGCATGTTTTGAATAAGTATATCGTTGGTGCTAAGTGTATTGGAGTTTTTCCACTTAATGGCAACAGATTTTAGTTCTTCCTGAATCCATTTTTCAACGGTGCGAACTTTTGAAAATAAATCATCCTGCTTTATATTAGGGATTTGCAGGAATAAATACGACTCAATCACCTTTTTTTCTCCAACTTTAATTGGTAACGGACCTATTTCTATACTTTCTTTTGACGAAGAAATCACCATTGGTAAGTCACCTGATATCGAAATAGCGATTGAAACCTTTTCATTTTGGCAAACGAGTGTATTTCCTTTTGCAAAAGAAGCAGGCACCGGTAATGATAATTGCAGTCTAACCGAATCATCTGCAACAAGGTCGGCAGATTCAAGGGTAATAGTGCGCTTAAAAACACCATTCAATGAAACGGGGGTAATCACTTCGCGAACTTTAACACCACTTGCCCACCATTGTGCTTCCACAGATGGTATGCCGTTCCTGACAATCCAACCAGTAACAGTATTATGGCCCAAGGCATTAAATCCGGCCTTTTTCATCATAACAACAAGGGCACTAGAGGAAAAACCGATTTGAGGAATATAATTGAAAGCTCCATCCTTCCGCTGACTCTGATTGGGCTCAGATGCATCAAAAAGCATATAAGTAAAAGCGGGGCCAACATCGGCCTTATCGCACTGTATTACCATTTTAGCGTTTCCACTTCGAAGCAAAAAATAATCCCTGCCCAAAAAATAACTCTTGTCGTTTATGGAATAGTCTTGAGCCTGCAATGTCAAACCAAAAATTAGAAACAGAACTGTTAGTGTTCTCATTGAATGTATATTTCTATTAAACTATAATTGAACCATTATTCATTAAGGCAGTTTCCGAAAAGGAAACAGTCCGTTTGATCCAGATGATCAAGCGGGTATAAAAAACTTCCTATATCGGCAAAGATATACTATTTCAGAGATACAAGAAGCAGCCGTAAAGCAGCGATTAAACAAGAAACTTTGTGAGTTGTATATTGAATTTATGATGATTAACCCTTAAATAAATTAATACAGGATTGAAGATTATTAAGCAATAAAAAGCTCACAAAAGCCACTACACTAAACATTTCCAAACAAAAAATAAACCTAACATCAAAAAAGGTTTACTCTTAATCAATGAAAATGGTTATTACATTTCGGTACTTTCAACTTTTGAGTTACATTTGTGCCTGAATGTTTACATAGATATTAATCATACAACATAAAGTAATGTCATTTTTTTTAAAAGTACTTTCAAACTTTTTTGGAAACAAGTCGCAAAAAGATATTAAAGAGTTAACGCCTGTATTGCAGAAGATTAAACAGGAATATCTTCGGTTTCCTACTATGAGTAACGATGAGCTGAGAGCTGAGTCCGCCATGCTCCGTCTTAAGATCCGCAATTATATTAAAGTCGAAGAGGACGAAATAGCAACGCTAAAAGAGCGTGCAGAGAGCGGTGAAATACCAATTGAGGAGGGCGAAAAGCTCTACGACAGGGTTGATAAACTGGAGGAAGTCATCCTGAAAAAAATTGAAGAGATATTGAATGAGGTTCTTCCTACCGCTTTTGCAATTGTGAAGGATACTGCCCGAAGGTTTGTCGAAAATGAAACCATTGTAGTTACAGCCACCGATTTCGATCGCGATCTTTCAATCACAAAGGATTTTATCGAAATTGATGGCGACAAAGCAATCTACAAAAATGAATGGATTGCCGGAGGATCTCCACAAAAATGGAATATGTTGCATTACGATGTGCAGCTGATTGGCGGAATTGTACTTCACAGTGGGAAAATTTCTGAAATGGGTACCGGTGAAGGAAAAACGTTGGTTGCAACTCTTCCCGTTTTTCTGAATGCCTTAGCTGGTCGCGGAGTTCATTTGGTAACTGTCAATGATTACCTCGCAAAACGCGACTCCGAATGGATGGGACCAATTTATCAATTTCATGGTGTATCTGTTGATTGTATTGACAAACATCAGCCAAATTCACTCGAAAGAAGAAAAGCTTATGAAGCCGATATTACGTTCGGCACAAACAATGAATTTGGTTTCGATTATCTGCGTGACAATATGGCAGTGAACCCAACGGATCTGGTGCAACGTAAACACCATTACGCCATAGTTGATGAGGTTGACTCGGTTTTGATTGACGATGCCCGTACACCACTTATCATTTCAGGCCCGGTACCTAAAGGTGAAAATCAGCTCTTTGACGAGCTTAAAGCCCCTGTTGAACGATTAGTGAGAGCGCAGCGCGAACTCGTGGGACAATATCTTGTTGATGCAAAAAAGAAAATCGGATCGTCAAACAGCAAAGAGTCAGAAGAGGGTGCACTTTCACTTTTCCGTGCTTTCAAAGGACTTCCAAAGCATAAACCGTTGATCAGGTTTTTGAGCGAAGAAGGAAATAAAGCTAAAATGCTCAAGATAGAAAACTACTACATGCAGGACAATAACAAAAACATGTTTGTAGCCACTGATCCCCTGTATTTTGTGATTGAAGAAAAATTGAATTCTATTGAATTGACTGATAATGGCATTGAAATACTCTCGAAAGATAATGATGACAGCGGATTCTTTGTTCTTCCTGATGTTGGTGCTGAAATAGCTGATATTCAAAATAATAAAAATTTAACGGATGCTGATCGCCTTGAAAAGAAAGATGTATTATTAGCTAATTTTGCAGTTAAATCAGAACGTGTACATACTGTAAATCAGTTACTAAAAGCATATACGATGTTCGAAAAAGACATCGAATACGTACTAATGGACGGAAAAGTCAAGATCGTTGATGAACAAACCGGTCGTATCATGGAGGGTCGCCGTTATTCCGATGGTTTGCATCAAGCTATCGAAGCTAAGGAACGGGTAAAAGTGGAGGATGCTACCCAGACTTTTGCAACCATCACATTGCAGAATTACTTCCGCATGTACCATAAACTTGCAGGAATGACCGGAACAGCAGAGACTGAGGCTGGTGAACTTTGGGATATTTACAAATTAGAGGTTGTGGTAATACCTACCAATCAACCTGTGATCAGAAAAGATTTTGAAGATTATGTCTATAAAACTAAGAAAGAAAAATATAATGCCATAATTGACGAAATAGGCAGACTTAATAAAAAAGGGCAGCCAATGCTCGTAGGTACAACCTCAGTGGAAATCTCGGAATTATTAAGCAGAATGTTGAAAATGCGCGGAATCACTCATCAGGTTCTGAACGCCAAACTACATCAACGTGAGGCAGATATTGTGGCAGAAGCAGGTAAGCTCGGTATGGTAACTATTGCTACCAATATGGCAGGTCGTGGAACCGATATAAAGCTTACTCCCGAAACCCGTCAATTGGGTGGCCTTGCCATTATTGGTACCGAAAGGCATGAGTCACGCCGTGTTGACAGGCAGTTACGCGGACGATCGGGTCGGCAGGGTGACCCAGGTTCATCACAGTTCTTTGTTTCGCTTGAAGATGATTTGATGCGTCTTTTCTCTTCCGACAGGATAGTAAAAATTATGGATAGGCTCGGATTGAAAGATGGTGAGGTTATTCAACACTCAATGATCTCAAAATCAATTGAACGGGCACAGAAAAAGGTAGAAGAGAACAATTTCGGTATTCGTAAACGTTTGCTCGAATACGATGACGTAATGAACTCACAACGTGAAGTGATCTATAAGAAAAGAAGGCACGCACTTTTCGGAGAACGTATTGATGTTGACATCCTTAATATGATCTTCGATATGGGGGAAACTATTACTGCCGAACACCAACCGAACGGAAAAGACGGGTTTGAAGATTTCAGATTAGATCTGATTCGGTCATTATCTCTCGATTCGCCGGTAAATGAAGATGAATTAGTTGCGCTGAAACCGGAGGAGGTTGGCGATAAAATCTATCATGCTGCTATTGCCAATTTTACTAGACGCGCGCAGGCTATCTCGAAACAGGCATGGCCTGTTATTAAAAATATTTACGAAACCAAGTCACATATTTATAATAATATAGTAGTTCCGATTACAGATGGTCTGAGGTTATTTAACATTGTAACTAATTTGCAAAAGGCCTACAAAACTATGGGGCAGGATCTTGTAAAATCGTATGAAAAACAGGTAATTCTGGCAACTATAGATGAGCATTGGAAGGAAAATCTTCGCGAACTCGATGAATTACGCACCTCGGTTCAAAACGCATCTTACGAGCAAAAAGATCCGTTGCTGATTTATAAACTCGAATCGTTTAACCTGTTTAAATCCATGATGGAAAGGGTCAACAAAGGGGTCGTTTCTACTCTAATGAAAGGACAAATACCAATTAGTGATCCTGATCAGGTTCGTGAAGCACCCGTGGCACGGCGTCAGGCTGACCGTTCACAATACCACGAAGAGAAAAAAGATGCTTCCGGAACTAATTCATCTGGAAAAGCAGAGGAGAAGCCGGCACCACATGTACAGCAGGTGAGGGTTACTCCAAAAGTAGGACGAAATGAACCATGTCCATGCGGCAGCGGTAAAAAATTCAAAAACTGCCACGGTCACGGAGTGGTTTAGTATCTTACGCTATATTTATGTTCATAGTTGTTTAATAATTGAAAATATCCCGATATGAGTACACTTTTGGCAATACACTGGAATGCCAGTCCTGAGCTTTTTAGTCTCGGTCCTTTATCAATCCGCTGGTATGGATTGATGTTTGCGATGGGGTTTCTTTTTGGTTTTTCTATCCTTACACGGATGTTTAAATATGAGGGCTTGAATACCGAATGGGTAGAGACACTTTTTGTTTATGTAATTATTGCAACCATTGTAGGAGCCAGATTGGGCCATGTATTTTTTTATGGCTGGGAATACTATTCACAACATCTTATCGAAATTGTTCTTCCGATTGCCAAAGGTACTGATGGGTATAAATTTGTAGGTTTTCAGGGGCTGGCAAGTCATGGTGGTGCTTTTGGAATTCTATTGGCAGTCATCATTTTCTCTAAAAGGGTGACAAAACGACCGGTTTTATGGACTCTCGACCGTCTTTTAGTTCCTGTTGCACTCGTTGGCGCAATGATTCGTACTGGCAACCTGATGAATTCGGAAATCTATGGGGTTGCCACCAACCTTCCATGGGGATTTATTTTTGAACGTAACAGCGAGACAATTGCCAAACATCCGACAATGATTTATGAAACTTTGTGCTATTTAATAACTTTCATTTTATTATTATATTTCTATTACAAGACTAAAGACCTGAAAGACAGGACAGGATTCCTGACAGGTGTTTTCTTTATCGGAGTCTTTTTTACCCGTTTTTTGATTGAATTTGTGAAAGAAAATCAGGAAGCTTTCGAGGCAGGAATGCCACTCAATATGGGACAGATTTTGAGTATTCCGTTTATTCTTACCGGAATATGGCTGATTTATCGTGCCCTGACTAATCCTCCACAAGCGAAAAATACAAATATTCCGGGTCATAAGGTTGGCAAAACTAAATAATGTAACTATTTGTCTGATAAGTTTGCAGTTTTTTTAGTTGTTAATATGATTTTGCAGAAACCAAAAGAAAGGTAAATATTGACAAAGAGATTATAGTGGAGGTAGCAATTCAAATAACAGCAGCCTGTCAAGTAAAATATTATGGACAGGCTGTTGCATAATGATAAACAAATTTTGTTGGAGCATAATCTCGTGTATTTTCTTTTTTTAAATAACCTTGCTTTAATTTTATTTGTAACTTAGGAAAAAAACAAAATATGACTGTTTCTGATTTAAAATTGAAAATATTTCGACAAGTTGATTCCTTGGGGAAGAATCGTTTAGAAGAGCTAAGTGGCGTTTTAACAAATTTCTTGAATGGGGAAAAAAATTAAACGATTTGGGTAAATTAACTGACCAGCAATGGCAAGGAATAATTAACGCAATCGATGAGATAGATGCAGGAAAGGGAATTCCCCATGAAAAGGTCATGGAGGAAATACGCAACAAATATTACGAATCCCAATAATTAAAACCATAACTCAGAAAAATATTTGAAAATGCTTCATCAAAAATATGAAAAGTGGCTATAGTATTGATTGAAGTGTTTTAACAGGGCAGACCTAAATATATTATGAAGTTAAAATTAATGTTGTGGTTATCCTTTCACTTTTTTGTTAAAATTTACACCCTTTCACTTCAAATATCAATAGTCAGTAGCATGTGCAGTTCAACCCTATCACTGCTAACCTTTACATAATCTGGGTAGCATGGCTTGTACTCACTGTTACAAAAAAGCCTATTTCAATGTCCAAAAATCTGCCTCAATTCGTTTTATATGGGAATTTTACTTTCGACAATTCAACATTGGCTTTAACAATTTTCTGCTTAAGACTTTCCTTATAAGCAATTATTTTGGTCATCATAACCTCATCGCCAGTTGCAATAATCTGTGCAGCAAGTATTGCAGCATTTCCTGATCCGTTGAGTGCAACAGTTGCTACAGGAATTCCGGGAGGCATCTGAAGTATTGCCAGAATCGAATCCCACCCTTCGAGACTTGCTTTTATCGGCACGCCAATTACAGGAAGAGGTGTCATCGAAGCAATTACACCTGGTAAATGTGCAGCCATTCCTGCTGCTGCAATAATCACTTTGATTCCACGCTCCAAGGCACCTTTGGAAAATTTTTCAACCTCTTCTGGAGTACGGTGTGCTGATAACGCGTTCATTTCAAATGGTATCTCAAAATCGTTAAGGATTCTCGCAGCACCCTCCATTACAGGAAGATCGGAAGTACTTCCCATGATTATACTAACTATTGGATTCATATTTTGCATACAAAATTGTTGATTAAAGTATTTTCACACTCTTCTTAAAAAAGCAAAATTAGGCATTTTTATGCAAACTATATCAATTACTTCTTCTCCCCTCTTAAATCATATTTTCGCAATAAAAGAATTTCTATCTTTGCACGCTTAATTCCTAAACCATTAATGTGGTATGAATTATAATATTTGTAATGGCATTTAAGTGAAATTTCTCCTGCTGGAGACAATAAAGAATACGAATGAAACGAATTAAGCTTTGGGATAAAGAGTTTGAAATATCGTTATTGAATGAAGATATTCAATTAGCTATCAAAACGATGGCTGAAAAAATGAAAACTGATTTGGAAGGAAAAGAAACACTTTTCATTTGTATATTGAACGGCGCATTTATGTTCGCTGCCGAGTTAATGAAAGAACTGGAATTGACTGATGCAGAAATTTCCTTTTTAAAGCTTGCCTCATATTCCGGAATCAATTCTACCGGTGAGATCAAAGAGTTAATCGGTATTAATGAGGTTATTACTGGTCGTACTGTGGTAATACTTGAAGATATTGTTGACACAGGTTATACAATTAAGGGAGTTATTGAGCAGGTTTTGGCTCATGGAGCAAAGGAGGTAAAAATCGCCACTATGCTATTCAAGCCAGATGCATTGAAAGTAGAAATCAACCTCGACTACGTAGGAATCGTAATTCCTAACGATTTTATTGTCGGATTTGGCCTCGACTACGACCGTAGAGGTCGCAATTTTAAAGATATCTACACGCTCGTTGATAAATAGAAAAAAATAAATCAATAAAAATCAATAATTAATTCATTATAAGATGCTTAATTTAGTGTTGTTTGGCCCTCCGGGCGCGGGTAAAGGAACTCAGGCAATTTTTTTAGCCGAAACGTTTAATTTGGTTCATTTGTCAACCGGCGATCTTTTAAGGCAGGAAATTGCTGATAAAACTGAGCTTGGACTTATGGCACAAGAGATTATGAGTAAAGGTGAGTTAGTTCCGGACTCAATTGTTATTTCAATGATTGAAGTAAAACTGAAAAATCCCAATAATGGGTTTATCTTCGATGGATTTCCACGAACAACACCTCAGGCACAAGCCTTAGATTCATTACTTGAAAAACATGGTACAAAAGTTTCAGTGATGCTTTGTCTCGAAGTAGCTAAAGAAGAATTGATCAGCCGTCTGCTTAACAGAGGTTTAAGTTCAGGCAGGAGTGACGATACAGATCCTGCAACAATCGAAAACCGGATTAACGTTTATAATGAGAAAACGGCTCCGATCATCAGCTTTTATGAAAGTCAGGGAAAATATATTTCTATTCACGGAGTTGGAACAATAGAAGATATTGCCGTAAGCTTAAAACGTGCAATTGAAAATATTCCGATTTGAGAGTTTGCTATTTAAAGTGTGTTTAAGATTTAAAAAATGGAATCCAATTTTGTTGACTACGTAAAGATAATGGTTCGTTCGGGGCATGGAGGTCCCGGATCGAGGCACTTCAGACGCGAGAAATTTGCCCCTAAAGGCGGACCTGACGGCGGTGATGGAGGACGCGGCGGACACATTATTTTGCGCGGGAATAAACAAATGTGGACACTGTTACACCTGAAGTACAGAAAACATATCATCGCCGAATACGGAGGCTCGGGTGGAGCTTCCCGAAGTACCGGCAAGGACGGTGAAGATATCATACTTGATGTTCCGCTTGGCACAATTGCAAAAGATGCAGAAACAGGTGAAGTGCTTTTTGAAATCAACAACGATGGAGAAATGGTTATTATTGCCAAAGGAGGTCGTGGCGGATTGGGTAATACGAACTTTAAATCGGCAACCATGCAGACTCCCCGTTTTGCCCAACCAGGTGAGGATTTCCATGAGGGATGGAAAATTCTGGAGCTTAAAATCCTTGCTGATGTTGGTTTGGTGGGTTTCCCAAATGCCGGAAAATCAACATTGCTCTCAAAGGTTTCTGCTGCAAAACCTGAAATAGCTGATTACCCTTTTACTACATTAGTGCCAAATCTTGGAATTGTAAGTTATCGTGACAATCAATCGTTTGTGATGGCCGATATTCCGGGTATTATTGAAGGAGCGCACGAGGGCAAAGGTTTAGGATTAAGATTCTTACGTCATATTGAAAGAAATTCTATCTTATTGTTTCTGATTCCAGCCGACAGTAAAAATCATTACAACGAATATCAGATTCTCTTAAACGAGCTTCAACAGTTTAATCCTGAACTTATTGATAAACAACGGATTGTAACCATTTCGAAAAGCGATCTGCTCGATCAAGCCTTGAAGAACGACATTAGTGCTGAGATGCGAGGAATTCCCCATGTTTTTTTCTCCTCTGTATCCGAAAGCGGAATTGTTGAATTGAAAGATATAATCTGGAAATCATTAAATAGTTAGACATCTTATAGTTAGACATCATAAAATCATGGAATTCCTTAATCTGCTTAAAAGTTGGGATAAAGATCTCTTCCTTTTCTTGAACGACATGCACAGCCCTTTATGGGATTATTCGATGACCCTATTTACTTTGACACCCACTTGGTTGTTGTTTTACGGAACAATTCTTGTCATCATCGGAAAAAAATACGGGAATAAATCACTTTTTATTTTTGTGGCTATTACCCTATTGATTTTGTGTGCCGATCAGTCAGCAGGTATGCTAAAACACTCACTTCAACGTCTGCGTCCTTCAAACGACCCTGAAATGAGCCTGCTTACACATGTCTTTTTCAATAAAGGGGGTCAGTTTGGCTTTGTTTCGGCTCACGCTGCCAATACCTTCGCATTTGCAACTTTCTCATTATTACTTTTTAAAAACTTACACTATAGCATTTTCATTATTCCCTGGGCAATGCTGATTGCCTATAGCAGAGTCTATCTTGGTGTTCACTATCCAGGTGATATTCTTGGTGGAAGTATTTTAGGAATAATCATTGGGATTGTAATATTTAAACTTCTCTTATACTCAGAAGCAAGGTTAAGTCCAGTTAACCTTTTTGTCAGGAATCCAATGAAAGACAAAGAGTCGAGTGTTATAATCCTTACTGGCCTGTTCGTTATCATTATGTGCTTTGGAGTAGTAGGTCTTCTGCTTAAGAATGATTTAATCACTGGTTAAACTATAACCTGACGATTGTATTTCAGCTTTATTAATATAATACACAGTAAATCAAAATAATCAGTCAACAAAATTCTCATCTGAGGATTTTTTTTACCGGGACAGTTTTTTTCTCCATCGGGCCACGCTTGTAAATAATAAGCCCATTTAGAAAATTACGCAGCAACTGATCTCCACATACTTTGTAATTTGGGTGATCATCGGCACGAAAAATGGCACCTAATTCACTTTCTGTAATATTAAAATCAACTAATTTAAGGATCTCAATGATATCAGTATTTTTCAAATGGAGTGCTACCCGAAGTTTTTTTAATATATCATTATTTGTCATAAACAAAAGTTAAAATATAAATATAAGAGCAATTTATTCAATAAGTTGTGAAATATTAAAATGATTTTCGGATCGGTAATATCATAAAACCATTTCCGGCACAAATGTACGAAAAGAAGCAAAAAAGCCATCCTTTTTGAGGACAGCTTTTTAATAAAACAATTTTCCGTGTGATTATCTTGTGAAAAGCAATTCGCGATATTTTGGCAATGGCCAGTTTTCGTTGTCAACAACTTCCTCGAGCTTATCAATATGATAACGAATAGAATCGAGGTAAGGACGAACGGTTTTCTCATAAGCAAAAGCCTTATCTTTAGCATGTTCAATAAGATTCGCCACCTTACGTGCCTCAATCATTTCATTTACCTGAGCTTTAATTGTAGAAATATGGCCGGAAATCTTCCTGATAAGGTCGAGACGCGCTCCTGCTAATTCTTTAAACTCTACATCGGAAAAGATCTCTTTCAATCCTTTTACATTTTCAATTAATGATGTCTGATAAGCAATTGCCGTTGGAACTATGTGATTGATTGCTATATCACCGAGCACACGAGATTCGATTTGGATTTTCTTTGTATATTTTTCCATCTCAACTTCAACACGAGCTTCGATTTCAATTGGGTTAAAGATACCAAGATCGGCAAAAATCTTACGTGATTTATCATAAAGGTAGGCTTCCAAAGCCTGTGGTACACTCTTGATATTTGTCAAACCACGACGTTCAGCCTCTTCAGCCCACTCCTGACTGTAACCATTTCCATCGAAGCGAACGGCCTTACATTCAGTAATATATTTTTTAAGAACCTGAAAGATTGCTTCATCCTTCTTCACATCTTTTTCGATAAGCGCATCTACATCCTTTTTAAAACTGATTAATTGCGAAGCTACAACCGAGTTAAGAGCAATCATAGCCGAGGCACAGTTTGCTGATGAACCTACTGCACGGAACTCAAACCTGTTTCCAGTGAAAGCGAATGGTGATGTACGATTTCTGTCAGTGTTATCAAGCAAAATTTCAGGAATACGTCCTATATTCAATTTTAGCGAAGTTTTTTCATCTGGAGTCATCTTGCGATCGCCAACATTTTCTTCCAGAAGGTCGAGCATACGATTTACCTCTGTACCAAGAAATGAAGAGATAATAGCCGGAGGTGCTTCATTGGCTCCTAACCGATGAGAGTTACTTGCCGAGACAATTGAGGCACGCAATAAATCCTGATTATCGTAAACTGCTTTGATTGTGTTCACAATAAAAGTAAGGAACTGAAGGTTCGATTTCGGGTTTTTACCGGGAGAATAAAGGTTAACACCTGTACTTGTCGAAAGAGACCAATTATTATGCTTACCGGAACCATTAATACCGGCAAATGGTTTTTCGTGCAATAACACATAGAAGCCGTGGTGACGCGCTATTTTATCCATTAGAGCCATAATCAACTGATTATGATCGTTGGCAAGATTTACCTCTTCGAAAATCGGAGCCAGCTCAAATTGGTTCGGAGCTACTTCATTGTGGCGGGTTTTACAAGGAATTCCCAGTTTATAAGCTTCATTTTCAAGATCCTGCATAAACATTGCTACTCTTTCGGGAATTGATCCGAAATAGTGGTCTTCGAGCTGTTGATCTTTTGCCGAGGAATGTCCCATCAAAGTACGACCGGTAAGAATTAGATCAGGACGTGCATAATATAGAGCTTCGTCAACTAAAAAATACTCTTGTTCCCACCCAAGGTTAGCCTGAACCTGAGTAACATTTTTATCAAAAAACTGACAAACCTCAACAGCTGCTTTATCAACAGCATTTAAAGCCTTCAGAAGAGGTGCTTTGTAGTCGAGAGCCTCACCTGTGTAAGAAATAAAAACAGTTGGAATACAAAGTGTTGTGCCCACAATAAAAGCAGGTGAAGATACATCCCAAGCTGTATAGCCACGAGCCTCGAAAGTATTACGAATACCTCCACTGGGGAATGAGGAAGCATCAGGCTCTTGTTGTGCAAGCAGTTTGCCTGAAAAACTTTCAACCACGCCACCAAGTTCAGAATGATCTATAAAGGCATCATGCTTTTCGGCAGTACCATCAGTTAGCGGATGAAACCAATGAGTATAATGAGTTGCCCCATTCTCCATAGCCCAGGCTTTCATACCAATTGCAACCTGATCTGCAATTTTCCGATCTATAGTTGTTCCATTGTCAATTGCATCGATGATCCCTTTGTAGGATTCTTTCGACAAATACTTCTTCATTTTTGGACGATCAAAAACCAACATGCCATAATAGTCGGATGTAAGGTTTTCCTCACGTTTTACCGTAATTGGTTTTCTTGAATAAAGAATTTCCAGAGCTTTGAATCTTAATGTTGCCATAATTGTAATATTTAACGTTTATAATATTTTTCTAAATATTCCACAAAATTATATATTTTTTTGTGTACCCCCTAATTTTATCAGGCATATTTAAAATATTTCACAATATTTTAACATGAAAAGCCATTTTGGATTGATATTCACATCTAAAAAGTATTTCTACAGTAATTTCATTAAAAAATTTATATTACAATAATAATGATAACATTATTGTCATGTAATCAGACAGAGCGATGCGGAATTTTTTTAAAGCACGGTTTATTTGAGTTTCAACGGTTTTAATGGAAATATTTAGTTCTTCAGCTATCTCAAGTTGTTTTTTACCATTTGCCCGGCTCAAAAGGAATATCTTTTTACATTCAGGTGCAAGATCATTGACAATAATTTGTATCCGTAAATTCAGCTCTTTTGCCATCAATGATTCATGAACATCAAATTCTTCGGGGTTTGCATACACAGCTCTGATCATTTCAGAGTAACGGCTCGTTACCTTTTGGTGTGCCAGAACATTCAAACTTTTATTGTGAACTGCCTGAAATAAAAATGACTTTAAGGATTCATCGCTGCGAAGCATGGCGCAGTTTTCCCAGAGCATTAAAAAAACATCCTGCACAACCTCTTCAGCTTCACTATGGTTGTGCAGAAACTTATTGGCAAAAGCACACAATCTGGCAAAATATTGTCTGTAAATCAGCTCAAACGCCTGTTTATCGCCATTTACAATTCTTTTGTTAATTGTATCGGTCATTTGTGAAAACTTAGAGACAAAAACTACACATATAAATTTATGGATATCTTGAAACAAGATGCTATCTGCAACCTTTAACTTTCATTTTAACACCGTAAACTGATTTAGAAGCAGTAATAAACAACAAATTACGATCTTTCCCCCCAAAACATACGTTGGCACTCCAGTTTTCATCAACAGGAATTTTTTCAATAAGGATACCTTTGGGATTAAAAATACTTACTCCTTTACCTGTTAAATAGATATTTCCTTTAATATCAATGGTCATTCCATCGGAACCGAGATCAGTAAAAAGCTTTTTTTCGGAAAGAGTACCATCTTTATTAATCGAAAAACGCCATGTTTTATTTCCCTTAATATCAGCAACATATAGATATTTACCGTCGGGTGTGCCAATAATTCCGTTAGGCTGCTCTAAATCGTTTGTAACTCTTATCAGTTTCGAAGCTCCTGGTGCGAGATAATAGACATGCTGACCATCCTGTTCTGAAGCTTGATGATCCCACCACGAACGTTTATAAAATGGGTCTGTCAGGTAAATACCACCATTATGAGCAATCCAAAGATCATTTGGCCCATTAAGTTTTTTACCCTCATAATCTTTGATCAAAATAGTTACTTTGCCGTCGGGAGCAATAGACCAAAGTTCATTCTTCTCATCCGAACAAGTAACAAGATTCCCTTTACGATCGAAATACATACCATTTGCTCTACCGAAATTTTCACCAAAAAGAGACAGCTTGTTATCTGTTGACCACTTCATAATCCGGTTATTGGGCTGATCGGTAAAGAAAATATTACCTTCACTATCACAAGCCGGACCTTCGGTAAATTTAAAATCACCAGCAAGTTTTTCAGGTTTTGCACCTTTAATAATCAGTGTCCGCTCTTTTGTTTTTGCCGATGTCAGGCTTAAAAACGATGGCAGCAGAGCAATGACCAGCAATAATCGAATCGTTCTTTGTAACGTAAATGCAGCTTGAAGAAAAAAATCTAACTTGTAAGATTCTGTTTTCATGTTTATTAATTTTGTTGGTTCAAAGTTACCCGTTTTTATTAATTATTTTAACTGAATATTTTCAAAATCTGGTAAATCAGTTTATTTTTGTATTGAAAAGAACAATCACTAATAAACAATCGCTATGAGTAAAGAGAAAAGTCCAACTAAGGACAAAAACAAAAAAGAACCTGAAAAGAATCTCAAAGAAAAAAGAGCAGAGAAGAAGGCTAAACGAGAAGGAAAGAAGTAATATAAAATGAGGTAAAGACTTTGATAATAAAGTACTTTTACATTGTTTCTTTATGAAAAGGCTGACATAGTAGTCATGTGATTCCCTCCTTCCCTGAAATTATTAAGCTGCCGGATATTTCCCGAATCAAAGAAAGTCTGGCAGCTCTTCTTTAAATTTTTCCTTCCTTTTGAATTCTTTTCGCCTGATTTTGTGATAATAACTTCAAAAACTATCACCGTTAAAAGGAATCGGAGTACATTTGTTGCGAATTAAAACGGAACACTTGTGATTTTTGAAGAATTAAATTTAAGCAGTTCGCTGCTAAAGGCATTGGCTGATATGGAGTTTGTTAACCCCACTCCTATTCAGGAAATGGCATTTCCAGTGGTTATGTCGGGAAAGGATGTAATTGGAATTGCCCAGACTGGAACAGGCAAAACACTTGCTTATTTACTCCCCATATTAAGGCAGCATACTTTCTCAAACCAAAAAGACCCCAGAGTTCTAATCCTTGTTCCAACTCGTGAATTGGTTATTCAGGTTGTAGAAGAAATTCGCAAACTGACTACTTATATGTCAATAAGAGTAGTAGGAGTTTATGGTGGAACCAATATTAATAACCAAAAACAGCAATTATACGATGGTCTGGATATTCTGGTGGCAACTCCCGGACGGTTGGTGGATCTCTCAATGACAGGAATTCTTCGATTGAAGTCAATTCAAAAATTAGTTATTGACGAAGTAGATGAGATGCTTAATCTCGGTTTCAGACCACAATTGATAAGCCTTATGGAGATTATTTCGGTCAGGCGACAAAATCTGATGTTTACTGCCACACTCACAGAGGAGGTGGACTTGTTAATTTCAGATTTTTTTTCCAATACCTGCAAAATTGAGATTGCGCCACATGGTACTCCAATCGAAAAAATATCACAAATTGTTTATCATGTTCCAAATTATTTTACAAAAGTAAATCTTTTGGAGCTGCTGCTTTTAGAAAATGATAATTATAACAGAGTTTTGGTTTTTGTAAACACAAAAAAAACTGCTGACAGGTTGTTTGATGCCATAAATCAAAGATTCCCTAATCGGATTGGTGTACTCCACTCAAATAAATCGCAGAATTTCAGAATCAACGCATTAAAACAATTCGAGGAAGGAATTTACCGTGTTCTTGTTACTTCCGATCTTATTGCCCGTGGTTTGGATATTAATGATGTTTCGCATGTGATAAATTTTGAGATGGCAGATACTCCAGGCGACTACATAAATCGTATGGGTCGAACAGGAAGAGCTGATAAAGAGGGGATTGTAATTTCTTTTGTCACTGAAAAGGAAAAAATCAATCAAATTGCAGCTGAGACTTTGATGAAAAAATCTATTCAGTCCAAACCTCTGCCCCCCAATCTTGTCATATCTACCGTTTATACGGAAGAAGAAAGTCCTACAAACCTTTTTGATAAAAACTATCATAAGTCATCCACAATAAGGGAATCTCAGGGGGCTTTTCATGAGAAAAAGGAGAAAAACAAAAAGGTAAATCTGGGAGGACCAGGAACACGAAATCCTAAATTCGGTAAGCAAAAGAGACAACCTGTACCTATTGTCAGACCGCCTAAATTTAAATTCTGATTAACAAATTTTACAAATTTTTAAATGACTATTAATCAGAAAAATAATCCTTTGCATGGCAAGACTCTTGAGATGATACTCATTGATCTGGTAAACCATTTTGGTTGGAGGGAGTTGGGTAATCGTATCAGGATTAACTGTTTTGTCAGCGATCCGAGCATACAATCGAGCCTGAAGTTTTTACGTAAAACACCCTGGGCACGAACCAAAGTTGAGCAACTTTATCTTGATAGTTTTTATTGATTAGTTTCTGAAAACCTGATAACTTTTTAGTTGTGCATTGGCTTCAGCCCGTTTGTCTTCAGGTTGACCAGTATCTATCTTTTCAGGTATTTTATCTTCCAAATTTCAACTAAAAATTCCAATAGCAAAGTGAAGCATATTTCTATTGAATTGTACAAATTGCATTAAAATAGTACCTTTGTATTGTTTGATTTATTCTTACCGTTTTGAATTTAATGATTGAAACAAAAACAAATATGATAACAAAGCGCAAATTCTCATCTTACGGACCAGTTGACAAAAGCATTGAGTATTACGCTCCGCGTGAGGAATTAGTACAAAAAGCTATAATGCAGTTAAGGGGTGAAAACCCCGAAAAAGGAGGTCATTATTTCACTGTTTGGGCTCCCCGACAAGCGGGTAAGTCATGGAGTTTACGAGAAGCTCTTTGGCGATTGCAACAAGATGATCGGTTTTACACGGTGAAAGTAAACCTTCAGTTAGGTTTTATGGAAGCATTGCCTGTTGCTCAATACATTGTAGAACAAATAAATATGTATCTCAAATTAGGAATTGTTATTCCTAATACTCTAAAAGAATTTCAGGAAATATTCAAAAATGGAAATACGAAGAAACCGTTTATTCTGATTTTAGATGAATTTGATGATCTGAGTCCTGAAGCTATAGCCGAAATGATAAAGGTATTCCGGAATATTTATACTACGCGCAAAGATACAAGTAAAAGTGCGTTTGAATGGGAATATCTGCTTCATGGTATTGCTTTAATTGGTGTTCGGAGTGTCTTGGGAATTGAAAATCCAAAAGGCTCACCATTCAACGTACAACGAAGTTTGTATATTCCAAACCTAACTTTTGACGAAGTAAAACTGATGTTTGAAGATTATCAACTGGAATGGGGACAACAAATTGATGATGAGGTTATAGAAAAACTATATTACGAAACCAACGGCCAGCCCGGTTTAGTCTCGTGGTTTGGCGAACTGATGTGCGAAAAATATAACGAAACACCAGAAAAGCCCCTAAAAATGATAGATTGGTTAAATACTTTTTCCAGAGCTTCGCATATTGAGCCTAATAATACAGTAATGAATTTAATCAGCAAAGCCAATCAACCAGAACACAAAGAAACTGTATTGCAGTTATTTAAAATTGATGAAAAAATGCTTTTCGATTTTGAAAACCCTGCGATAAATTTCTTATACATGAACGGTGTTATTACTTTTGAGGAAACTTTGGATGAAAATGAGGTTAATATGCAATATGCTAAATTTTCATGTCCGTTTGTTCAAAAACGACTATTCAGCCGATTCTGCCGTGAATATGCGAATTATATTGGTAGAACTCACGACCCGCTACTCGAATTGGATGACATTTTTTTGGAAACAGAACTCAATGTTTATCCGTTGTTAAAACTCTATGAAGCATACCTTAGTAAAAACAAGCACTGGGTCAATAAAGATTTGCCGCTTCGAACTGACGGTCATTTTTACGAAACATTTTACCATTTTAATTTTTTCAGATGGTTGTTCGATATTATTCATCGGCGCGAAGGTTATGTAATACCCGAATTTCCCACCGGAAATGGTAAGATTGATATAATTATTACTTATTGTGGAAAGAAATATGCGTTAGAGCTAAAAAGCTTTAGTGACAGTTCTGACATCAAGAGGCATGTAGGAAAAGCAGCTCTATACGGACAACAATTAAAACTTAAACAAGTATATCTGATATATTTCTACGATTTTGTGCTTCCAAAAGAAAGATTGGAAAAATACGAAACGCAAGTACTTGATGTTACTACCGGTGTGTTGGTAAAACCCGTTTTTCTCTATTTGGACAGATAATGACAGATTTGACCATTCCTTTTCCGGATTAACAAGTCCCAATTATAATAAAACCGAAGGCACTATAAACTTTAGTTCAATAGCTCTTTATCCATGCAGATTTGTAATTACTTTTGAATTTTTCAAGTGCAACCTTCGCCTCACTAAATTTTTTGTATCCAATTCCCACTCTGAAAGGTTCGGATTCACCCAAAATCATGGCTTCGTAACCCTCT
>CAILKW010000557.1 GCA_903834845.1 uncultured Bacteroidia bacterium | reverse complement strand
TGCGGTTCATGCCACGGTGATGCGTCGAAAGCGACATTAAAAGAGAAAGCATTTCCAAAGACCGGACACACGGCTGCGACCGTTACTTAGGATTGAGGAACATGCCACAATGCAGTGGTCAATTCCAGTTTGGCAATCATTAATCCTTCACGGCATGCCAATGGTCGTATCGATTAGAGTGAGACAAAAATTCTTATGGTAAATAAGCGATATAGTGAAAGATCTTCGCTACAAAAAAAATCCTGTCTATGACAGGATTTTTTGTTTTAAGAGATTAAGGTACGAAAGTATGATTTAAGTAATAGATAAAGCCTCATTATCTATTAGCTGTTATGCATAAAGCAACAGATAATCAATTTTCTGTTGCTCCCTTCGGTAATACTATACTGTAACATTATTAAAAATTTTTATGCTTTAGTTAAAGCAAAAGAAGTTATTAAAAGGTCGTTAATATATAGCAACACTAAAAAATTTGACTTATCTCCTTATCATGGTAAGCCAATAATCACAACCATACTACAATCAACAATCTCACGAAAGGATTGATATCAATGAAAAATGTCTTAATTGCTCTTACGGCAATCGCACTTTTTGGTCTTATTGCCTGCGAAGGCCCTGCTGGACCAGCCGGTAAAGACGGCACAACAGGCGTGGCAGGAAAAGATGCCGGCTTTGTTTATTTTGAAGGATTCAAAGCAGATCTAAAATGTTCCTCATGTCATAATGCAGATTCAGATACGATCAATAATGTTGCCGGACGAGCGATTCAATGGGCAAACTCTGTCCACGGAAGCGGCACAGCATCAGAAGAGAACAGAAGTAGCTGCGTTGAATGTCATAGCACGGAAGGGTTTATTGAGAAGGTTAACGGCACATATCTTACCGAAATTATGACGGTAACACCTCCCGGCTGCTTTGCATGTCACGCTCCGCACAAAAAGGGAGATTTCTCGCTGAGAACAACTGCATCAGTTTCATTAACATCCAATATTACCGGTGTTAGTGCTTCAACATTTAATGTTGGAAAGGGTAATCTTTGCGTGGCTTGCCACAGACCGCGTCCGATTACAACCTCCACCACAACGATGCTGCCGGATCCTACAAAAACAGCAACGACAGATACATTAAAAGTAGCTTCGAGCCGTTGGTATGGTCACTACGGTGTTCAGGGCCAAGTTCTGACCGGTGCCGGAGCTTTTCAATTTCAGGGAGCTGCGACATATGGCTCAACAAGCCCGCATAGTACTGCTGCACCAATCAGCACCGATGGATGTGTAGCCTGCCATATGGCAGATTATTCACCGGCGAATGCCTATGGAAATAAGATTGGTGGACATACGATGCATGTTTCATATACACCGGAAGGTAGCACCACAGCTGTTGAATTATTGAATGGATGCAAATCGTGCCATTCTTCGATCACGAAGTTGGATTACAACAGCAAGATCACAACCTTTAAGGCCAATATGGACACATTAAAAAAACTTCTCGTCGCAAAGAATTGGATCGATACTCTTGATGCAATTAAGATTCCCACGACGGGAGACAAGACGTTAAAGATTGTACCGGCATCACGCGGTGGAGCACTCTTTAACTACATGATGATGGTTCATGATGGAAGCAAAGGTATCCATAATCCAGCATATACAAACGATCTAGTTCGCGCTTCAATTGTGGAATTGCGCAAATAAGATTTTGTAGTTTGCAATAAGCACACAATAAGGTTTTTTTTGAATGACTCGTCTTGCAGTGCAAGGCGGGTCATTTTTTTTTCGTAATCAACAAAATGTCTACTCAATTTTTTTGTTGCAGTGTAGACTCTCGTCATTCCTACCCCGTATCCCCGAACAATCGACTGAAAACATTACATTGTATTTGTGAATCACATTGAAATCGGATAAATTTATCTTTGTTAATTTAGTTTTTACTATCAAAAAATTAACAGGATATAAGATTATTTTATCTTATTGTCCTCTCAAAATTGCAAAAAAAGGACAACGGTTTGTGGCAACCTTAAGAAATTGAATTATTCAATGTTGTAGAATTCAACAATTTCAACGTATATTTTCGGCACATTATTTGCCAATGAAATGATAGATTTCACAAACATTTGACTTATCAGACTAAACAATGGTAAGCCAATATTCTCTAAAAAGAACCATCTAACTTCATTAATGAAAGGAGTTACAACAGTGAAAAATTTTTTAACTGTTTTAACCGCAATTGCACTCTTTGGTCTCATCGCTTGTGAAGGTCCTGCAGGGCCGGCAGGTAAAGACGGCGCAACAGGTGCTGCTGGAAAAGATGCTGGTTTTGTTTACTTTGAAGGTTTCAAAGCAGACTTGAAATGCGCAACGTGTCACAGTGCGGATTCTGATACATCACTGCGTGTAGCTGCATTAAAATTTCAATATGAATTTTCAGGTCACGGTGAAGGGGCAGAATACTCGCACACCACAAATACCTGCAATGGATGCCATACAAATGAAGGTTTTAACGAACGATATCGTAAAGGTTTTGCAACAGAAACGTTTACCGTTGGTGTAGCTTCAGGACCAATTACATCCCAATCAATTACAAATGTAACACGTCCCGGCTGCTTTACCTGTCATGCGCCGCATGCTCGTGGTAATTTCTCAGTACGCGATTCTGGCGGAGTTAACATCTTCACGTTAATTGGTGGTAAAAGCACAGCAGTTTGGAATGGCACCAGCGAATCCAATTTATGCGTAAAGTGTCATCAACCACGAATGACATCAAACTTCTTGATTCCTGGTACAACAGCTACTTCTTGGCAGCCAAATGCAACAAAAACCGCTGCAACTGATACGGCTAAGATTTATACGACGTCATGGAACAACCACGTTTCAGGTCAGATGACACAAACATTGCTTGGTACAGGCGGTGTTGAAATTGCCGGTGCCACAGCGTATTCTAATTCATATCATACCACATTAATTGGAAATAAAACATTAGGTTGCCCGGATTGCCACATGGCAACAGTAAGCAGTGGCACAAGATATGGTGGACATACATTTAAAGTGAAATATGTCGCTGATACTTCATCAACAAGTGCTTCATACAACCTTGCAGGCTGCAATGTTACTGGTTGTCATACCGGAGTAACAACCTCAGAATCACATTGGACAAAACGTGCAACTATTATTGCAAAGACAACTGAGTTGGCAAAATTATTGATGGATACAACAATCACAAAAAAATGGATGGTGCCACAAAGCGGTAAAGCAGTTGCATGGGTAAAGTATGGTACATTAGGAAAAATTGCTGGTGATACCACGTATTCTGGAAACGGCGCATCATCAACAGTTCCGTTGGTCATCATTCCTGCTGTTAAAGCTGGCGCATTATGGAATCTTGTCCATGTTCAAAATGATAAGAGCCATGGAATGCATAACTATCAATATACTTTGGCTTTACTGCAAAATTCTATTGACGAACTGAAAAAATAATTTTTCCCTCCCGGAAAAAATTAAGCAATACCTTTATATCCAAAAATCCGTCTCGTGTCCTGCGAGGCGGATTTTTTATTTTTGGATAAGGGGAAATATTTTCCTATCATTTCATTGTCACGCCGGCAAATCACGTATGAAAATCTTCGGAATTGTTCTGATACTGTTAGTTCATCTTGTGTTTTCACAAAAGATGCACGTGACAATTCTTGTTGAACCGAAGGCCGGTGCGCGGGATTCCATCGGGCATGTTT
>CAILKW010000556.1 GCA_903834845.1 uncultured Bacteroidia bacterium | reverse complement strand
TGTCGGAGCTATTGATCTTCCATCGCGCACCCGGTGGAGTGTGGAGGTAAACTTGCAAAAAGACAAAGCCTATTTCACCACTCGCTCAGTTTGGGACAATCCTACAAAGCTTGAACAATCCTATTACCACTGGATGAACCTTGGAATAAAAACTGCCGGAAACCTTGAATATTCCTTTCCGGGAAATTACCATCTCGGGCACGACGGGAAACATTTCCCCTGGCCAACCGATGAAAAAGGGCGCAAACTGAATTTTTACGAGAACAATAATTTCGAAGGATACAAATCGTACCATGTATTTGGTGAAGCAACAGGCTTTTATGGTGCTTACTGGCATAATGACAATTTCGGCTTTGTTCATTATTCCGCTTATGACGAGAAGCCTGGAAAAAAAGTCTGGATATGGGGATTGTCAGATCAGGGGATGATTTGGGAAAAGCTGCTTACCGATACTGACGGGCAATACACTGAAATACAGTCCGGAAGGTTATTTAATCAGGCTGCAGGCGAGAGCAGTAATACTCCATTCAAAAACCGGGGATTCGCTTCCGGGTCAACCGATGAATGGACAGAATATTGGTTTCCTGTAAAGGAAACACAAGGGCTGAAATATGCCATTCCTTCAGGATCAGTAAATCTTCAGCAGCAAGGCGAAACATTCAATGTGTGGTTATGCCCCAATGAAAAAACCGATGGAAAATTGGAGGTCAGAAATGGTAATGAAACTGTTTTTACAAAAGAAGTTCATTCCAATCCTATGCAGGTTGCAACCGGCTCTTTCAAATATAAGGGGAGTTATAATAGCCTGACTATCTGGATGGGAAATAAAATGCTTTTCGATGCCAATCGCGAAAAATACCTGTTAAAACGCCCTGTTGAGACTCCGGCAGATTTTAACTGGCAAACAGCTTATGGTCATTATCTTAAAGGGAAAGAACAGGAACGTCAGCGATTGTATAAACCTGCTGAGGTAGAGTACCTTAAATCGTTGGAAGTTGAACCCTGGTTTGTACCTGCTTTGACAGGTATGGCCAACCTTTCATACAGGAAAATGGAATACCGCGCTGCAATGGATTATTCGTTAAAAGCACTTTCAATAGATACTTATGATGCCGATGCAAATATGATTTACGGAATGACAGGACTTGCTCTGGGGGATACCACTTCGGCTATTGATGGTTTTTCGATTGCCTCAGCAGGTATTTCACAGCGAAGTGCTGCCTACAATGCCCTTGCTTCGGTCTTTCTTCAACAGGGTGATTACAGTAAAGCTCTTATTTATGCTGATAAAAGTCTTAATTTTAACCTTATGGGATCAGATGCCATTGAGTTGAAATTATTCTCTCTACGAAAACTCGGGATGTTTACTGAGGCAAATATGGAATTGGCAAAATTGGAAGCTAAAGATCCATTGAATCATTTTATCCGTTTTGAAAGATTTCTTGCTGATCCTTCTTCCGAAAACAAATCAAATATTCAAAAATACATTACAAGTGAGCAACCCCATGAAACTTACCTTGAATATGCAATGTGGTATTTCCGCAACGGACAGTTTACCGATGCTTTGAAAAGTCTTGAATCTGCACCTCAGAATCATCCTGTTGTCTTACTTTGGGAAGGTTATCTGAACCACCTTACAGGCAAAGAGCAAGTCGCTTCGGCGCTATTAGTAAAGGCTCTTGAGCAAAATCCTCTGCTTGTATTTCCTTTCAGGATAGAAACTCTCAAACCGATGGAATGGGCGCAATCGGTGTCGGATGACTGGAAAGTAAAATATTATACCGGATTAATTTATCTGAATGCA
This sequence comes from uncultured Bacteroidia bacterium, assembly GCA_903834845.1. Classification (GTDB taxonomy): domain Bacteria; phylum Bacteroidota; class Bacteroidia; order Bacteroidales; family Prolixibacteraceae; genus JAAFHB01. Next base: position 33,028 of record CAILKW010000556.1, on the reverse strand, counting down.
GGTGCTGATGAAAAGGGTAAGAATCTGTGGATGAGTTGCAAAGATAAACCCGATTTTTATCCGTTTTACATTGCGCGTTCCCGCCTTTCCGATGTCGAAAGTCAACAAGCTCAGGCAGATGTTGATAAGTCATTATCCCTTGCGGGGAACGATTGGCGGGCCGGATTGTTTGCCTCCAAATTTTATCACGAAAAAGGTAATATGCTGAAAGCTGAAGAATTATCAGGGAACTTTTATATGAAAAATCCTCTAAACTATTACCTCGGTCTTCACCATGCTAAAATGTTGGAAATGAACCAAAAATATTCAGCTTGTGTCGGTTTACTTCAAAAAATAAAAGTGTTACCAAATGAAGGAGCCACCGATGGGAGGATTGTCTGGAGAAATGCCAACATTGGCAATGCACTTGACTTTCTGAAGGCTCAAAAATACCGGAAGGCTCTTGAAAGCATTGATCTGGCAAGGCAATGGCCTGCAAATCTGGGTGTTGGAAAGCCATATTTGGTAGATGAACGATTTGAAGATTTTATCGCACTGCAGTGTTATAAAAAACTTAAAGACAAAGGGAGAATTCAGGAATTTCAGACTAAAATCACTGAAAAAGCAGTACAGCAAAATTTATCATCTGATGCTAACGACTTTTTGACTGCATGGTTACTAAAAGAATCAGGAAATAAAACCGATGGTGATCAGATAATGAAAACATTGCGTGAAAAAAATCCTTCTTCAAAAAGTGTTCAGTGGTGTAATGCCGTTTATTCCGGTGACTTTGAACAGGCTAAAACTATTGTCAAAACGGGAGATAAAAATGATCAAAGCTTCCATTTTCTTTGCAGGATGTTCAATGAATTGCTCAAAATCTGATTCTTATCAAAGTTATAATGAAAAACGTCCCATAAATTTACAAGATTATGAAAAAATTTAAACTTATAGTGTTTCTTTTATTGGTTCTTCAGGTCGTAACACCTTTAAAAGCAGAATCGTCTGTCCCGAATTATAACCTGAAATTTCCACGGCTTGCTTCAACATGGGACGAGGCAATTCCTCTTGGAAACGGAATGATAGGCGCGTTGGTCTGGCAAAAAGGCAACAACCTTCGTTTTTCTTTAGACCGTGCAGATTTGTGGGATTTGCGGCCAATGGAAAATTTATCAAAACCTGAATTCAGTTTTAAATGGGTGCAGCAACAGGTAAAAAACAACAATTACAAAATTGTTCAGAATATGTTCGATGCTCCTTATGATCAGTCGCCTGCACCATCAAAAATTCCCGGTGCTGCACTTGAATTCGATACAAAAAGTCTGGGAGATGTTGTTCAAATAAAACTGTCTTTGAACAATGCACTTTGCGAAACCTTATGGAAAAGCGGTATATCAATGCAGACTTATGTTCATGCTTCTCAGCAATCCGGGTGGTTTAGGTTTAAGCAGGTTTCTAAAGATTTTGTCCCTATATTGATTCCTCCCCTGTATAAAAAAGAAGGTGGCAGTACTTCAGATAGTCCCGTAACAGGTCAGGATTTGCAACGCCTCGGGTACGTGCAGGGAAAAGTCGTTAAAGCACCCAACAAACTGGTTTATACACAGAAAGGTTGGAACGGATTTGAATACGAAGTAGCAGTAGCCTGGAAATATTCAGAAGGTTCCCTTATCGGGGTTTGGACAATTACTTCCTCTTTTTCAGGAAAAGCAGGGCAGAAAACAGCGGGTATTCTGGTATCCGAATTATTGGAAAATACGAAATTTGATTCTGCACTTCAATCACATTCAGAATGGTGGAAAGATTTTTGGGGCAAATCTTCAATCAGTTTGCCTGATACTGTACTTGAAAAACAATGGTATCTCGAACAATACAAATTTGGTTCGGCTGCCCGTTCTGATGCTCCACCCATTTCACTTCAAGCGGTTTGGACTGCTGACAACGGGAAATTACCACCCTGGAAAGGCGATTTCCACCATGATCTTAATACCCAGTTGAGCTATTGGCCTGCTTATTCTGCAAACCACCTTGACCTCGAAGAAGGATTCCTAAACTGGCTCTGGAAATACCGCGAAACTTTTAAGAAATATACCAAAACCTACTTCGGAACCTCCGGTATGAATGTTCCCGGTGTTTCGACTCTAACGGGTGAACCTATGGGAGGCTGGATTCAGTATTCGTTTGGGCCTACTGTGGGCTGTTGGCTGGCTCAGCATTTTTATCTTCACTGGGTCTATACAAAAGATGAAAAATTCCTTCGCGAAAAAGCTTATCCCTGGTTAATGGATGTGGCCATATTTCTGAATGAAATTTCTGTGAAAGATGAAAAAGGGATGCGTAAACTGCCCATCAGTTCGAGTCCCGAAATAAATGATAACTCCATTAAAGCTTGGTTTTCACAAACAACCAATTTTGATCTGGCCTTTATCCGCTGGACATATCAAAAAACTTCAGAACTCGCTAAGGAATTGGGAAAGACCGAAGAGTCAGAAAAGTGGAAATCAATTTTGAATGAGTGGCCTTCATTCGCTTTGGATAGTGCAGGTGGATTTGCCTTCGCTCCAGGTTATCCATATACTGTATCGCATCGCCATTTTTCGCACCTCGTAGGTTGGCATCCACTCGGATTGACTGATTGGTCTAAAGGAGAAAAAGACCGGCAAATCATCAAGTCAACACTTGAGAAATTAGAAAAAATTGGTCCTGACTGGTGGTGTGGTTACTCTTACAGCTGGCTTGGCAATCTTTATGCACGTGCTTTTATGGGAGAGAAGGCTGCCGAAACATTGCGCATTTTTTCCGAGAATTTTTGCCTTCCTAACAGTTTTCATGTCAACGGAGAACAATACAACAAAGGATATTCTAAAATGAAATACAGACCTTTTACACTTGAAGGAAACTTCGCTTTTGCTTCAGGTGTTCAGGATATGCTTATCCAAAGTCATACCGGAATTACTATTATTTTCCCTGCTGTTCCCGGTAGTTGGAAAGATGTAGCTTTTAGTACTCTAAGGACTGAAGGTGCATTTCTTGTTTCGGCTCAACAAAAGGGGGGTGAGGTACTCAAGGTTAAGATTGTATCAGAAAAAGGAGGTATTTACAAAATGAAAAATCCTTTCGGAAAGCAGTCTTACACAAAAAAAATGAGCTGGAATGGCTCTGTTAAAACAGATGGAGTCGTACTTGCCATTGACTTTCCTCAAAATGGTGTAATTGAATTGTCGGCAAAATAAAATTTTCTTCCCCTTGATAAACATTTTATATTTACTTATTTTAAAAGTATATTGGTCAAATATATTAGGCAAACCTTTAAAACGCACCAAACAAAACATAGATGAGAACTGAAAGAGAAATAGTTGAAGATTTTAAAGAAGGAATGGCCAGCGCGTTCGATCAGTTGTACGAAGCGTATTGTCTTAGACTCTATTGCTTTGCGTTCTATATTCTTAAATCGAAAGAAGATGCAGAAGAGGTTGTTCAAAATACGTTTTTAAAAATATGGGAGAAACGCAAAAGCATTGACAGTCAATATACATTTAAATCTTTTTTGTTTACTGTAGCATACCATGTTTCTGTTGATCTGCTTAGGGAACGGTTGAAGGAAAAAAAATACAGAGAAATAATCCTGTCCAAATCAACTGTCAATTACAATCTGGAAGAAGTCATTGAATTTGGTGATCTTTTGGAGCATGTTGAGTTAATAGTAAAAGAATTACCACCTCGAAAACATGAGATTTATCAATTGAGCAGGGTCAATCATCTATCATACAACGAAATTGCTGAAAAATTGAACATATCTGTCAAAACAGTTGAAAACAGTATTAATTATTCAATGAATTTCATAAAAAGTCGTTTGGGAAAAGATTCCATGATTATACTTCTGTATGCAGCATTGTTTATTTGAACATGTTGTTTTATAGGTTTTTATTCTGCCAGAAAAAAATATCAAATCTTTTCGTTTCTTTGCGTCTTTGCACGACAAAAATATTTCACGCCAAGCCCGCCAAGTCCGCAAAGGGTGAAAAACAAATCTTTTCGTTTCTTTGCGTCTTTGCGCGACAAAAAAAATACATCCTCATCCACAATTCTCTGTTTGCAAATGACAGCCGAACTATCATCTGTAGTTAGTCATCTGATAAATAAAAAAATCGATTTTTTTTCTCGTTACGACAGGGGGGTATCCACATCTTGTTACGTAGTATATATAGTTTGGGAAGATTAATAGATTTTCTCAGATTTACAAGTAAAGAATATTTAAAAATGTCAGTATCAGGAAACGAACATAATAGAAATTCATTTCTTTTTAGAAAGTACCTTGATGGAACATGCTCGAATGATGAAGCTCAGGAGATTGTGTCTGTTTTGGAAGATTCAGGAAACGATATTTCTCTTATTGATGAGGCAAATACTGAATGGAAAAACATAAATAGCAGCAATAACAACAACCTCAAATACGAATTAAATACGATTGAAATCCAGATTATAATGGATCGGATTCTTGATCGCCTGCATCACAGGATAAGACTACAGGAAGAGGAAATTTCAAGAAAATATTCGGTAATGAAGTTTTTAACCATTTTCTCAAAAGTTGCAGCAGTGCTGATACTTCCATTGCTCGTTTATTCAATTTATCTGACAACAAGAACATTCAGGACTAATTCTGTTGAAACTAATCAGGTCGTATGGCAAACAGTTAAAACACCTGTAGGTATGCAAACCGACTTCCTACTTCCCGACAGTTCGCATGTTTGGTTGAGTTCAGGTTCTGTTTTTAAATATTCAATGCCATTTACCCATAATTCTCGTCAGGTTGAGTTAACAGGGGAGGCGTTCTTCGATGTTTCCAAAGATTCTTTACATCCGTTTATTGTTAAGGCGGGTAAGATGAATATTGCAGTTAAAGGAACTCGGTTTAATGTAATTAATTATCCTGATGAAACCTATACCGAACTAATCCTGGAGTCAGGAAGCGTTCGATTGTTTTCGGGATGTTACGAAGATAATAAAACAATTAGGGAGATAAAACCCGGACAACTTGTGGTTTTTGACAATACTCTCAACGATATGTCTGTTAGCAAAGTAGATGTTGAAAAATATACTTCATGGAAAGAGGGAATATTGATCTTCAGGGATGATAAAATGGATGAGGTGGTACGAAAACTAAACAGATGGTTTAATGTAGAAATAGTACTCCAAAGTGTTGAGCTAAAAGAATATGTCTATACTGCCACATACAGGGATGAAACATTGTCGCAAATACTTGAATTGTTAAAGATTTCGGCACCCATAAAATATAGTATCACAGAACGTGAACGATTGCCGGATAACTCTTACACGAAAAGGAAAATAGTAATAACAAAACGAAAATGAATTGCCTATGGAGAAAAATCTATTCTAACTAATGTTGAAATTCAAGGGGCTGTTGTCGCATCCCCTTGAAAATCACAAACCTTTTCATCATAGATGATCGAAAAGTTTCAATTTATTTTAGTGTAAATCAAACATTGCAAAATTATGAAATTAAAACTATTCACCAATCGACCTTTTATAAAAAATAGGGTCAGCAAAGTTTTTTTAGTTATGAGGATGATATTATTTATCATGATTTTAAGTGTAGCACAGTTATTTGCGGTAGATACCTATTCGCAAAATGCCAGAATCAACCTCAATTTATCGAATCAAACCGTAAAAGCGGTCTTATCAGAAATCCAGAATCAATCTGAATTTTTCTTCATGTTTAACAGTAAAATTGTAGATGTTGAACGAAAAGTTGATATTAAGGCAGAAAACGAGAAAATTTATCAGGTTCTCGACAAGCTATTCGTAAGTACAGACATTGCTTACACTGTGATTGACAGGCAGATTGTTCTTTTTTCGAGTAAAATGTTAACCGAACAGCAACAGACAAGAAAACTTTCTGGGAAAGTTAAAGACAGCAATGGTCTCACAGTTCCAGGTGCTTCTGTTGTTGTTCAAGGTACAACCACAGGTGTTGTTACAAATGCTGATGGAGCATTTACCATCAATGTTCCGGAAAGTGCAAAGACACTAACTTTTTCGTTTATCGGAATGAATAGCCAAAATGTGGCAATAGGAAACAAAACTTCATTCGAAATAACATTGGAACCGGATGTAATAGCAATAGATGAGGTGGTTGCAATTGGTTATGGTACTCAGAAAAAAACTTCTGTGACGGGTGCTATTGCTATCTTGGAGGCCAATCGGGTGCAGGACATCCCGGTAACAATACTTACGAATGCCCTTGCAGGCCGTATAAGTGGAGTTACTGTAAACCAGGCTTCCGGAGCACCAGGTTATGCGGCAAACATTATTGTTCGTTCGGTCAATACATGGAAAACTACCGGTACCAGCCCTTTATATGTTATTGATGGAATAATATCGAGTAAACAAAACTTTGACGCACTTGATGCAACCGAGGTTAAAAGTTTTACTGTACTTAAAGATGCTGCTTCGGCTGCTGTTTATGGAGCCCGCGGAAGTAATGGTGTTATTCTTGTTTCAACCAATACAGGGGTCGCTGGCAAGTTCAAGTTGAGCTATAGTTACATGTACAACTTTGACAGGCCTACCAATCTGCCTAAATATGTCGGTGCAAAAGACATGGTTAGATTGGCAAACTATTCAAGAGTAAGTATTGGGCAAGAGGCAAAATATGGCCCAACAGAGGTAGCCTTTTTTAATGAGAATGATCCTGCCCGCTCCCTGTTCGATGATATTTACAGTAATCCTACCTCAAGAAAACACTCTATTACCGCGTCAGGGGGAAATGATAGAATTAGATATTTCATTAGTGGTAATTCACAAGATCAAACAGCTTTTGTTAAAAATGCCGATTACAAAAAGTATAATTTTCGTTCAAACATCAATGCGGATTTCTCAAAGAATCTTAGTGGTTTTATGAATATTTCATACCACCAATCTACAAAAACAAGATTCATTATGCAGGAAGATAATATTGCTAATTTTGAAGAAGATGATACTTTTGGCAAATTTTGGTCTCGGATTCAATACTTACAGCCTCATGCGCCAGCCAGAACATCTGATGGAAAGCTGATTAATCCAGGCTGGATTGGAAATGCAATGGGTTTTGTTGAAGAAGGTGGAATCAACACCCGTCTTGAATATAATATTAATACAATAATGGGTTTAAAATACAAAGTGCCATTCATAGACGGTTTATTCATTTCAGGAACTTTTAGTCCTCAATTATTTATCAGGGATATTAAACATTATGAAAAAAAGATGACGCTTTACAATGTTGAACAAAAAGGAGAACATGGGTTTATTTATACTAATAATGTATTAAGCTCAACACTATCCTCATATCCAAGTAAAGAACGTCTTGTAAAAAATCATCTGATAACCCCTGAGTATCAATTAAACTTTGCCGCAGATTATTCAAAAAGTTTTGGAAAACATACCATTGGTGCAATGCTTAACGTTGAAATAAGTGAAGGTGTAAATGACTATTTTTATGCTCTAAGGGAGAATTTCCCGTTGTTTCAAAAGGATCAGTTCTGGGCCACTTCAGGTGGTCGCGCTGATTCTGAAGTAAATGGAACGGAATATGAATACGGACGCATGTCGTATATCGGAAGATTATCGTACCAGTATGGTGATAAATACTTCATGAACGCTACTGTGCGACGCGACGGTTCCATGTTGTTTGCACCTGATTACAGATGGGGGTACTTCCCTTCGGTTTCATTGGGATGGGTGGTATCTAAGGAATCATTCTTCAATATGGCTTCTGTTGACTTCCTGAAACTTCGGGGAACCTATGGACTGGCAGGTAACGACGTTGTCGGGGGCTGGAAATGGGCTGAATCATACAATGCCAGTGGTAACTTCATGATAGGAACCGTGATGGCTCCACGCGTGGCATACGGTGGCATTGTCAATGAGAAACTGACTTGGGAAAAAACAAGTGAATTCAATATTGGTCTCGACTCACGCTTTCTCGATGGAGTTATTTTCAACCTGGAATATTTCAAACGCCACAACTATGACATATTGGACAGCCGTGTTGTTTCGCTGCCTGCTGATTTCGGGGGGACTATGCCTCCTGAAAATTATGGGGTTGTTGACGGACAAGGTTTTGAAGTTGAACTCGGTTACAATGGTCATAAAGGGGATTTCAACTATGAGGTAAAAGGAAACTTTTCGTATTCCAAAAATACGGTGATAGCAAGGGATATACCTCAAAACGTTCGTGATGTAAATAATCCAAATGGGAGGAGTACCGACATGGTGGCATGCTTGGTTTCAAAAGGTATAGTTAGGACCCAGGCCGAAATCGATGCACTTCCCGCCGGATATACTGTTTATGGAAATAAACTAACGATCGGGCATATTAATTTTGAAGATGTCAGCGGACTGACAGAAGGTGTGCCTGATGGGAAAATCGATGATTACGACAGGCAGATCATAAAAGGCAAACATTACCTTCCCCCCTATGTTTACGGTCTTGACTTGAAAGGAGACTGGAAAGGTTTTGGCGTGGATATCTTTTTCCAGGGTGTATTGGGTGTTTCTAAAATGTACGATGACGACTATGCATATCACAGGGCCTTTTATGATGCCAGACAGCCGACAGTATGGCTCGACTCTTGGTCTGAGGAAAATATTGATGGCAGCTGGCCAAGACCGGGAGGGCCGAACTCTGACTCTAGGGAATCAACCTTCTGGCTAAAGAATGGTAATTATTTACGATTGGGATACGTTGTCCTTTCGTATTCAGTTCCAAAAAGTATTATTTCAAGATTAAATCTTTCAAATCTTACTTTCACGTTTTCAGGGACTAATTTATTTACAGTGTCTAAATTTACATGGTACGATCCATTAATTCAATCAATGAGTTCCTATCCTACCATGAAAGCTTTTACTTTTGGACTAAATGTTACAATTTAGAATAAATTATTTAATCTAAGCGCAATGAATAAATTAAAATATTTAATTGGAAGTATTTTTTTAATACTGATTACTGCCGGGTGTAACCCCATTGACAAAGAAAACCTTGCAGCAATATCGACAGGGGATCTATATACAATCCCGGGTGTGGCAGAAGCTTTTGTCAATAATATTTATGCGACTTATATGCCGGCTCTGAATTCGAGCGAAGGAGCAAATACTGATGAATGCATGATGACATGGGGTACTACTTTACCGAGCACTTACCTCAGGGGAACGATAACTATGGATTCTTATAGTGACTATTCTTACACTGGAATCCGGAATATAAATATGTTTTTAGAAGGAATTGACGCTGCCACTTTTGATGCTGGTATTAAGAACAGATTAAAAGGTGAAACCCTGTTCTGGCGTGCCTGGGCCTATTTCCGGATGGTCAAGGCTTATGGTGGTGTTCCGATGATACTCAAACCAGCAGCGGTCGGCGATGATGCTGCAATTTTCCTTCCACGGACCTCCACATCGGCTTGTTTTACTCAAATCATCAAGGATCTGGATGATGCCATACCATTGCTACCCAATCCAAGTGGCAATGCCCGTATCGATAAAGGAGTTGTTATGGCATTCAAAGGCCGGGTGATGTTGTTCCAGGCAAGTCCGCAGTTTAACCGCAGCAATACTGCCCAGTTGTGGCAGGCTGCCTATGATAACAATAAAACGGCCGTCACCTATCTGACGGGATTGGGCAAAGGTCTCCTGGAAAATTACAGTCAACTTTGGACATCAGAAATGAGCAAAGAGGTGATCATGGTAAGGAGATATTCCTATCCTGAAGCAACCAACGGATATTTCCAGGTAGGCATTCAGCCACTGAAGTATAGTATATCAGGTGCTGCCGGTGGCAATATGCCATCAGGAGAACTGGCAGAAGCTTTCCCAATGAAAGATGGCTCCAAATGGAATCCGAAGGTCAATGATTATACTCTTTTTCATCAAAATCGTGATGACAGGTTTTATTATACCATAGCTTATAATGGTGCCCCTCCTTATATTAGGCCTATGGTTGTGGAAAAGTCAAATATGTGGACTTACTGGTATGATAAAGACGGGAAGGCTACCACCGGCGTCAACGGAAAAGAGATGCGTGCTGATTTTTTTGAAGGCTATGAATCGCGTTCAAGCTTTTACAGCCCAAAAATGATAGACCCGAACCTCGATGTGGTGAATAAACTCGATGGCCAGATCGACTGGATTGAGATCCGCTATGCTGAGGTTATCATGAACTTGGCGGAAGCAGCCAATGAAATCAATAAACCGGATGAAGCACTGCAAATTCTATCTCAGATTCGAGCAAGAGCAGGAATAATTCCCGGAGTTGATGGTAAATACGGAATTAAGGCCATCACCAAGGATGAAATCAGACAGGCGATTATGGATGAACGTTTTGTTGAATTTGCGTTTGAAACCAAACGTTTCTGGGACCTACGCAGATGGCGAATCTATAAGTCAAGGATGGAAAGTCTTCCGGGTGGCGGCAGGCATGGATTGTGGATCGAATGGATGGGAACCACAGCCAATCGCCCGATTGGACTGGAAAATATCAATGTGATCTTCAACCAATTTAAAGTTACCGTCAGTCTGGATGTTGGGCAAATTGCAATGCTTCCGGAAGATCAATATTCCTTCTTTGGTATTCCTGCAGCTATTTTGGAACGCAATAGTAAAATGGAGCAAAACAATACTTGGGGAGGAAAATTTGATCCTTTGAAATAAATTAAGATTCTTCAGAAGAGGTTGTTTTAAAAGTGGTTATAACCATAAAGATTACTTATAAGGCAGCCTCTTCTTTTTTATTATAAGCTTGTAATCAATGAGGTAGCATAATCAAATGGAACGACGTATTTTTATTCAAAGTTCAACATTTGCAGGCATTGGATTGCTCTTACCTTTTAAACCGACAATCGGTGAAAGCAAATCAATTTCTGGAAAACCCGACCTTCTGACTGGCAAAAACCCTTTTCCAATCCACATTGGTTTGGATGGCAAAGGACATATAGAGATTTCCATAGATGGCGGCCCCAGGCTGTATAATTGCAGAGCCTATCTGGCCAGCAGAATAGACGGGGTACGCGAATGGGAGGAAGAATTCATCGGCTATGAGATAAATAAGCAAACTGATAACTTGCTTGAGATGCAAGCGGTCTTTCGTCACGCAATCGCCACGATTCGAATTGAACGCAATTTGTCAAATCGCTGCATGGTGTCTGGCCGTTTGGTAAATACCTCTTCTTATGGCATCGAGATCGCGCGCTTTCACTATCTCGACGGCCTGGTGTCTGATCGTGTGTTTAATCTGCTTTCATTGCGGCAATTCGAGTTACCCGGACGTATCGTGCGCCCCGACGAAACTTTGCTTTCGCCCAAAGATGCCTGCGAGAAAGGATGGGGTTCAGTAATATGGCCTCGTCTGCCTGAGCCGGTTCATTCAAAACCCAATACTGCCATTTCAGGCGACTCGGGCATGCTCGCTATGGACTGGAATACCCCTGGTTTTTTCTTTGGTTTTACCGGGCCGGGGAGTGCGTTCGGTGAACTCGGTATCCGAACCGCGGAACCGGTTACACCATTTTACCTTGCTGTCATACTTGATGCAATACTTCTAAAGCCTTCCGCGAAGCGGATTCTGGAGGAGGCAGTGATTTCTTTCGGTGATCCTCAGGATGAATTTCGCCAATGGATCGGACTATGCGCAAAAGTGTCCGGACCTGCCAGGGTAGGACCTCCTCTTGTAGGTTATTGTTCCTGGTATCAACTCGGACCTGCCGTCCAACCTTCAGACATTCGGAAAGCGATTTCGGAATATGCATCCTATCCGGCACCACCCGGCGGGAAAACGATCCAGATTGATGACGGATTCCAAGTCTGGCCCGGCGATTGGAGCGGGCGAGGCGAGTGGAAAACGGAGTTGCCGAAGATGCCGGAGGAGATGAGAGCAGCTGGTTTCATACCTGGTATCTGGGTAGCACCAACTGCCATTCATTCCGGTCATTCTATTGCAAGGGAGCACCCTGATTGGCTTCAGCGCGATGCAGAAGGCCAACCTTGCATCCGCTTTCATAACTGGGGGCGTTTCGGCCCAAAGGAAAGCAAATACAAGGAAACCTACTTTCTCGATCCTGATCATCCGGAAGCCAGGAAATTTATTTCCTCTATCCTTCAGTCGTTATATTCACAGGGCTGGCGCTACTTCAAGATTGATTTCGCCTACACCGTCAGCGACAACCGAGTGAAGTTTGACCGTAGCAAGACGACCTTTGAGACACTGCGGTCACAGTGGCAGCTTTTCCGCGAAGCTTTAGGCGAGGATGCTCTGATCAATGCCTGTATCGGTGGGACATACCGCTACTCAATAGGGATTGCCGACATTGCCCGTATCGGAGGCGACATAGGTTCAAACCCGGCTCAGTTGCGGCGGAATATAGCTGAAATGATTCTCCGAACCCACGTGAATGGAGTGTGGTTTCAGGCCGACCCTGATGTTTTCGCCATGCGCGCCGAACATACCGGATTGAACTTCGAACAGTCCCACCTGCTCACGGCAACTCAGGGATTGATAGGAACAGCGTTTCTGACTTCCGACTTTTCACGACAGTGGGACGAACGGTCTAAAGGCGTTGTTCTCCTGTATTGGAACAGTCAGGGTCCTAAAGTGCCTGCTGCGATGCGCGTCTTTCTGAATCAGGGGGGGTTCCCCGAAGCTCTTGCAGTTGCTTACGACGAAAACAATTATGCGATTGGTATCTACAATTGGTCGGATACTGCAAAGGATGTCACTGTGCTTCTCCGCGATGTACGCATTCCCTCTCTGGCAAGATATACTGCCAAGCTCGATTCGTACGGCAATGAACACATCACCCTGAGCAAAGATAAGATAACCGTTTTCAGCCAACCCGGTGAAAGCTTGAGAATCATCCGTCTCGTTAAAAATTGAGAATAACCTTCCCAACCAACTGGATTAGGTGCCATTTATTATGCTTTCTGGTGCTTGTAATGCTTCCTCGTCAGGATTTTAGGCTTATCATCCTGAGTAAAAATCGGGAAATCTTAAAATGAGCGAGGTTGTCTTAACGGTATATTTTATCATTAACCACATTAAATCATATAATTATGAAACGAAAAGTTGTATTTATGTTGTTGATTGCAGCCATGTTTATTTCATGTGTAGGCAATACAGTAAGATCATCAAAGCTTAATGCTTCATTTTCAGACAGCGGTAATATTGAGAAATTAAAGATTGGGAAAATTGAACGAAAAGTTTCCAGTTTTGTAGATTTAGAAGGATTTAAGGTTATAAAAGTAGAATCTGAAAAAATCAGGAAAGGTGGTCTTGAATTCAGAAAGCAACTGTTAAAAGGGGATACTCAATTGACTTTAATTGAAAGATTTTATACTACGCCGGGGGGAATCAAATGGGAAGTTGAAATTATTGACAATGGAGCCTTTTGGAGTACACCGATTAATATTATTTTAGATTATCCTGCTGATCGTGACACCCGGTTTTGGACGGCCTGGGGAAGCCCAAATGGTAATACAACTAATAAAAAAATTAATGAGAAAGAGATTGCGAATGCAATGGTCAAAAGTGATTCTGGAGATCGAAGTAATTGGTTGGATCCCTTATTAAGCATACCATTTCGTGATGACATCTATTATTATGGTGCTCCTTATTACACCTACGATAATCCTATAACTGCATTTTGCCCTTTTCAGGGCGACTTGTTTTGTATCCCGATGATTTCCATTATGGAACCAAAGAATGATTTAGGAATTAGCTTAATACAGTCTCCGGAAGATTTATTGTTAGATATGTATCTTGGAACAACAAAAACTGGAATTGTAAAGCTGACACATCTGAATCATCGGTTTGGAGGTGGGCGTAGTATTCGTTTTAATATGGATATCGTTGTTCATGAAGCAGATTGGCGTGCTTCCTTAGGGGCAATATATAATAATTACCCTCAGTATTTTGAGCCAAATGTAGCCATTGCCGATTCTATTGCAGGAACCGGGGCGTATTCAAGAAACTGGATGGATTTTAGTACTGAAAAACTCTCGAAAATGGCATTTGCCGTTAACTGGAAAGCAAGTCACGATTTCCCATATATGGGTATGTTCCTGCCTCCTGTTGCAGATTCTGTTAAGTGGAGGGGCTACATAAGGAATAAGGCTGATAGTGAGATTTCATTGCCCAGGTTCCAGGAATACGCGGGACAAATGAAAAAAAAAGGTTTTTATGTGTTGAGCTATTTTAATGTTACCGAATTTGGTGCAGATATAAAATATCCGGCACCTCCTCTAAAGTCGGAGGATCCTTCAGAATTATGGAAAGATGCCAATGGTTTTCTGTTTACTAATTTGTCTGAAGCAATTTTATTTACACCTACGGCACAAAAAGGATTTAAGAGCGTTCACTATGGTCAGACAGAACCTGACAAACCTTTCTGGACTTGGGGTAATGGTATTGTTCTGGATCCGGGGGAACCCGTTTATCAGCAATTCTTATTAAACCAGGCTAAAAGACATAATGAACTGATTCCTGATGCTTCAGGAATTTGTATTGACCGAATGGATTGGCTACGCATGTATAATCATCGCAGGGATGATGGAGTTAGTTGGCTGGGAAACCAGGCGGTCCGGTCATTATATGTTTCATGGATGGATTTGATGGAAAAGCTTGGACCGGTTTTTCATAATCAGAACAAAGTTATTTTTGTTAACAATCATGTCAAACGGCTTGAACAGTTAAAACTTGTTGATGGGATTTTTGACGAATTTACCTATTCCGGCAGTCCCTTAAATACTGTTGGATTACTGGGGATTAAAAAACCGGTGCTTGGTTGGATTGGCGATGAAAATCAGTTTAAACCAAATCCCGACAAAGCAATGCAAAAATATTTGTATATGGGAGTATTTCCAATGGCACCATTTCCTGCCAATGACCATTCACTGCGGCCAAGTGAATGGATTGATCAGCTCTATTTGGATTATGGTCCTTTATTAAAGCAATTGAAAGGAAAGAAATGGGTTCTTGAGCCTCATGCAATAGAAGCAATTAGTGCAACTGCTAAAGCCAATATATTTAAAACATTTGAGGGATATGCGATCCCGGTAGTTTTCGCAGAGGATGACAAAAATGTTCAGATAGGGGTTAAAAAATCAGTGTTAGGAAAAAAATCATTCAATATAACTGCAATTTTACCTGGCAATGAGAATGAAATTAAAGTTAAAAATTGGATTGAAAGTGATAAGTTAATAATTGATTCACCTGTTAAAAGAGGATGCTCAATGATTGTTTTAAGAGAAGAATAGAAATGGTTGAAAAAAATTTGTGGAATAGCTTATCTTAAATAGAATTATTTGAAAATATGTTTTTCAATAAATGAACACTTGTATGGCTTTATTAATTGAAATTTTAAAAATCAACATTATGAAAGCAGTTAAATTTTCCCTTTTTTTTCAAATATTTTTTGGTATCCTTTTAAGCTGTTTTAGTCAGACTAATGATTGGAAAAAAGACATTGGCGGAGGTCTGTATGCCCCCCCGGGAATGTACATGAAAGACCATTGCTTGATTTTTAAAAAGGGGAAGTGGCATCTTTTTGCACCTCTCGGATCGGTTGGCACCATGTGGCATTACGAAGGCTCAGAAGAAAGTGCCGAGTACATGGTAAGTAAAGATCTTATGCATTGGAAACATATTGGTACAGCGGTGCCATCGGGCAAACACGAAGGTTATTTTGACAGGATAATGAGCGGTCTTGCACCATGTATGGTACAATACAATGACAAATATTATATGTACTATTCGGGGTGGGACTTTAAAAGCAAAAATCCGCGCAATTTTGAGGGCTTCCGTCAGGGAATTGGGTTGGCTGTGAGCAGGGATCTCGTAACCTGGGAGAAACCTGAAGCGTTTGCAAAAGACGGTCTGACTCCTAAAGGTTCTGATCCGTGTGTAGTAAAAGATGAGGATCATGACCGGTGGTTGTTGTTTACTGCTAGATCTAATGCTGTTGCTGTGTATGAAGGCAAAGATCTTTTTCACTGGTCAGAAGCCGGAATGGCACTTGATGAATCAGATCTCAAAGTTGGCAAAACCGGCATGAATCCCGGAGAGAGTCCGTTCGTTATGAGACATCCGTTATCAGGAAAATGGATCATATTCATGAACGGAGGTTATTCTGTATCTGATGATCCGTTAAATTTTCCGCCAATTATAACATACCCGTTTAAGTCTGGTATTTATACGTTTCCGAAACCTCATGATGAAGGAAAGGGAACATTTTATTATGCCGAAGATGATGGCACCGGTTTTGCGCATGAGATTATAGAATTTAAGGGTCAGTGGTATATGACCGGTGTTACTGGACTTGATGGGCATACTAAGCTTAAATTTACACCTATAGAGTGGACTGCCGACTCTTTCCGGTTAGCCAAATGATCTGCTGTTGGAAGATAACGATTTAAAATTTTTAACGATGAAAAAAAATATAGTTTTTATTTTTTGCGGAATATTGGTCTTGTTATGTTCCAATATGTATGAAAATAGATTGAAAGAAACTTCAATTTCTGATTGGCTAATTCAATCAAAAGGTTTTATCTCAAAAATATCGGAATCCCCCGATAATAAGAATATTGTTCTTGAGAATGGTCTTGTCAGGCGGGCTTTCAGGATAATACCTAATGTTGCCTGCATCGATTATTGCAATCTTGCCACTGGTGAACAATTGATCAGGGCTGTTGAGCCCGAAGCCGAAATTACCATTGATGACCAAAAATATAAAATTGGCGGATTAAGTGGTCAGAAAGAAAGGGCTTATCTGAAACAGGAATGGATTGATTCTTTGAAGAACACCAATCAAGACTTTGCCTTTCAATCTTATGAAATAAATTCGGTACAACATTTTTTTAAGTATAAACCACATTTTTGGTCTTCCAATAATCAAATGCCAATAGGTAAAGGGATTACTTTTCATTATAAAGGAATCAATAAAAAAATTGAAGGCATTGAGGTTCAGGTTAATTATGAAATATATGATGGTATCCCCGCAATCAGGAAATGGCTGACTATTACTTCTGAGAGAGAACAAAATGTTAAAATTAGCCAGGTTGTGCATGAAATCCTTTCAGTACCTGAAGAACAGCTGACCAGAGTGGGTGATCCATCTAAATATAAGCCATATCACGGAATATATTGTGAGACAAACTATGCCTATAATAACTCTATGACATTTGAATTCAGTGATTTCTCAACACACTGGTCCTTTGATAAGGAGTATAAATCGCAAAGCAGCAATTATCCCAATAAGCTCGAAATATTTCCTAAGGTTGGACCGGGTGTAATTCTTAAAATAAACGAAAAATTCACATCCTTACATACATACGAGTTACTTACAGATAGTTACGATCGGGAAAGAAGAGGTTTAATGATACGGAGGATGTATAAAACATTGATGCCATGGACCAACGAAAACCCGGTTTTCATGCACTTGGTTAGCAGAAATGATGAGCAGGTCAGGACTGCGATTGACCAATGTTTTGAAACCGGATATGAAGCTGTGATCGTGAGCTTTGGCAGCCATCTCCGAATGGAAGATGACAGCGAGGGAAATATAAAAAAATGGAAAGAGTTGGCTGATTATGCCCATTCAAAAAATATCGGGATCGGTGGTTATTCATTGTTCAGTTCCAGGAGGATTGATGACCAAACAGATGTTATAGATCCCGTTTCCGGGAAACCGGGAGGGGCACTTTATGGTAATGCCCCCTGCTTTGGAAGTAAATGGGGTATTGAATATAAAAAGAAATTGGAACATTTTATGGAAGCCACCGGCTTTGATATTTTTGAACATGATGGTCCCTATGCCGGAGACATTTGTGCTTCCAAAACCCATCCAGGGCATAATGATCTGGATGACAGTCAATGGAAACAATTGGAAATGCAAAAAGACCTGTATCATTGGTGCAGTGAACATGGTGTTTATGTAAATGCTCCGGATTGGTACCTTGCCGATGGCACCAATAAGATATGCATCGGTTACAGCGAAGGTAATTACAGGTTGTCAAGAGAGCAACAAAAAATTCTTAACCGGCAAAATATTTTTGATGCACTCTGGGAAAAAACTCCCTCTATGAACTGGGGTTTTGTTCCGCTGACCACTTATTCCGGAGGTCGCGAAGATGCTACAATTGAGCCGCTTTCCAAACATTTAAATGATTATGAGCACTTTATGATCCAGCATTACGGTTCCGGTGTACAGGCTTGTTACCGGGGGTTCCGTTTGTATGATACCCCGGAAACAAAAGAACTGGTAGTGAATACAATTGCCTGGTACAAGAAATACCGTGACCTGCTCAATGGAGATCTGATACACCTTCGTCGTCCCTACGGAAGAGATTGGGATGGCTGGATGATGGTAAATCATAAACTCAAAAACAAAGGAATTATAATGGTATTTAATCCTCTAAAGGAAGATATTTCAAGAAATATCAGTATTCCATTGTATTATACAGGTTTGACCAAATCAGCCCGGGTTCGTGAAAAAGAAGGACAATCAAAGGAATATGAGCTCAGCAGAAAATATGAAATTGAGGTACCTGTGACAATTCCGGCGGAGTCTTATTCCTGGTTTGTTATAGAATAAGATATCAAATAAGATCTTTACGTAACAAGATAAATAGATAAAGAGTAGCTGTTTAACTAATAAAAATTCGCATGGTAAGAATCAGGGTATTTGTAGTTGTATTGACAGCCGTGTTGCTGGCATCATTGGTTCTGGTGACGTGCGGAACCTTCAGAAAAAAGGGCACGGTCACCATCTCAGCAGGTGTTATCTCAGCGCGTTTCTATACTGACAGCGGTGAGTTGAGTTTTATGTGCGCCGGACGCGTGTTTGCCACAGGGAAGTTTTCAGAGCCCGGAGCTGCAACTTGTGAGGTGGAACATGTGAAATCGTCCTTTGGCCCAGGGCAGATGCTAAAGATCGGTCCTGGGGAAAACAGAATATTTGTCCGCGAAGGATCTCCTTTCGTGTTCGTAAGACGCGACCCACGGCTAAGAGAAACTGTTCCTCCTTACCGGAGGGTTGTGGCACTTGAAATCAAACTGACGGAGAGTTTCGCGCATACCAGTTTAAAAGGATTGAGCCCGGCAGGGTTGTTCGATCCTGTCAATAATCCCGGGCAGCATCTTTTTACGGCAGTTGCAGATCCGGTGACAAATGCCGGAGTCATTGCCGGACTGGCCAGGATTGAGTCATCCAGTCCTGTGGTGCGTACCCACCTTGACAAAGGCCGGATGGTGATGACCCTGATCAACGAATACGGCACCGTTGTACCGCCCGGGCTGGAACCTTTCGGTGGTGACTGGTGGGTCGTGGGCTACGCCGGCGATATACGTGAGGGACTGGAGGCCTACGGTAGTGAGATCGCCCGCCTTCAGGAAGTCCGGCTTAAACCCTGCCCAACAGGTTTCATGTCCTGGTATGCCGAGAAATACGGTGGTGCGCTGAATGAAAAGGCGGTAATTGAACTGGCTAAGTTCTCGAAAGAAAAGTTTGGCAATTATGGCTATGGCTTTGTACAGATTGATGATCTCTGGCAAAATGGGTCTAAATCAAATGGCCCCGCAAAGGATTTCACCAAGGTCAATCCCATCGGACCTTATCCGGGGGGAATGAAACCTGTTGCAGACCGGATTTCAGAGATCGGACTGATGCCGGGATTGTGGATACTGCCTTTTGCCATCAATCACAACGATAAGATTTTGTCTGACCGTAAGCAACTGGTTGCCTTGAAACCTGACGGTACGCCTTATGAAGTAAAATGGTCAGGAACAGCTCTTGACCTTACTAGGCCAGACGCACTCGAGTATGTCAGGAAAATAATCGGGTTGGCGGTCAAAGAATGGGGTTATTCTTACCTCAAACTCGATGGTCTTCACATAGGTATGGCCTCTGACCAAACCTATACCCATCATGAATATGTGGAGGATAATTACGGGGACGTTGTGTTTATGGATAAGAACCAGTCAAATATGCAGGCAGGCCGCGCTGGGCTGAAAGCCGTCCGTGAAGCGGCAGGAGAGAAAACCTTTATCCTTGGATGCGCTGTTCCCCAGAACGAGCGTTCACTGGCAATGACCCTGGGGCTGGCAGATGCAATGCGCGTTGGGCCTGACAATGTGGTGCGTTGGGGCAATGCTTCACAAAGGACAAGCTTGGTCGGTGCTTTGCGAAGCAGTGCGGTTCTCTATTTTTTGAACGGCCGCGTGTGGTGGAACGACCCGGATGCCATATATGCAAGAAATTCGTGGCCTCTGAATGAAGTCCGTTGCTATGCCGGATGGGTGGCACTTACTGGTATGTTGAACAATCAAACAGACTGGTCTCCGGATTATTCCGACGAGCGAATAGAACTCCTACGCCGGACAATGCCCAATCATCAATTGACCAGTGTGCGCCCGATTGACTTTTTGGAGAACGATCCTGCACGGATATGGAAATTAGACTATGTAATAGACGGAGAACCCTTTACAGTTATTGGATTATTTAACTGGGAGGATAAGGAGGTCACACTTGACGTGACTTTGAAAAGCCTTGGCCTTGATCCAAAGGCCAACTACGCCGGATTTGAATTTTGGGAAAATAAGATGGTTGGGCTGTTTGTGAATAAAATCTCTCGGACTTTACTTGGACGTCACTCTGAAATCATCTCGCTTCAAAAGACTGGAAATCGCCCTTTGTTGTTGGGCACATCGAGGCATGTAACGCAGGGAGCTGTGGATATCAAAATGTTGAAATGGAATGTCCCGGATAAGGTTTGGAGTGGTACCAGTCTGGTTGTTAAAGATGATCCCTATGAATTACGGATTTATACAGGTGATTCAGGCAAAGGGAAATCCGGGTGGAAGTCGGTGGAAGCAACGGTTAGTGAGACCGGCCAAAAAGCAGGCGTTACAGTCAAAGTCTATAATGAGCAAAATTTGTCGCGCATTGTATTCCTTTCACCTTCCAATTGCATGATTGATTGGTCAGTTATGTTTCGAAAATCGGAGTAATTTTTTTCACTTGTCATGAATAAAAAGGGATCACTTCTATTAAAAATATTAGGTTATATGAACAATACTTATTTTAAAGCCGAAACTAACAGATTTGTTCCAATTTTTTTGTTTTTGCTGTGCGCTTTCACGTTGCAAGCGACTGAAATAAAAAAAATAAATGTCGCTGATAATGGTAAAGTTGAAGGCAGTGGTCCGTTAGGCAAATGGTATTTGATGACCTCCATTGAGGGAGCAATGTCAGAGGAAGCAAAAATCACCCGGGAGAATGATGTAAAGATCATTGTGCAACGAAAAGTGAAGGCTGTTAATGGTGAGAGCTGTAATATCCATGAGGAGTTCATACCGGAGGATAATGGCATCCGTTGGGAGATTGAAATTACGGGCGAAAGCGATTTGCCATGGTCGGTACCTATTACTGCAACTCTTGGTTTCGATGTAACGGATAACAGAACTCCCGTTAAAACTTTCTGGGCTGCTTGGGATAAACCCGCTGATTCGGAAGATATGCTGGGAGATCCACTGCGGCCTTCAAAAATAGTGTCAACGGTTTATACCTATGGAGCTCCAAGATTCAAGACCGACAGGACACTTTTTCCCTGGTATTCCTGGGGACAACGTCCGAGAGGAGAGAACTATATATCCCTGCCGTTGTTCACCCTGCTGGAATCAAAAATTGGAGGACTCACACTTGCAGCAAGTCCGGAAAGGTTACTTTTGGATATGGAGTTGGTCATTGAAGAGAAAGGCTCCGCCAGTTTTGTTTTTTACCGCCATCGGATTTCAAAGGAGAATACGATAAGACTGACACTTTTTCTTACGGAACATGCGGATGACTGGCGAGCAGGACTTGGCTGGATGAACAAGAAGTTCGAACCTTTCTTTAATTCACCGAACCCAAATCTGGGATCGCTTTCAGGAACGGCTGTTTACTCAAGTTATAGAGGTAAAATAGATGCAGAGGAGCTTAAAAGCATGGCATTTGCCTTTAACTGGAGGGCCAGCGTTAACTTTCCATATCCAGGCATGTTCCTTCCTCCGGTTGCTTTGAATGAAGAATGGCCGAGGTTGAGATATCTGTCTCAAAAGATGGGATCCGACAATGGAACGATCTCCATGAAGGATATGGATAAGAACAGTGAAGAAATGGACAAGTCGGGATTTAAGGTGCTTGAATATTTCAATACTACTGAATTTGGACAAGGAATTCAATATCCGCCGGGAACGGAACTTTCGGAAACTGAACACAACGTTTGGAAAGATGCTGACTGGAGAAATCCGAACGAATTCCTATATTCAAGGTTAGCTGCTGCCATTATGAGGGTACCTGTTAACCTGCCTCTTGAAGGGGTGAAGTGGCCGCCGGACTGGTCAAAAACCAAACCGGGAGGCCTCTATTACACATGGGAGCAGAGTGTTGCAATGGACCCGGGAGAGCCGGTTTACAGGGACTATTTGTTGGAACAGGCACAGCGGCACATTGATAGCTTACCTCATTCTTCCGGTATATGTATCGACCGGATGGACTGGCTGCGGCTTTATAATGTGGAACGGGATGACAGAGCCTCGTGGTTTGACGGGAAACCGGCACGTTCACTGGTCTGGTCCTGGATACACCTGATGGACAGGATCGGCCCTTTAATGAGAAACTCCGGGAAAGCGATATTTGTCAGTCCTATTGTTAAGCGGCTTGAGCTTATGAAATATGTTGATGGATTCCTCTGTGAAACCGATGATGAAAACGGAGGGATGAATGGTATTGCCGTACTGGGAATGAATAAGCCAACTGTGATATGGCGTGATAATCGTTTGCCAAAAGGTAAGGAGGACAACTACTTTCAGAGAAGATTACATCTCGGATTGTTTACGATGTGTCCTTATCCCGAGAACGATCATGGTGTGCGTTGGGAACCTGCCGAAGGACGTCAACCATGGGTGGATTACGGATTGATGATGGCTGCCTTGAAGGGGAAAAAGTGGGTATTGGAACCTCACTGTATTCAGGTTTCCGGAGATGAAGCCCAGGCCAATTTGTTTGAGGTTGAAGGTGGTTGGGCTGCACCCATTACCCTGGGTAAATCCGATAAAGTGAAAGTACAGATAAGGAATGTGCCTTTTCTGTCCGGTAAAATCAAAGTGGAGGTGCTCCATCCAGGGGTAAAACAGCCACTATTAGTACAATCAAGAATAAAAAATGAGGTTGCTGAAATTGTTGTGCCTCTGATTAGGGGATGCGCAATGATCAGGATTTCTAAAAAATAAGTAAAATACTATGATAAGAAAATCCACCATTGTACTTTTAGGCATACTGGCCTTTAGTTTATTTCCATGTCGTGCCGACATAAAAATTGAGGAGCAGGGAGATATACTATCTTTATCGAATGACAAGGTTGCCATAAGTTTTGATTTTGGAAAATGTACCTATCGTATTTCCGATGTTGCCAACGGAAAAGTTGTGCTGACTGACGCTTTTATGAGTGGAAATGGCTGGGTTCCGGTACCGATGCGCAACCAACAAATGAAGGAATGGAAAATCAACCATACTCGGGAACAGGTAACTGATTCTTTTGGAAGCGGCATAAGGGTACTGTTATATTGGGAGTGCCCCGGCAATCCTGCAATTCCGGTTTATCTGTACAGTTACAAAATTTATGAAAATAACGGTGCGATCGTTATGGGATTCGGCATGAAAAACAATCGCGATATTTCATTGCGATTGATGAAAACCGAGCCATTATCCGGAGCCGTTTTGTATATGGGCTGCCGGATAGAAAAAGCCATGACTTTAAATGGTGCCGCAGGCGCGGAGGCTCAGCATGTAATACCGGTTTCTGATCAGGAATACCAATCAGCGAATAGTTTGATGTGGACTGCTCTTGTTGATGGCAACCGTTGCACAATGGTATGGGGTGGACTTACATACAGGGATTTCGGCAAATGGTCTGTGATACGCCCGGTTAGAGGGAGCAAGGATAATTTTGTTGTATCCTTTCGCGCTGAAGACCCTGTTGGCCGTCTCATTGATCCCGGAGAGACTTACTGGTCGGAAGACAACTTTTATCTTGATGTGATCACTGCCGATCCTTTTGAAGCAATGGAGAAATACGGACGGGCAATGCGCGTTGCAAATAATGCCCGTCCCAATGTCTATGATTTCCCGGTGCTTTGCGGCTGGTCTGTGGGTGCAATGAGCAAGTTGCCTAATATTAATAATTCAAAGCTTCTCGTGGACGAACTTGAAGCTGCCAATAAATGCGGATTTACAAAGTACACAAAAGTGGCGATCCGGCTGGAACCTGACACCTATTGCTATAAAGATCAGGGCAACACCGAACAGGGATGGTGGGATGACGAGCATTGGGAAAAATATGGCCATCTGGTTCCTCCGTATGAGACCTTTGCCAAATGGAGCAAGGCCATCAGCGATCGTAACGGAATTCCTTACACCTATTTTCAGGTAGGATTGCCCTCGAATGATTATGCGCGGACATTCCCGGGTCACATGCTTTTTAACGATATCAGCAGGCTGGCAGTTCAACACAATCATCATCAACCGCTTGTCACTTATGATTACACTGACCCTGAATTTCAGAAACGCACCCTTTCCATGTGGAAGCGTTTGCGCAGTGAGGGCATCAGGGGGATCAAGTTTGATTATCCGGAAACAGGCTGGAGGCCGGAGGGCGGTTTTGAAAACCGCTATGCCACCTCAGCATTCGCTTATCGTGAAACTTTCCGGCTTTGTCGTGAAGGATTGGGCTCAGAGGCATTCCTTGATGAACGTAACCTGGGTGAATCAGGCCGTCCCTGTCTGGATTTAACCGCCGGACTGGTTGACACACAACGCAACTGGACAGATGCCAATACTTTTGTCCCTGCAATGGTAACACTCGGCGGACTCCGATGGTATAAGAACCGTACCGTGTTCAATTATTTCCCTGACACCAAAACGGTGCACAACTCCACAAAAGAACTCCGGCAATCTATGCTAACTATGATTTTTTTAACAAGTGGGCGTATCGACCTGGCAACCTCATTCTCACTGTTTACACTTGATATTGTTCATGACTTCTCACGAATCTATCCCGCATACCGGGAACCGTTTACTGCACGTCCAATCGATGCATTCACAGGTGTAAAGGACCCTCAGGTTTATGATCTGGAATTAACACCGGAATGGCATCAGGTGGCTTTTTTCAATACCGGAGAAATAAAATCAAAAATATCCTTTGCTCTTTGTGGCGACAGGGTGACGGAAGGAGCACTCGGACTCGATCCCAAGGTATTTTATTACATCTACGACTTTTGGAACGATACT
This sequence comes from uncultured Bacteroidia bacterium, assembly GCA_903834845.1. Classification (GTDB taxonomy): domain Bacteria; phylum Bacteroidota; class Bacteroidia; order Bacteroidales; family Prolixibacteraceae; genus JAAFHB01. The sequence goes on along the minus strand of CAILKW010000556.1, from coordinate 7,682 downwards.
TATCTTGGAAAAATGTCGGGAAAGGATGTAGTAGCGCGGGAGCTTGAACCTTTACATTCTGCTATGCTTTCAGTTCGAAAAGTTGAGAACAATCCACAGGTTCTGTCAACCAACCGGCACCTCCTTCAAGGATGGGTTGAACTGGCTGATGTGAAGTGGGATTTAGTGGGAAAGAAACTCTCAGGTATTGCAAAAATCATCGGCGGTGAACCGTTTCGGATTATTGTGGCTAACAATGGACGAAAAAATATCAGAGTGATTTCGTCCGGGGCCAGCGTAAGAATGGAATCCCACCCGGCAGGAAAGGATTTTGCAATAGTGGTATTAGAACGCAAAGACAGTAAAGAGGCGTATTGGGAAGTAAAATATAAATAGATAATATATTTAAACAACTTAAAAAACTTTCATAAATGAAAACAACATTCTTCAAACGACCGATAAACTATTATGTTCTTTTCCTTTTTTTAGTGGCAGTCTTCTCCAGCCAGATGCTCAATGCAATGAAAATATCCTTTGAAGGAGAATTATTTGCCAAAAATCTTGTCAGTATTCATGCTGATTTTCCGGGTGATACTGAGATTATCGAATATTCCTGGTATTTGGCCCCTTCACGGGAGGGAAAATGGGAAATACTTGATGGTATATACACAAAAGAGATAGTTTTACTTACTTCTTATGTCGGTAAATACCTGAAATGTGAAGTAAGATATGGTATTAAAGGTACGAATAAAAAAAAGGCCGTTTCTGTTATATCCTCCAAACCTGTTGAATACAAAGGAAATCCCAACACTGATTGGTTTAAAGATGCCGGTTACGGCATCATGGTACACTACTTAAAGGAGGCCATTGTCCCTAACGGAGGTTCAAAAGAGTGGAACGATGCGGTAAACAGCTTTGATGTTGATAAATTTGCTCGTCAGGCTAAAGAAGCAGGGGCGGGTTATGTCATGTTTACCCTTGGGCAAAACTCAGGTTATTACTGTTCTCCGAACGCTTCTTTTGACAGGATCGTTGGCATAAAACCCGGGGACTTGTGCTCAAATCGTGATTTGCCCATGGATTTGATGGAGGAGCTGAAAAAGTACAACATTCCTTTGATATTATACCTGCCGAGTAATCCTCCTGTAGGAAACAAACTTGTGTCTGTGAAATTCAAATATGTTTACGGGAATGGTAAAGATTCAGCGACAAGTCAATTTAATCAGCCTATTCTGGAAGATATGATCAGAGAATGGAGTTTGAGATATGGCAATGGTGTTAAAGGCTGGTGGTTTGATGGATTATATGCTTGGAATGCCATCAGAAGTACACGAATGGATATGTTGCTCAAACATAACATAAGTACACATACCATTGCTGCCAAAGCAGGGAATAAAAACAGTATAGTGACCTACAATTATGGGTTTGGGAAGATACAGGTAAATACACCCTATTGTGATTATAGTTCCGGAGAAAAAAAGACTATTGATGAGTTACCCGAAGGCAGATGGGTTAAGGATGGAGTACAATGGTTCCTGTTTACTTATCTGGGAGAAAAATGGGGTGGCCACGGACAACAGTTTGAAACAGATACACTTGTTTCAAAGACCCAAAAGATCATATCAAATGGTGGTGTATTATGCCTTGAAGTCGTAACTGATTCCAAAGGAGAAATTCTGCCTCACCACTTTGAACAGATTAAGGCTGTTGGGAATAAACTTTTGAAAACAAAGTAACCAGTAAGGAGCAAATCTTTTTTAAACAGTTATTCATCGATAAATATGAAAAACTTCCGGTTAATGTTCTACAGCACTATTTCATGTCTTATCTTTATTATAAATTGCTTAAAATGAGAGTAATCATTAATGTATTTGTTTGGATTTGGGGTCTGATAGCTGTCGCTTCGGCACAGGACACCCGGGGGGTACTCCCAACCAAGGCTCATTTAGACTGGGCCGATTCGGAAATTGGAGTGCTGATATGCTTTGATATCCTTGTTTATGAACCAGGATACGATTTCCGGAAGGATTGGAATTACTATCCCGATTTATCAATTTTTAATCCCAAAGAACTCGACACGGATCAATGGATAAGTGCAGCCAAGGCGGCCGGAGCAACATACGCGGTACTCGTAGCCAAACATTGCAGCGGTTTTAGTTTATGGCCTACAAAAGCTCATCCTTACAGTGTAAAAAACACACCTTGGAGAAACGGGCAAGGCGATATTGTTAAAGATTTCGTTGCTTCATGTAAGAAATACCGTCTTAAACCAGGTATTTATGCCAGCACAACTGCCAATGGATACCTGAAAGCAGACAATCCGGGAAAAGTTGTCTCTGGGGATCCTGAAGAACAAAAAAAATACAATGAAAAAGTTAAAATTCAGCAGACTGAGCTTTGGTCCGAATATGGTGATTTGATGGAAGTTTGGTTCGACGGAGGAGTGTTGCCACCGGAAAAAGGCGGAATAGATTTTCTGGGGATGCTGAAAAAATACCAGACTGAAGCCATTGCTTTCCAAGGTCCTTACGGTTATGAAAACAACATAAGGTGGGTGGGTAATGAAGAAGGTGTGGCTCCTTATCCCTGCTGGTCAAGAGCTGATTCAACAACTTCAGCATCAGGCGTTATTGAAATCAAAGGCCTTAACGGTAATCCCGAAGGTTTGTTCTGGTGCCCAGGGGAGGCAGATTTTCCGCTGCGTTTAAACTCTTCTTTTCAGGGCGGCTGGTTCTGGCATAAAAACCAAGATGACCAGTTGCGGCCTCTGAATGAACTTATGGATAAATATTGTAAAAGCGTAGGAAGGAACACAAATATGCTGCTGGGGCTTGTGGTGGATAACAGGGGATTGGTACCCAATGCAGATGTTCAGCGTTTAAAAGATTTCGGTCAACTGATCAGGAAGAACTTTTCGGATCTGCTGGGAAAAACGGATGGCTCAGGTAATGAATTTACAGTAAAATTTAAATCCCCAAAATTGGTTTCATACGTGGTCATTATGGAAGATATCGCAAAGGGGGAACGGATTCTGGAATACAAACTCTCGGGAATGACCGAAGGTAACTGGCAGTTGATTTCTAACGGTTCCAGTATCGGTCACAAAAGAATTGAGGTAATCAAAGATGGTATGTTCTCGGCAATCAGACTCCAGGTTATGAAATCTGACGGGACACCGCTAATCAGAACTCTTTCTTGTTATTAAATTATTTAAATATATGACTATGAATAAGATAGTTTTAATCTTTATAATGTTAGGGTTCTTCCTTTATGGATGCTATCAAAACAAAACAAATAACAAGCCTGATCAATCAACATCGGGACAAGATGGAACCGGTGTCTTCGGAGCTTATACAGCGAGTAAAGAATGGACACCACCGGAAGACCCTGCGGTGTTGAAGAAATTGCAGGAGTGGCAGGACCGGAAGCTTGGGTTGCTTATCACATGGGGCACTTATAGTCAGTGGGGAATCGTCGAATCGTGGAGCCTGGTCACAACAGAGCATCCTTGGAACAAGCGGCCACCAGGATACGATATGCTCGATGATCGCGCTTATGTGAAAGCCTATGAGAACCTGATCACTACCTTCAATCCGGTAAAGTTCAACCCCAGACAGTGGGCCTCCGCTTTCAGGGAAGCTGGTGTGAAGTATGTTTTTTCCATGGCGAAGCACCACGATGGTTTTTGCTTGTGGAACACGCCGACTACCGAATACAAGATCACTTCGATACGTTGTCCGTTTCACACAAACAAGCAGTCAGATGTGATCAGGGAAATGAGTAACGCCTTCCGGCAGGAGGGAATGAGTACCGGCATCTATTTTTCAAAGTCCGATTGGAACAATCCTAACTACTGGACTCCGGACCTCCAGCCAGGAAGCGGTCAGGGTCCCAATTACAAACCGAGTGAGCGCCCCGGGCAGTGGAAGCAGTTCAAAGAGTTCACCTGGAAACAAATCGGGGAACTCATGACCGACTACGGTCCTCAGGATGTCCTCTGGCTCGACGGCGGTTCGGTGCGTCCGCCTGACAACGACATCGACATGAATGGTATGGTGGCGATGGCACGCTTACATCAGCCCGGCCTCATCGTAGTGGATCGAACCGTGAGCGGCGTGAACGAGAATTACATCACCCCCGAGGGCGAGATCCCCGACCATTTCTTACCCTACCCCTGGGAGACCTGCATGACAATGGGTACAGCTTGGCCCTACAAGCCGAACGACCAATTCAAAAGTACAGGCACACTGATCCGCAACCTTTGCCGTATTGTTGCACGCAACGGCAATTACCTCATCGGCATTGGCCCCGATGGAAATGGTGTATTTGATCCTATTGTCTTTGATCGTCTTAACGAAATGGGTGCTTGGCTTAAAATCAACGGCGAAGCCATTTACAACACACGTCCCATAGTACCCTATGAGAAAGGCGACTGCGTCTTTACCGTCAAACGCGACAGCACGGTGTACGCCATCGTACTTGCAAAGGACGACAGTGCCGGGATGCCGGTGAAGTTCGTGATCCCGGCGGAACTCAACGCCAAAGCCTGCAAAATCACATTGCTTGGATTTGCCGGTGAATTGTCGGCTGGTGAAACCCAAAACGGGCAGACGACCATAGTTTTCCCTGCCAGCGCTCGTTCCAGTCCGCCCTGTGATCACGCATGGGCAATTAAATTCACAACAAAAAATAAACAATGAAAAGAAAAAAAGAAATATACTAATTCAATAATATGAATGAGCATGAGCAAATTCCCGTCAATATCAGTTTGAACATAATGAACACGAAGAACCTCATCGTTACTCTTACCTGTCTTTTCGCCGCTGCTTTCATCGTCATCGCCAAGCCGAAGATGCCTCTTAACTATTATGTGAAGTCTCCGGGCTTGTCGGTGACGCTCGATGAACAAGGGCTCATTGCAGGTTGTTCGGTGGCGAAGGTAACTGGTCAAACATGGCTCGACGGTTGTCATAAAGCAGGCCCGGTGGTAGTGAAAACACTGGATGGAGGTGGATATTCGTTCACCAGAAAGTTGACAGACGTGCAAGGCCATCAGGCATCTCTTACAGAGCGATTTACGCCAACCAGTAACAGCGTTCGCTGGGAAGTGCAAATCATCAGCAACGACAAGCCATGGACGACAGCCATAACCACACAACTGAATTATCCGGCCACAGAGGAAAGCCGGTTTTGGACTTCATGGGGCGATCCCGACGATACGACCGGCACCTGGCAGGATCCATTGGTGTGGAGGCCTTTTACCAACCGGAGTTGGTCGTATCAGTTTACTCATTTTAGTCAGGTACTTGGCAAGGCTCCGGTTTGGTTCTGTATTCCGCTTGCAACCATGGCCGAACCGGATGTTGACTCGGCACTTACTATTGTGCAGTCGCCGGAAGATACGATGCTCGATCTGAAATTAATGGTATCTAAACAGGGTGCAATTACGTTCTCCAGAACAAAATATCGTCTTGGAGAAGGCCGCGGAGTTAGTTTCGCGATGGATCTGGTGGCCCATCCTGCTGATTGCAGGGCAGGACTTGGTTGGATGGTCAAGCGATATTCAGTGTATTTCGATCCGCCAAATCCGGCTGCCGACACGATGGCCGGGTGCGCTGCCTATTCAGGCAGCGAGGAACAATTCGATGTGGAGAAACTGCGGAAGATGGCGTTTCGCATCAACTGGAAGTGCAGTGAGGATTTTCCCTATATGGGACAGTTTCTGCCGCCGATGGCCAACATGCAGGCCCGCTGGGATCGTGCCCCTGACGAGAGGACACCGGGCAAGCCAGGCTGGACCAGCTACCAGACCCTTAACGATTACGGACGTTGGATGCGTACCAATGGTTTTTATGTCCTGAACTATTTCAATGTCACCGAATATGGCCGCAACATGCAGTTTCCGCCACCTCCACGTCAGGCCAAGAACGATGACGATCTTTGGAAAAACCCGCATGACTATCTGTTTCAGAGCGACCGCCGCTCAGCCGTGATAATGAAGGGCGACCAACCGCTTAGGTCGAACTGCTACGGCGCGCTGATCGTTGATCCCGGTGACCCAGCCTACCAGCGGCATCTGCTGGAACAGGCACGCCGCCACATCGAGAAACTGCCTGACTCCTACGGTATCGGCATTGACCGGAACGACTGGATCGGCACCTACAATACCAACGCTGACGATGGCATCAGTTGGGTGGACGGTAGGCCCGCTCGTTCCTTGTTCATGTCTTGGATGGACTTGATGAGCAAGCTGGGCCCCCTGATGCACGAGGCAGGCAAGGTTATCTTCGCCAACAATTGCTCGGTTCGCCTTGAAACGCTCCGACAAGTTGATGGAATCTACGCGGAATGGGCCTCGGATAGCTATATCAACTACTCTGCGCTTCAAGGGCTGCGAAAACCAGTGATGATCTGGACCTCAGGAGACGGCGAAATCAATGATGCCTATTTTCAACGCTGTCTTTACCTGGGCGTTTTCCCGACCGCACCCTTTCCGAACAACAACCACTGCCTCCGCCCTTCTCCCCTAGCCGACAAGATGTTTCTTGATTATGGATCACTCCTGGATGCTATGCGCGGCAAGAAATGGGTACTTACACCGCACTGCGTAGCGAGCGACTCTGCAAAGGTAAATTTGTTCGAGGTGCCAGATGGTTACGTGATGCCGGTGACCTTAGCTGGTAAAGCCGGGACTGCCATCGTTCGTGTCTGTAACGTTCCTGGCCTAAAGACCGCCAGATGTGAGGTTATCCTTCCCGGAATTGAAAAACCTGTCCCGTTAACCGCACGGTTCAAAAACGACGGGTTGGAACTCACTGTCCCCCTCGTGCGTGGATGTGGCATGGTTCGGTTTCGAAAAGGGAATCAATAATGAAGGAATCTTACAGTGGAATAAAACATTAAATAACATTATAAAATACAAGATTTATTAAGGCAGAAATATGGGTATAAACAACCAATATCTAAGTAATATACTATTTATCAGATTATTATTTCTTACTTATCCTGATACTGCTATTCAAAGGAGCATCAAAAACCCAGCTGCAAAAAATGAAATATTAATCGATGGCGTCAGTGAACAAGTGATCTGCCGGATCGAGAACTGGAAATTCAACATGGAGTCACCTGTAGGTTTTATGAAAACTCTGTTGAGCAGCGGGACTGGAAAACCATTAGGTTGCCATGTAAATGTATTTTAATTTCAAAAGTTATATAATAAAACTGAATTCATGAAAGCAAGAAAATTTAGTTTAGTGTCTGCAATTATTGGTGTTTGCATGTTTGACTCATGCAGATACATTACTGGCGATAATATGCAGAATAATGACTGGGTCATTAATGGTAAAAGCTACATTGGCACGGTTACGCAATCGGATGGCGGAAAGGAAATACTTCTTTCTAATGGTTTGATTGAACGAAGTTTCAGGATTGCACCTAATCTGGCAACTATCGGTATAAAAAACCTTGTAACATCACAAAATTATTTACGATCTGTTCGGCCCGAAGCAAAAATAACTATTGATGGTCATAAGTTTAACATTGGTGGTCTGATTGGTCAACCGACTCATAGTTACCTATTGCCGGAATGGTTAGACAATCTTAAAAGTGAGCCAAACTCATTTGAATACACCGGTTACACAATAAAAGATATTCAGCCTCGGTTTCAATGGAAAAAACGTTTGGAATGGATGCCTGAAGATTTG
>CAILKW010000555.1 GCA_903834845.1 uncultured Bacteroidia bacterium | reverse complement strand
CAAAAATATGACCGATTGCCTCATCGCTGCTCGTGGTTGATTTCCAGTCCCACTCAGGATCTTCAGCTCTGCGCCATGCTTCGTCATGAAATTTATATCCACGCCTTTCGAATGACCTTGACGGAAAACCTGGAATCTGATTAATAGAATAAAGCCGTTCCATTGCGTCAAGTGATTCGCGGACATTCTGTAATGCTTCATCAGATTTGGTAACTGCATATCTGAAGGTTTCACCAGCCAGATACATTGATGTCCACAATCCGTCATTATCCGAATCTTCCATACTTCCTGTGGTCACGTCTCCGTTTAACATTCCTGAAACAGTAGCATTAAAACCGGTACGGATATGACGGTCGCGAACTTGTTTCTCAAAGAACATCGCTTTATCGTACAGGGTCATCTGCTTAAAACAAATTTTACCTAAACCTTTAGTTGTCAAAACCAGAACCGAATTTTCAGGGCCTTTGGCTATATTTACAACAGTATCTGAAGGAATCCATCGTTCGGAAGCGTAGTAGTTGAATTTACCATCTTCGCGGAGCATCATTGCCCCTGACGTTGATCCAAACCAAAGTTTACCATCAATTACGCTTACTGTTGTTAATTCAGTCCACGGCATTTTTTTTGTAATTGCACCAATCTGTTTAAGAGTTTTTGTATCAATTTCGAAATATCCATCAGAAGTACCAACAATCAATTTATTGGGTGTAACCTCAATACATGTCAGATTATTTTCTTTTATAACCTGAGTCAACTTTCTGGTTGCAGGTGAGAATGTCCTTATTGATTGATTACTCAAAATCCAAAACAGATTATTGGCAGAATCGAATTTGATGTCCTTCACCTCTTCACCTGTAAGGGTTTCTTCCCATAATTTTTCAGAATCTTTCAAAAACGTCAGAGTTTTGCCGTCCGTTATTAGAAAACTAAAATCCTGGCCGCCAGCCAAAAGTTTAGCTCTCGGGAGAATATGCCTTGAGTATAATTTGCCTGCCCAGGCGTTACTCAGAACTGCATTGTCGTCAATGTAAACCAGCTGATCAAGATAAATTCCGATTCCTGCAATTTTCTTGTCCGATGTTTGCCTATCCTGTACATCTTTAACTAATGTCCCTGGAAACAGGAACTGCCCGTCTCTGGGCCTCAAAAATCCCTGGGTTGATAAAATCTGGATATAGCCGTTTCTGTCGGCAACTACCTTATTTAGTTTGATATTAGGGTCAGTGACTTTGTATTTTATACTATAATCCTGTACAAAGGGTTTGTCCTGGTGTGCCGAGTTAGCCTTTTTATCATCTTTAGGTGCACACGAAATAGTTACAAAAATCAGAGCCGGAAGTGTTAAAAGTATTATTATTTTTCTCATGGTGAATATATTACTATTTTTTCGTTGGTTCACTTATAACTCCCAGATATCGTCCCATCCAATAAGGCAAAAGCCAAATATCTCCGGCACTTTCTTCTCCGTTGCCATTGCCACCTTTTCTGTTGATATTGAACATATTTCCGTTATGCCGTTGAACAGGTCTTTCATCAGGAGGAAGAACTTCTTTTAAAGTCTGTTTTCTGAAATTCGGAGCTATCATCTCAATATCTTTTCGGTGACTGTTCATAATATCCCAATTAATCATATCCAATGGATGTTCCTGAAGATACCAGACTGCTTCCTTCAGGTCAAATTCATTACTTGCCATTGCTGTAAATATATTCCAGGCTCCCTCTTTTTCAGGTCTTTCTATTTGCCAATGGTCAATAATTGCGGCTTTGTATTTTGCTTTCAGTTCATCATTAAAAGCATAACGGTATAAACCCCAATATCCTACAAAATACATTTCATCATCAGAGTGATTCCACGCATCGGAAAGTTCTTTACTTAACTCATCTGCATCAGCAGGTGCAGTGCTTAAAGTGGCCATAGGTCGCATAAGGTTTTCAAGGTATCCATATTTATCCATTAACTCAAATGCCTTCTTTTTAAACTGCTCTTTTTTTGTAAAATGATAAGCAGTCTGAAGCATTGCTATGATGTTTGAAGAACAGATTTTTCTGTCACCCACAACCTCGGGGCGTGCATTAACATATTCGGGATTCCATCTTCCCCAGGTAGTAGGTTTACCGTCATAATCAATAAGGTACAAATTGTGGTCAACAATGTGTTGCATTAAAATATCAATGAGGTGAATAGCCCTCGTTTTCATTGACTCAACATTAATTAGTTCGGCCATTGCGCTAAGAGCAAAAATATGACCTATTGCTTCATCACTGCTGGTAGTCGCTTTCCAATCCCATTCTGGATCTTTTGCGCGTTGCCATCTGTCAGGATCTGATAATCTTTCTATGTTTCCTCTTCGTTCAAACGACCGTGATGGAAAACCAATATCATTGGAATTGATAGTGTAAAGCCTTTCCATGGCATCTAACGATTCAAGGCAGTTTTGCAAAGCATCATCGGATTTGGTTACTGCATACCTGAATATTTCTCCGCCGAGGTACATCGAAGTCCATAAGCCATCGTTGTCGGAAT
>CAILKW010000554.1 GCA_903834845.1 uncultured Bacteroidia bacterium | reverse complement strand
TGTTTTATTTAATTTCATCTTTACGCCTCAATTTCAACTGTTAATACTTTACGAATCTCGGAAATTTCTTGACTTAATTTCCAAATTTTATATGTAAAAGTGTAAACGGATTCAATTTTACTTTCATTTGGCAAACCATTAATTAAATATATTTTCCTTTTTGCCGCAAAGTCAATTAAATCTTTTAGATGCGTAGAGTGCAACTTACCTACTTCGTCAATAATGCAATGAATGAAGAAATTTTGTGATGTTTTACTTTTTGCATCTTCAATAAAAGTATGAAGTAATGTTATGTAAATAATGGATTTAACTAAAATATTCGTTCCTTCTGAACCAATATTTGAAATTTGTTTTGATTTTATTGTATTTTTACCTTCTTTGATTTCAAATTCCAAATCAAATAAATCTTGCAATTGAATTAAATCATTGCCTTTTTGGTCTTTCCCTTCTTTTTTTATTTTCTCGTCTAATTCATTCAATAATTCAATAGTTTGTTTATCTATCTCAGCTTTACGGATATCTTCGTAGTTAAATAAATTTGATTTTCCAATTAATAAATCATTTTGTTCTTTAAAATCTACAATTCGTTTTAAAAGTAAGCATTCGGTAAAGTCCGTCTTGTTTTTTCGAAAAATCAGGCTTTCTTTCAAAGTTTCTCCTAAATGTTCGGAGAACTTTGAAAGACTTATTGGATGTTTTTGTTGCTATCCTGATTTTGCAGTTTAAAGTTGTGCGGGAGCAGTTCCGCTAGGTCCTTGCTGTAGTCGTTGTCGTAATTGTGGACGTTGTTCAGGAAGAAGACGAGCCAGTCACGGAAGTTCACACCGCTTGCCTTGCAACATCCCAGCATTGAATACATAATGGCTGCATTTTCGGCCGCTTCGTGGTTGCCACAGAATAACCAGTTCTTCCGGCCGAGCGCAATCGGCCTTATAGCATTTTCCGCGAGATTGTTGTCCATCTTCAACCGGCCATCCAGATGGTACCGGGTCAACTTGTGGTAAATCCCATAAGTGTACCTGATGGCTTGACCGATACGCCCCTTGGGCAGAACTTTGGGATATTCGTTTGCCATCCATTTTTCAAATGCGACCATAATGGGATACGACAGTCGGGAACGTAAGTCGGCACGCTCTTCAAAGGAGAGGTTTTCAAGGTCGGCGCGTCTTTCCACGTCATAGAGCAGGCCTATCTGCTCCAAGGCATACGTTGCCCTGGATTTGTCCTCCTTCAAAGCCTCCTCAAAACGTCGCCTGCTATGGGCCCAGCAACCAATTGGTAGGACGCCTTTCTTATTTTCGTACATATCATATACGGCATAACCGTCCGTCTGGATCACCCCCTGATAATCCTTAAATAATTGCAATGCGACTTTTTGTGCCCGGGAACCATGGTCGTAATGGAAGAAGACCAGGTCCCTCATCACCGCCCGGACCATCCAGATGTACCCTTTTACGGTCTTGTGCTTTTCATCGTTTATGATCGGGATCGTGGTCTCGTCGCTCTGGATATAATCGGAACCCAGTACAATCTCCATAAGCTTGTAATAAGTCGGCCTCATCAGGTCTGCCACCCCCTGGTACCATCCGTTGATAGTGGCCGGGGCGATGGTAATGCCCTGTTGCTGGAACATCTGGATCTGGCGGTAAAAGGGAAGATGGTTAACATATTTGTCAATAGTGATATCGGCCAAGAGGGTTGCCCCTGCATAGCTTTTGGCGATCGGCAGCAATGGCATCGGGGCTGTTATGACCTGCTTCTCCACGTCAAGGCCCTTGTCCTTTAACACATATTTGTGGCGGATGATCTTGCGCACAAACCATCTGGCCGGGTCGCGTTCCAATACTTCGGTGACCTCTGGTTCCAGTTCGGTCCACTTGTCCAGTCCGGGAATGTCAGGGTAAATGTGGCATTCTTCCCTTGGGAGGCTTTCTGGCAGGGGTTTGCGTACGGGGTGGTTCTTTGCCTTTACGGGGACACGGATTGTCTTGTACTGCTCTATCTCCTCTTTGGCACTGGTGGCAAGTTCTTTTTCCTCCGGGAGAAGGTCAAGCCCTTCAAAATCGATGCGCCTTTGCTGCGGGTCCCCATTAACATATCTCTCACTGGATTTGCCCCAAATCTTCCGCTGGAGCATCTCGACCTGCTGTTTCAGCCTCGCGATTGTCACGTCTTTTTGGTCGATCTGTTGCTCGTAGGAGGCCCTTTCCGACTCGAAGTTTTCATAGTTGGCAAGCTGGCTTTTCAGCTTGGATGTTTCCCTGAAAAGCCTGTCCCGCTCCTGTAAAATCTGTTGTAAAAAAGCCTCTTCCGCAGCTGTCATTTTTCCTTGTTTTTAATGGCTTAAAGATAGTAAATATCAATTAATCAGCCAAATAAAAACAAGCTATTTCCAATTATTTTTAAGGTTTTTTCTTATTTTTAAGGTTTTTTCTTATTTTTTTGTCCACTTTGTCATCCTTGCCAACACCTTGGACCATCATCATCAAGTCCTGCCAACTGGTCCGGAAGGTATTGGTGGTTTGGTCAAAAACCGGCAGTTTGAAACAGCCAGACTCAAGCTTCATGTGATAGATCACAAGGCCGCCGCATTCCATGTGCAGGATTTTCATGCTGGTGCACGGACGGTTGACAAATATGTACACGTCACCGTCCTGGATGTTGCCGCCCATCAGGTCGGTCACCATTCCGCTGAGGGTATAAAAACTGCGGCGCATATCCGTAGGATAAGAATACAGATAATACTGCATCGACGATGTGAGGCTGAACATCCTACTGGTGGGCTAGAATCAATAATGGCCGCAACAGCTCCGGGTCGGTTAAACCATCCAGTTTTACGCAGACACCATTGGGGTAGGTAATCTCACAGGAAATCGTGTTGTTTGCTGTTGCAGCATCAGGATGGGCCTTCGTCCTGTTCTGCACAGTTGTTGGGAACCTGGATGTCCGGTCTTTTTGTCCGTTGTCAAAAACCACCGGCACAAATCCCCTTTTGGGCGGCAATTGCCCCTTCAGCTTGTTCTGCCAATAATAGAACATGGACTCTTTCAATTGCTGGTTGGCACAATAATCACGTATGCTTAAGCCGGATTCCAGAAAACCGTCATAGATGGATCGAAATTGTTGAACGTTTAACATCGTTTGGCATTTTTAAAAGTGAAGGCCAAACTTAAAAAACCAAAAAACAATCTAAAATACGTGGTTTACCGAATGCTTACTCTCCGG
>CAILKW010000553.1 GCA_903834845.1 uncultured Bacteroidia bacterium | reverse complement strand
TCGAAAACACTCAAACAATTGCAGGATGGCGATTTTAAAAGTGCAGACGTGCGAAAAATGCCCAACACCGGCTTTTACCGCGCCCGTCTTGATATTCGCGACAGACTGCTCTTCACTATTACTAACTACGAAAACCAAAAATACCTATTGCTTTTGGAAGTAATAAAAAACCACAACTACAACTCCAGCCGTTTTTTACGTGGCGGCACTATTACTGACGAAGAAAAATTAATCCCCGTAAAATCGCCTGATGAATTATCATTGCAGGAGAATGAACTGATATTCCTCAACCCAAAATCCCGCAAGATACATTTGCTCAATAAGTTCATCTCCTTCGATAATTTGCAGGATTCCATATATTCTCTTTTCCCTCCTTTAATTATTGTCGGTTCGGCCGGAAGTGGCAAAACTGCCCTCGTACTTGAGAAACTTAAAGAGCTGCCTGGTGAAATAGCCTACATTTCGTTGTCAAACTTTCTGGTAGAAAACGCATCTAAAATTTATTATTCAAGCGGTTTCGATAACGAAAAACAGGAAGTTGAGTTTCTGTCTCTCCATAACTATTTATCTAGTTGGGAAAAGCCGCAAGGAACAGAAGTGAATTTCCGACAATTCGACAGTTGGTTTTTTCGTTATGCCCAATCGTTGCATATTAACGAACCTTACCGCGTATTCGAGGAGTTTAAAGGTGTAATTACCGGTTCACCCGTTCAGAACGCCTGGCTTTCGAGAGATGAATATTTAGATTTGGGTGTAAAACAATCAATTTTTTCGACCACCGAACGCGAAAAACTTTATCCGCTTTTTTTGAAATATTTAGATTGGCTGAAAGAAACTAACTTGTACGACAGCAACATTTTATGCTTTCAATATCTTGAGAAAATTAAACCACGCTACGATTATATAGTGGTTGACGAAGTACAAGACATTACAAACATCCAACTTAAATCAATTCTACAGTCACTTAAACACAAAAATCATTTCATACTCACAGGCGACAGCAATCAGATAGTCCATCCCAACTTTTTTTCGTGGAGCAAAGTTAAAACCTTTTTTTACGATGCAGGTGATAATGACAATCAGATTAAAATTCTGCAAACGAATTACCGCAACAGTCTGAATGTAGTAGAGCTGGGAAATAACTTGCTCAAAATCAAGATAACACGTTTTGGCTCTATTGACCGCGAAAGTAACTACCTGATTGGAACAGTAAGTAAGAATAAAGGAGAAGTTTTGCTCTTCCCCGATGATGACAAAAAGAAAAACGAATTCAACCGGCGAACCCAGAATAGTACACATTACGCAGTTATTGTTCCAAACAACGAGCATAAAGGTGAAGCTCGTCGTTTTTTCAAAACTCCTCTTGTTTTCAGTGTACAGGAAGCCAAAGGTTTAGAGTACGAAAATGTTATTTTGCTTAACTTTGTTTCGAGCCACGAAAGCGAATTTCGCGAAATAATAAAAGGTGTTACTTCGGGTGATTTACTGACTGAAGATTTGATATACAACAGGGCAGCAAACAAACACGATAAAGATGCCGAGATTTATAAGTTTTATATAAATTCGCTGTATGTTGCCATTACCCGTGCAGTAAAAAATATTTATATTTTTGAAAAACAACCTAATCACCCAGCATTGCAATTATTACAAATGCTTGAAAATAAGCAAGAAGTAAAGGTGGCAGAAACAAAATCAACCCTTGATGAGTGGCTGGCCGAAGCTCAACGCCTCGAAGAACAAGGAAAACTTGAGCAAGCTGAACAAATACGCGCCAAATATTTGGGTTACGAATATCTGAGCCCCGAACAATTGGAAAAGATCAGGCAATTGGCGCTTGATCCTTCCAAAAAAGAAACTGAAGTAAAAAAAGAACGCAAACAACTCTTTCAATATGCTGTTATTCACCAGCAATACGATTGGGTAGAACAATTGGCAGCATTGCAATTTCAACGTGCAATGTTACTTATGAAAGAACTTAGGCATGATAAAAAGGAGTGTGCCAAAAATATCAGGTTAGGACGTAAAAAAGAGGCTTTTATTTTTGTGAAGAAATATGGTATTGATTTTCGGGTTGAGGATGGTGCTACCGGCTTAATGTTAGCTCTGCAACATGGCCAGCACGACATTGTAACCGATTATATTCAGCAACATGCTTCGCTTTTTCAAAAAGACGAAAACGGCAGAATGGCTGTTGATTACCTTCTTTCGGTATTTATAAAAAGTGCATCTCAAAAAAATTCGAACCTCAACGTAGCCAAACCTTTGCTTCGCTTTTGGAAAACTATTGCGCCAAACAGCTTTAGTTATGAGACTTCGAATCGCCAATTTCAGACTAATTCGCACAGCATGGTATATTTTCTCGTTGTTTTAATGCGTTGCGTAAATGAAATGCACTCACGAAAAGCAATTTTCAGAAAAGGAACGCCGGAGGAGAAAACTGTTGCTTGTTTCACGATGGATGATATGGTTGCTTATGCAGAAATGATACCGGATGAAATACTTGCTCCCTATCGAAAAATGAGACAATACATTAACAGTGTTTTGTCATCGAACGAAATAGGCAGGGAGGAATTCCCAAACTGCAAAATGGTTTTCAGCAGGGTAGAAAGGGGTCTCTACGCAATTTATCAGAATATCAATTGGTTGTAAGACAATAGTAAAGGGATGCCTTGGTCTTTTCAAATTTAAAGGTTTTCGTTACTCTAACTTTGTGGTAATACAAATACCTATTAGGTTTTAAACACTTGTGCACATCGGTTTTTAAACACATAGTACACAATAGGTTAAAACACATAAGGCACAATAGAGGATCGCAAAATCTGGGGAGGCTTGTCTTTTGCTTGGTAGCAGCTTACCTTTAATAATAGAACCTATGTACTTATTGTGTTTAACCTATGCACCAATGTGTTAAATATTTAGCCTTAGTAACCTTAAACCCCCATTTTCCTCGCCAACTTTTCCCACCCCTCCAGGCCACCCTCCAAACCAATTTGGGGAGCAAGCCCTTCAAGTGCCTGTAAAACTTGGGCCAGATTCATTTCGGAGGCAATTCTGTAAACCACAATCCAGGATGATGCAGCATTTTCTTTGTCATCGTTTTGCAGATAGATATGCCCCATATTGAAAAGGGTTGCACATAATCCTGCCGTGTCGCCGATTTTATCAAATATCACTAGCGTCCGATTCAGGTAAGCCAAAGCTGTGTCAAAGTCTCCCTGTGCATGATATATCCCACTAATATTATTAAGTGTTGTGCCTTCGCCAGCCAAGTCACCGATTTCCTCAGCTATAGAAAGTGCGCATTTCAAGTATGCAAATGCAGTATCAAAGTCGCCCTGTACCTTATATATCTGCGAAATATTATTAAGGGTTATTCCTTCGCCGATTTTGTCACGGATTTCTTCACTTATTTTCAGCGATTGTATCAAGTATTTCAGCGAAGTTTCATAGTCACCTCTGGCACGATTTAAAGCTGCGATATTATTATACGTTGTACCTTCGCCCCTCTTGTCTCCTATTTTCTTGCTAATGGTAAGTGATCGTTTCAAGTACTCCAGGGCGGTGTCATAGTCGCCATGTGCATGATATATCTGCGAAATATTATTTAGCGTTGTACCTTCGCCTTTCTTGTCTCCTATTTCCTTGCTAATGGTAAGTGATCGTTTCAAGTACTCCAGAGCGGTGTCATACTCGCCCCGATCATGAAATATCTGTGAAATATTATTAAGTGTTACCCCTTCGCCTGCCTTATTTCTGATTTCCTGCATTATTGTCAGCGACCGTTTTAGGTACTCAAGTGCGTTGTCATACTCGCCCTTGACTTTTAATATCCGAGAAATATTAGTGAGGGTTGTTCCTTCACCGGCTTTGTCGCCGATTTCCTGCTGAATGGTCAGTGACCGTTTAAGGTACTCAAGCGCAGTGCCATAGTCACCCCGTGCATTGTATATTCCTGAAATATTATTAAGCGTTGTCCCTTCGTCGCACTTATCGCTAATTGCCTGACTTATTGCTAGCGACCGTTTAAGGTACTCCAACGAGCTGGCATAGTCGCCCCTTACTTTAAATATCCGTGAAATATTATTAAGTATTCTCCCTTCGCCGAACTTGTCGCCGATTTCCTGACTTATGGTTAGCGACCGTTTAAGGTACTCCAACGAGAAATCATAGTCGCCACGTCCCATATAAATCTGCGAAATATTATTAAGCGATGACCATTCGCCAGCCTTATCCCCGATTTCCTGACTAATGGATAGCGACTTTTTCAGGTACTCAATCGCGGTGTCATAATCGCCCAGCCCAAGATTTAAAGTTCCAATATTTCCGAGAGTTGCACCTTCACCGTACTTGTCCCCAATTTCACGGCAAATCATGAGCGACCTTTCCAGATACTTCAACGCGGTGTCATAATCCGCTAAATTAATATATTGCACTCCTGTAGCCCCTAAAGCCTTTGCAAGTGTAACAGGATTAGAACATTTACAGGCAGGCAGCAGCCATTTTTCAATAAGAATTTGATATAACCCAGCCATGCTCATCGGCTCCACTATCCAATCAAGTGTGATGCAATAAGCCTCTTCATCCATCCCCGATTTACAGAAGGCAGTGTGGGTTATCTTTGCCTGATCAAGCGTTCTTCGTTCATTTTTCAGCAACCAATAAAAATAGTAGGCAGCCCTTCCGAGCAACTCCTGGGACGGAATTACCCCCTTTTTATTTAACCAGTTGCGGACAATCGGGGAAACAAGGAACTCATTAGTTTGCCATTTCGTGTTTTCGTACCTTTGAAAAAGGGAGACTGATAGTAAAGCATCAAGTACTTCTTCGGAATGGGAAATGTGATTGGGTGCTACTGTTTTTACCCCTTCTATGGCCACCGGCACATCAAAGGCAAGCAGGCAAAGCAACAATTCCTGTTCTGCATTTGACCTGTGATCGTAAACCTCATCAAGCAACATATTTACCTGGATCTTTTCCTGTGCTTCTTGAAGGCTATCGAGGAACTCCCGCTCCTCACCGGTGCCCATATCCTGCAACGCCGCGGCAAAGAATTCGAGTGCCTGGTAATTGCCACCGAGAACCGTATAAGCCCTACGAAGTCGGGCATAATCCTGAAGAAAGGTTTTTGGCAATTTCTGCTGCTGCGCCACGGCAAGGAAATCGCGGTAAACAGGTTTTCCAAGGTGAATGATTTGTTCCTTCCACCTTGGCAAAGTCCATCTGGAGGTGAGCACCACCGTGATCCCCAAAGGTTTCAGTTTTATCGCAGCATCAATCCAAATCTTTAGTTCAAGATCGTTCAACGCATTTGTAGTTTTGTCCAGAACCAATTCAAGGTTATCGAAAAAGAGAACTACTTTATTTTTATGCTGATCAAGGAGCAGTTTTAGAAGGGCATCAGCAATTTTTGTTTTATCGGTATAATTCTGTTGAATTTTGGTGTATGCCTTTGTCCTGTATTCGTCAAGGGAAAGCTCCATTTGGAAGATCGATTCGTGCCAATCGTGTTCCGGTCTTGCCGAAAAAGCAAAAACCTCATATCCAATATCTTTCAGACCGTTCACAAGTTTGCCCGCAAGGGAGGTTTTGCCAATTCCGCCTTCACCTGTGAGCAGCACACTCGTTTTTCCTCCACGAAGCACCCGCTGTATTTTCCGCAGCTCCCTCCGCCGTCCGATAAACCTCACAGGCAATGAGATCGTATCGAGGCTATCGTTGAATAGGTTTGCCGGTTGCATCGATTGTGGGGTAAAATTCCCTGTAACGATTGGTCGGTCTTGCTCGTGGCAAAGCAACATCGGCAAGCACCATTGCCCCAACGAGATAGCGGCAAGCATCGTATTCTGGACATCTTCCTGTCCTATCAATGGCGATACAATCGCTTGCCGTGCATGCTGCAATGCAACAGCAACTAGCTTGTTAACCATCAGCCCGGTAAAAAACGCATGGGCAAACTGGATCCCTGTTCGGTCGAGGATAGATTCGCGCATCCCAACGATATAAGGGATACACTGTTGTGCCAACCGATAAGCCAACCCGTTGTTGAGGCTGGCCGAGGAGGCTTTTGCAGATTGGCAAGCTGAAAGGATAACCGCCTGGACCGCAGTTCCTGTAAAAGCATCCGCAAGTTGGTCTTCATCAATTGGTTCGCCATTACCATCTTCACCCTCAAAAAGGAAATATCCTTTATCATTCTGGTTCAGGAAATCCTTATGGAACCCACCATGGCCACTTAGATAAACCAAATGTGGACTAAATGTTTTGAGCAACCTTTTGAACTCGCTGAAACGGCCATCATCGGGCATCTCGAGGAGAATATAGCCGCTTTGCCTCCATTGGCCCAACACTTCAAGCACCCGTGCCTGTTCTTCCTCTATGTGCAACTGGTCGGTTTCATCAAGCGAATCGGGGAGGGAAGTAAAAAGCATGATCCTAAGCGGGCCATTTTCAACCTCTGGCAAAGCTCCTGTTGCTGATGGAATTGTGCGCGAAAGGGTAAACCCTTCGTGGCGGCCAAGAAAACCATAAGTATCGTTGTAGAGTATCTCCCAGGGTAGTTGTAGTATCTGCGGATCATCGCTTACAATCACGATGGGGAGAATATGTTGTCCGGCCTGGGTTTTGGCTTTTTGCAAGGCACTATCAGAATCTAGAGTACGCCACAAAGTACTGCCAAGCGTTTTGAGCATTTCATCGGTGACATAAACACCTTTTTCGGCATAGGTCTGGGAAAGTCCAGTAGCTTGTTTCAGTAGTTCGGGATGCGTTTTAAGGATATTGACATCCGGTCTGAGGATTAAAGGTTTAATCATGGTAACGGGTTGGATTGATTATTGATTTACTTTGGGTTCTGTAGATTCAAGGATTTCTGGCAAGTCATAAACTGTAATTACCTTTGAATCACCCTGATCTGCTTGCCTCATCACGACAATATCCTTCCTTGGGTTAGCCGCAAAGTTAATTGTTAGCGGCGTACCGCAATAAGGACAGGTAAGGGTGAGGGTTGGTTCCCCTGAAATATCGATCAGCAGGGAAAAGAGTTCCTTGCACTTCCAGCAACGGATATTCTGGCGTTTCATGTTGTTCTGCATGGTCATATAATTTGGTTATGTATTGAAAATTGTTAGCCCTGCAAGGCATATCCCTGTAAAGCAAAGTAAGCAGGCAGCAATCAGCAGGTTCCGCTTGTAGCTGGCACTTGCCATAAAAAATTCCTCAACGCTCAAAGGCTGCCCTTTTGTGGCAACTTCGTTCCTTCGTAAAATGGTCCGGTCAACCTTCCACTTTCGGGGGATAAGACTCCCAAGGCTCAGGAGCATCGCCAGGAACCAGCAGATAAATGCCCCGGCAATTAGCTTTACCGAACACACAACTGCCGCATCGCCACTGACGAATTTCAGCACGGTCGCATAAAGCCCAGGAATTGCAAGGCTGAGCGTAACGAGTTGTTTTGCAAGCTCATCTAACAATTTTGGCTGCTCAATGACAGACTGTACAAAACCTTTTTCGAGCTCTTCGTCAAGTTTTGAAGGTGGAGCAGATTGGGCAACAGTAATATTTTCTTCCATAATCAATTACTTTAATTACAGGTTAACGAATAAAATATCATATTTGCAAACATGCAAATTATCAATAATATATGCAAGTTAATCCGAGATATTATTTTCCATAAAAATTTGAAATATAAAACCCTGAAATCTGGTTGTCTTATACAGTTTTCCAACAATAAATTCGACTACTTTGCCTTGATTATTTCATGTTTTTGATCAATATTTGCCTTGATTATTTCATGTTATTAGGGAATATCTCGATCAAAATTTCGATTCAGAAAGAATATGTCACAATCTTTCAGCTTATTATGGTTTTTCTGTCATTGCTAAACAGCCGCTGCATTTTCAATAAGTTTCTATTGGCCAAAAATGAAGATATGCAACTAAATTTGAAAAACAGGCATATCCTCAAAATCATTTGAATTTTACTTT
>CAILKW010000552.1 GCA_903834845.1 uncultured Bacteroidia bacterium | reverse complement strand
TATATCATAATGAAAATATTTGATTATGGTATTTCAAATTACAAACAGATATTGGAAATTCAAAAAATTGAAATTGAAAAGAAGATATTATACATCGAATTATTCAATAAAGAATTAAAGTCATTCAATTCAAAACTTGAACTCTCAACCAACAAGGTGCAGGAAAGCTCTCAGATGGATCATTCCAATTTCTATAAATTGACATTGTTAAATAAAAAAGTTATTCACACAAAGATTATTCAAGATACTTTAATTTTTGATAAATTGGCAAAGGGTAAGTTAACCACTGAAAGTAATGAAATATTGGATTCACATAAAATGCCGTCTGCCGACAATTCTGGACAGTTAGGTCCGAAAAGTAGTAATGGCTGCTAAACATGAGAACGAAATTCAAAGATAAAATATGACAAAACCCGCACTTCGTTTGCTTGCGCCGCGATTTAAAGGTTTAGGATTTAAATTAGTTTCAATTCATTCTTTCATTCTTTCATTCATTCTTTCATTTTTTCATTCTTTCATTCTTTCATTCTTTCATTCTTTCATTCATTAAATAATTATGAAACAACGTACTTCAGGCATACTCTTGCATCCAACATCCCTTCCTGGAAAATATGGGATTGGTTCACTCGGTGACGAAGCTCGCAAATTCGTTGATTGGATGGCGGCAACAGGACAAAAAATCTGGCAGATATTGCCACTTGGTCCAACAGACTTTAGTCATTCACCTTATCAATGCTATTCGGCATTTGCCGGAAATGCTGATTTGATTAACCTCGACGAACTTGTGGAATTAGGGTTTCTGCAAAAAGAAGAACTACTTGCCACGAAAATATTCCATTTGGAAAGTATTGATTATCACATAATACGAAAATTTCGTGAGCCACTGCTTCATAAATCTTTTGTCCGTTTTCGCGAAATTGGAGGATTCGGCTGGGAGGATTATCGGCAGTTCTGGAGCGAAAACGCCTGGTGGCTCGAATCTTGGTCTCTATTCTACGCCTGCCGCAAAAATTTGAAAGGAAAAGATTGGAGCTTCTGGGTGGATTCTCTTATATCACGAAAAGTTGAATCCTTAAACTTTTACTATCGTACCTATCAGGAAGATGTTGAATTTCAGCGATTTTTACAGTTTATCTTTTTTAAGCAGTGGTTTTCACTAAAAAAATATGCCAATAATTCAGGAATCAAAATTTTTGGTGACATCCCGCTCTATGTTTCTTATGATAGCGTAGATGTATGGACTAATCAGGATATTTTTTTATTAGACGAGAAGAAAAAGCCTGTAAAAGTTGGTGGAGTGCCTCCAGATTATTTCAGTGAAACAGGTCAACTGTGGGGAAATCCTTTGTTCGATTGGGAAAAACTTAAGCAACGGAATTACGATTGGTGGATTGCCCGATTTCATTTTAACCTTCGGATGTATGATCTTGTAAGAATTGACCATTTCAGAGGTTTGGAATCATACTGGGCTATACCCTACGGAGAGAAAACTGCCATTAAAGGTGAATGGTTGAAGGCACATGGTGATGCAGTTCTTGAGATTTTGCAAAGTCAGATTAGGCATCTGCCTATAGTAGCCGAAGATTTGGGAACTATTACCGAGGAGGTTCATCTACTTCGGAAAAAATATGCCTTACCCGGAATGAAAGTCCTGCAGTTCGCATTCGCATCAGATGCTGAAAATGAACATCTTCCACATAATTATGAGACTGATTTTGTCGCCTATACCGGAACTCACGATAACGATACTACTGCTAACTGGCTGAAAACGGTAACAGGGGAGGAGCGGTATCATTTAAAACGGTATTTCGGTACATCAAAAATTGATCATCGGAAAATGATCAGAGCAGTACTTGGTTCTGTGGCTCAAATGACGATCATCCCAATCCAGGATATTTTAGGTCTCGACTTAACGGCCAGAATGAATACACCGGGGACAATCGTTGGAAACTGGAAATGGAAATTATCTTCTTTTTATAACCTGTATGAGCATGGTGCTGAACTTAAAGAGTTGACAACTTTATTTGGAAGATAATACAGCTTCAATAAACTTTTCCGGTTGTTCGGCGTGCAACCAATGACCGGCATTTGGAATGTCGTTCAATCTTGCTTCAGGGTATATTTTCTTTATATCAATAAAATCCTGATCTGAAATATAATCAGAATTAAGTCCTCTGATAAAAGTAACGGGATAATTTAGTATAGGTTGTCGATCCGCAAACCATTCTTTATTTACTTCGCTTGTAATAGTCGGCAGTGCATATTTGAGTACAGGGACATTGATTTTCCATTCAAAGTAATCATCTTTATTGCGATGGATATTTTTCAAAAGAAACTGCCGTAAAGTGCTGTCTTTCAATTTTTCAGAAAGGAAATAGTCTATTTCTTTTCGTGATGATACTGCTGCAAGGTTGAGTTCTTCCATTAATCCAAGGATCAATTCATGTTGCAAAACCGTTTTAAAAGGTTTGTTATCAGAGTTGTAGTTTTTAGGTGCAATATCTGCAACAATGAGACTGTTAATTAGTTCAGGATATTCGGATGCAAACATCATCGCAAGTTTACCTCCCATACTGTGACCAAGAATAGTTGCTTTACAGATTTTATGATTGAAAAAAAAAAGCAAAAGATCATCAACCATGTCCTGATATGTATGCGTTGGAGTGTGTGGCGAATTACCATGATTACGAAGATCCGGAAGCCATATTGTATATCGTTCTTCCAGTTTTTTAGCAATTGAAAACCAGTTATCTGAAGAACCATAAAGGCCATGAAGAATGATCATGTCCGTGCCATTTCCCGATTTTCTGAAATTTAATATTACTGACATTTATCTTAGGCACTCTTTGTACTTGAGTATTGTAAGTTCCAGTCCGAAATACAGTGCATCAGAAATAAGTGCGTGACCGATTGAAACTTCGAGTAAATTGGGTAATGACTGCTTGAAAAACTTCAAATTTTGGAGGTTAAGGTCGTGACCTGCATTTAAGCCAAGATTAAGATTGGCTGCAACTTTGGCTGCCTGCATAAAAGGTGCAACAGCCTGATCGGGATTGAACGGAAAAGCGGAGGCATAAGGTTCGGTGTAAAGTTCAATGCGGTCTGCCCCAATAATAGCAGCTCCTTCAACTATTTTATTGTCGGTGTCAACAAACAATGAAACCCGGATTCCTGCTTTTTTCAACTCCGACACTACCTGAGTGAGGAAATCTCTGTTAATAATAGTGTCCCATCCGGCATTTGAGGTAATGGCATCATGCGCATCAGGAACCAAGGTCACCTGATCTGGTCTAACATCCAGAACTAACTTGAGAAAAGAATCTGAAGGGTAACCTTCTATATTGAATTCGGTCGTTATAATTGATTTTAAATCTCTTACATCCGAATAACGTATATGACGTTCATCGGGGCGAGGATGAACAGTTATCCCTTCGGCACCAAATTCTTCACAATTAATGGCAGCAAGCTTAACATTTGGAGTATTTCCTTGTCTGGTGTTTCGCAGTGTTGCAATTTTGTTTATATTTACACTTAAACTTGTCATAGTTTTATTCAATGATTTGGGGTGCAATTTACAACTTTGATTCGAATTCAATAACAAATAAATTCAAAAATCGTGATAGCAGAAAATTTGATTACGGAATCTGTTCCAACCGTTACTCCTGATGAAATTGGTTCCAAAGTTCTGACACTTATGGAAATTTTTAGGGTTTCACATCTTCCTGTCGTAATCGGAAAAGAGTATTTTGGTGTAGTGTGTGACAAAGATATATACGATGCCGAAAACTTTGATGAGAAGATTGAAAAATACATCAGTCCTATTCTTTTGCAGCCTCATGTACATGCCAATCAGCATATATTTGAAGTCGCAGGCATTGCAGTGGGTTGTGGGGTATCAATTGTTCCAGTACTTGAGTCTGATCATTCATACATGGGAGCCATTACTCTCACAAATCTTGCAATAAAATTGACTGAACTGTTTGCGTACAACGAGCCGGGTGGGATTATTGTTTTGGAACTTACTGAAATCAATTATTCGTTATCTCAAATCTCACAGATAATTGAGGGAAATGACGCCAGAATTATAAGCCTTTATACTAATAAGCCATCTCCCTCTTCGAAAGAGCTTGATGTTACAATTAAAGTAAATGTAGTTGATCTTTCAGGAATTATTCAGACTTTTGTGCGCTATGATTACTTTATCAAGGCAACATACATGGATCAATCATTGATTAATAATCTTTTTGATGATCGATATGATCAATTTATGAGATATATAAATATTTAAATGTCAATTAAATAAATGAGAATAGCTGTTTTTGGCCGAAACATTAACACTGTTTTTTACGATAGTTTGAAACGTTTGTTCAATATATTGCATCTACATCGAGTAGATGTTACCGTGTATCAACCTTTTTTGGAATATATGCGAAGTGAAATAAACTTCAATCCTGTGGGGGTAACAGATTTTTCGAATCACAATGAATTACGAAATGTTGATTTTTTCTTTAGCATAGGCGGTGACGGGGCTTTTCTTGAGGCCATTTCTCTGGTGAGGGATTCTGGAATTCCGATGGTAGGAATCAACAGTGGGCGATTAGGTTTTTTGGCGGAGGTGGCACAAAAGGAACTTGAAATTGCTTTGGAAAATTTATTTGACTCAAAATTTCATCTGCAACCGCGTTCTTTGATCAGACTGGAAAACGATGCAGGGTTATTTTCCGAATTTCCTTATGCTTTAAATGAGTTTACTGTGCATAAACAAGATACTTCGCAAATGATTACCGTGCATGTAGAGGTTGGTGGTGACTATCTGAATTCGTATTGGGCAGATGGTTTAATCGTTTCAACTCCTACAGGATCAACTGCTTATTCATTAAGTGTAGGCGGTCCGATTATTACTCCATCAGCAGCAAATTTCATTATTGCCCCTATTGCACCACATAATTTGGCAATTCGTCCTGTGGTTATCCCTGACAGTGAAGAGATTAAGATAAGAGTTGAAGGACGTGGAGAACGTTATATGGCTTCTCTTGATTACCGTTCAAATGCATTTGGTTCTGAAGTTGTGATGAAATTGATCAAAGCATATTTTGCCATTAATGTATTACAGTTTGATAATCAATCATTTTATGGTACTCTGCGAAATAAACTTATGTGGGGAATTGATAAGCGTAATTGAAAGTAATTTCAGAGAAAAGCATAATTCCTATTTTTATCTGTTAAATTTTGTTTGAAAAAAGGAATATCAGGGTTAATCTATTACTTTTGTAACGTTAAGTAAAGACAAAGTTTTTTTTGTGGTTGAAATTTTTTAATAAATTCACAGAAAATTGTTGCAAATGAGAAAGTTATTAGTAGTTATAATGTTCATCATATCGTGTAGTTTCGCTATGGCGCAGCTGACAGCGGATATTGGTTTACATCTGGCAGCGGCAACTTATTGGGGTGATATCGAAAATGTCGATTACTCCAAATCAATCACTCCTGTTGCAGGCATTCTGGGCAGATGGAACTTTAATAAACGTCTGGCGGTAAGAGGTCAACTGTTTACAGGAA
Organism: uncultured Bacteroidia bacterium; assembly: GCA_903834845.1. Lineage (GTDB taxonomy): Bacteria > Bacteroidota > Bacteroidia > Bacteroidales > Prolixibacteraceae > JAAFHB01. The sequence continues at coordinate 12,735 of CAILKW010000552.1, read as the reverse complement.
ATCTGAAAGCAGATGGTTTTTTTAGTAATGCCAATATTGGTCAATCAGGTCCGCGTGTTGATCCTGAGCAATATCCCAAAGATTCTATTGGTGCTTATAATTTTAGTCGCTCATTCCAAAGTGTTGAGGTTTTGTTTGAGTTCAATTTCCGTAATTATAAAATGGGAAGCATCAAGAAAGACACCTATACACCATTCATATCTGTTGGTTTAGGGGGTTATTTTTCGAGGGCAGCGCGTATTGGATCATATATTCTTGAACCGTTCCCAACCGTACAAGCCGATCCCTTTGCCGTGCCGCCGACACCTGATTATTATTTACCATATTATGATCCTGAGCTTAATAAAACAAATAACTCGGATGTATTAACACTCTCGATTCCGGTTAGTATGGGTTTAAAGTTTAATATTTCAAAAAGATTAGGTGGAATTATTGAATTGATTGTACGTAAAACCTTTGCTGATAATATTGATAATTTGGATGATCCCAAGAGGTTTCAATTCGATCCTTTAAACATTCCCTTAGGTTATAATTATCCGGATAAGATTTCTAAAATGCAGTTAAATAACAATGACTGGTATGCCACTCTTGCGGTCTCATTCGTTTACCAATTGTGGACCAGCAAGGGTAATTGCGTAATATATGATAAGATCAAAAAATAAGAAATGGTCATTGATGAACTGAAGAACAATTGTATCCCTCGCCATGTAGCTGTGATAATGGATGGAAATGGCCGCTGGGCTGAGATACACGGCAACGACAGGATTTTCGGGCACACACAAGGTGTTGATGCTGTGCGGTCCATTGTTGAAGGAGCAGGAGAAATAGGGGTTGAATACCTCACTCTTTATGCCTTTTCGACTGAAAACTGGGATCGTCCCAAGGAGGAGGTAAACGCACTGATGTCACTTTTGGTTAATTCAATTGTTCAGGAAACTGATAATCTTAACGAAAAAAATGTAAAGATGCTAGCTATTGGCGATCTTTATTCTTTGCCTGTGGATGTTCAGTCGAAGCTTAGGGAAGCAATCCAAATTACCTCTTCGAATACAGGCCTTAATTTGGTTCTTGCACTAAGCTATTCGGGCCGGTGGGAGATCATCGAAGCGGTAAAGAAAATTGTTAATAAAATTCAAAGTGGCGAAATTAATGAAAATAAGATAAATGAAAGCGTTTTTACGAGTCACCTCTCAACTGTAGGGATTCCAGATCCTGAATTATTAATTCGAACAAGTGGAGAATACCGGATTAGTAATTTTCTGCTTTGGCAGATTGCTTATAGTGAATTTTATTTTACACCCATTTTATGGCCGGATTTTCGTAAAGAGAATCTATTTGAAGCCATAGCCGATTTCCAGCGTAGAGAGAGAAGATTTGGAAAAACAAGTGAACAAATCAGAAGCTAAAAAATGTACAAAAAACTGATAATTTTTTCCCTGGTGATATTTGGTGGTTTTAACCTTTTTTCCCAGGTAGTGGCCGATAGTACTAATTTTTCGATCTATTACGATAGCGCGAAAAAATATACTCTGGCGGGTATCGAGGTTAGCGGTATCCGATTTTTAGATACAGAAGTGCTTAAAAACCTGTCTGGATTAACTATAGGTGATGAAGTCACAATTCCGGGTGATCAAATAACCTCCGCTTTGAAGAAATACTGGCGGCAGGGTCTATTTTCAGATGTCCGCATTTCTGCAACAAAAATAGTTGGTAATAATATCTGGCTCAATATTTACCTTCAGGAACGCCCACGGCTTTCGCAGAAGAACTACAAGGGTATTTCAAAAAGCGAGCGGGAGGATATTGAAAAGAAAGTAATGTTACTTATTGGAGGTCAGGTAACTGATAATTTAATAAATACTGCTGAACGCCAGATACTTGGGATCTTCCAGGGAAAGGGTTTTTACAATGTGGAAATAGATATTGTCCAGCGGGATGACACCGCCAAAGAAAATCAGGTAGTGCTTGATATTAATGTCAATAAGAAAGAAAAAGTTAAAATCAGCGATATTAGTTTTGTTGGTGTTAAATCTCTTACCAATAAGGTTCTCGAAAAATCGATGAAGAAAACCAAAGCTCAAAAACTTAGGAATTTTTTCTCATCCAAAAAATTCTTGGAAGACAAGTTTGAGGAAGATAAGATGAACCTTATTAAAAAATATAACGAAAAAGGTTACCGCGATGCCATTATTGTGGCTGATTCGATTACTAAAGACACCCTCAAAAATACAGTTCACCTGAAGTATTGGATAGACGAGGGAAAACAATACTATTTCAGAGGTATCCGTTGGGTAGGTAACACAGTATATACTGATTTACAGCTTAATAGAGTCCTTGGGATTAAGAAGGGTGACATCTTTGACCAGAAGTTGCTAACTAAAAGACTTACAGAAGATGATGATGCAGTATCAAATGAATATCTCAATACTGGTTATCTCTTTTTTAACCTAAATCCTGTAGAGGTTAATGTGGAAAATGACTCTATTGACTTCGAGATGCGAATGGTAGAAGGTACTCAGGCCACTATAAATGAGATTGGTATTAAGGGAAATACTAAAACCAATGAACATGTAGCCCGTCGAGAACTTTATACTCGTCCCGGCCAGCTTTTCAGCAAAGAAAATATTATCCGTTCGGTGAGAGAATTGTCACAGATGGGACATTTTAATCCTGAAACAATTAAACCTGATGTTGTTCCTCACCCTGAAGATGGAACTGTTGATATTAACTATGAACTCGAAGAGCGTGCTAATGACCAGATTGAACTCTCCGGTGGTTGGGGGGCTGGTATGTTTGTCGGTACCGTTGGATTAAAATTTTCAAATTTTTCTGTTCGGAATATCGGCAATGGAAAGGCTTGGAAACCACTTCCAACTGGTGATGGTCAGGCACTTTCCTTACGTGCTCAAACGAATGGAACTTATTATCAGTCGTATAGCTTTTCATTCACCGAACCATGGTTAGGTGGCAAAAAACCTAATTCATTTACTTTTTCTGTTTATTATTCTAAGCAAACAAGTGGTAATCAAGATTATAACTATACAGGAAACTATGGTGGTTATAGTGATTATGGAGGTTATGGAAGTGGTTACGGAAGTGGTTACGGAAGTGGTTATGGAAGTGGTTATGGAAGTGGTTACGGCAATTATAACCCGTATGACTATGAAATTACGGAAAAAATGGGAGTTATTGGTGGAGCACTTGGATTGGGTTATCGCCTAAAATGGCCGGATGACTTCTTTACTGTTTACCACGAATTGTCATATCAATTGTATGTTCTTGAAAATTGGAAATATTTCTTTTTTCAAAACGGCAAGTCAAACAATTTAAGTTTTAAAACTGTTTTTGGACGTAATTCTACCGATAATCCATTATATACCAAAACAGGTTCCAACTTCTCATTTATGGTGCAGTTTACGCCACCTTTTTCACTCTTCTCAAATAAAGACTACAGCAGCACTACCTTAACTTCAGAAGAACGCTATAGTTTGATTGAGTTTCATAAGTGGGTATTTAAAGGTGATGTTTTCACACCACTCAGCGGCAATCGTAAACTTGTTTTGCGTACAAAATTCGAAACAGGATTTCTAGGGTATTACAACAAAAACCTCCGCTCACCATTCGAATCATTCCGTTTAGGCGGTGATGGAATGTCAGGCTACAGTATGTACGGTAGCGATGTTGTTGGATTACGAGGTTATGAAAATAATTCTGTAACTCCAAGTAACGGTGGTAACATCTATGAAAAGATAACTATGGAGTTGAGATATCCGATCACCTTGAGTCAGTCTGCCACAATTTATGGTTTAGGTTTTCTCGAAGCCGGTAATTCGTGGTACGACTTCACAGACTACAATCCATTCAGTATAAAGCGGGCTGCTGGTCTTGGAGTGCGCATATTTCTGCCGATGTTTGGTTTAATGGGTTTTGACTGGGGTTATGGGTTCGATGATGGATATACAAAAGGAACAGGTGGCAGTCAATTTCATTTTATCATGGGTCAGCAGTTCTAATATAAGTGTTTGCTAACATTGTTTAACAAATTGTAAGGTTTTATAAGTTTATTTGGTTCGGTTTTTGACCATGTTTTATTTTAATAACTATTGGATATGAAAAAGTTAGTACTTATTATTCTGTTTTTTGCAGTTTCAGTTGGTTTTGGCTTTGCTCAAAAATATGCTTATGTTGACACTCAGTATATTCTTGGAAATATACCTTCATATAAGGCAGCGCAAGAGCAACTTGAGAAAATTTCGCAACAGTTCCAGAAAGAGCTTGAAACACTTCATGCTGAGTTGGACAAAATGTACAAGGATTTTCAAGCTGAAGTTGTTTTACTATCTGACGATATGAAAAGAAAACGTGAAGATATGATAATTTCAAAAGAGAAGGAATATAAAAAATTACAACGTCAGTACTTTGGAACTGAAGGTGACTTGTATCAAAAACGTCTCGCTTTGATAAAACCAATTCAGGATGATGTTTTTAAAGTAATTCAGGAAATGGCGGAGCAAGGAGCTTATGCAATTATTTTTGACAAAGCAGGGAGTCTTTCCATGATTTATACGAATTCTAAGTATGATTTAAGCGATCAGATACTTCAAAAACTTGGATATAAGAATTAAAGATATATATTTGCCAACAAATTTTAAAATCAAAAACAAAAATGAGAAATTTTTTAAAAGTAATAGTATTTTGTTCAGTTCTTTTTACGGGAAGTTTATCTGCCCAAACTTTAAAATTCGGCCACATTGATTTTCAGGCTCTGCTTCAAGCCATGCCTGAAAGAGAAACTGCAAGAGTGGCTCTTGAAAAAGTTCAGACTACACTCGAAGGTCAGCTTGCCGCAATGCAAAAGGAATATAGTGAAAAAGGTAAAGAGTATGTTGCATTGGCTCAGGCAAAAGATGCCAACGAAGCATTAGTAAAAGCTAAACAGGATGAAGTCCAAAGTATTCAGGAACGAATTCAGACTTTCCAGCAAACTGCACAGGAGAGCTTGCAAAAAGAAGAAACCAAGCAGTTTCAACCGGTAATTGAAAAAGCACGTAAAGCGATTACGGATGTAGCTAAAGAACAAGGCCTTCTCTATGTGTTTGAAGTGAATGGTGTATTATATCATTCCGATCAATCAATTGATTTGTTAGCCTTTGTCAAAACTAAATTAGTGATTAAATAACTACTTTTTTTCTATCATATTTTTAGGGTACCGTTTTCGGTACCCTTTTTTTGTACTTTTACAACCATTAAACATTATTCAAGTGCAGGAAAATTATCATCCGATAGGTGTTTTTGATTCAGGATATGGCGGCCTGACAATACTGAAATCAATAATGGAAAAACTTCCTGAATACGATTTTATTTATTTGGGTGACAACGCACGAACTCCTTATGGTTCACGCTCTTATGACATTGTTTATGAATATACACGTCAGGCGGTGATGAAACTTTTTTCGATGGGATGTCAATTGGTAATACTGGCATGTAATACTGCCTCAGCAAAGGCCTTGAGAACAATACAACAAAACGATCTTCCTTTGTTTGATCCTTCACTACGGGTATTAGGTGTGATTCGCCCAAGTGTTGAAAAGATTCAGTTCTTTACTAAAACAGGTCATGTTGGTGTGTTAGGAACAGCAGGCACAATTCTTTCAGATTCGTATCCTTTGGAGATTGCTAAAATATCAGACGGGAAAATCATTGTAACTCAGGAGGCTTGTCCTATGTGGGTTCCGTTGGTTGAAAATGACGAAATAAGTAATCCTGCAACTGATTATTTTGTTTGTAAAAATATCAATAACCTATTTAAGAATGATCCTGCAATAGATACTCTGATATTAGGTTGCACTCATTATCCTCTTCTTTTGCCGGTTATTAAAAAATTTATTCCCGAAAATGTAACTGTGTTTGAACAGGGGCCTATTGTTGCTGCAAGTCTATCTGATTATTTGTTCCGGCATCCAGAAATCAGCATGAAATGCTCAAAAGAGGGTTCATGCAGATTTTTAACAACCGAATCTGTTAAGAATTTTGAGTCACGCGCGAGTATTTTTCTTGGAAGTAAACTAATTGCCGAAAACATTCAACTTTAACCAAATGGTTAAAATTGTAGTGGCAACAAAGAAAGCACTGATTATTAGTCAGTGCTTCGTTTTTTTATTTAATGAAGAAAGTAACAGATTGCACAACTTTGTTTAACTGCCTTTGACGATGGCCTCCATTAAGTCGCTGTTTTCCTCCAAAACTTCCAAATATCGAATCTGGGCCTTTGTCCTTACGAGGTTATGTCCTTGATATTCTGTTTTGTAATAAATATCTCCGTTAAGATAATCCGTAAAGAATCTCATGGCTTGCTCCCAAGCCATATAACGACACGAAAAAGCTAGATATTCAATTTCCAAAGGATTAAGGAACACTTTTGCCTCTGACAAATATCCTTGCGCAAATGCTTCAAAAATTTCCTTATTGAATTTAATTTTGGTCAGATCTGGCTCATCCTCTGGGGCCGTATTTCCGAGTGTTCGAATTGCATCACCAAAATCATAAAGAGCCGAACCAGGCATAACTGTGTCAAGATCAATAACACATAACGTATTATTGTCTCGGTCGAAAAGGATATTATTGATTTTCGTATCATTATGGGTTATTCGGAGCGGAAGTGTTTTGTCATCAAGTTTTCGCTGCAATGAAGTCATATCAGATGATCTGTCAAGTATTTTATCAATTATAAGTTGATTGTCATTTACCCTGCCTGCTAGGTCTTTTGAAACTGCAATTTGAAAATCATTCAGTCTTGATATGCCATTATGGAAATTGGGAATTGTTTCGATAAGTTTTTCGCCGGGAAGATCAGAAAGTTGTTCCTGAAAATGACCAAATGCACGAGCCGCGCAATAGGCTTGCTCCGGGTTTTGAATACTTTCAACTCCGCAACTATCGGAAATAAACAGAAACAAAGTCCAGAAATTTCCTTCATCGTCATTCACAAACATTTTACCATCCTTTGCCTGTATATAAGTCATAACTTTTCGGTGAACTTCTTTTTCGCCTGCTGCAACGAGTTTATTCCGAATGTGGTTGGTGCTTATCACAATATTGTTCATCATACCGGGGACATTTTTGAAAATTTTGTGATTTTTCCGTTGCAAAATATAGTCAGATGACTCAGAAGAGGAAGCCTTGACGAGATATGTATCATTTATATGACCATTGCCAAAAGCTGTTATTTCATTGATATTTAAGTTAATATCAAATAACTCGATTAGTTTTGAAAATTGTGGATTGCTCATGATTTTAAAATGTTAGTGATGTTGTTTTGAAAAGTGAGAAAATGTGTTTCGTCTTATGAAATCTGTTTATCTTTTAGATCCAAAGATCGTTTGTATAATCACCGGATTCAATAAGTTCCTTTATCCTGTTTTGTACAATTGGTTTATCTTCTCTATAAGTAACTCCAAACCATGGAGAGTCGCATTGCAAAACTTTCGTGGTGATTTTCCCTTTTACGATGTTATCGTTGATCATGAAAGGGATATAATACTCTGATTTTAATTCATTACCATGTTGCTCAAGGAATTCTTTAAGACCTTCATTTAGGTATTTAAAAACATTGGGTTTAAGTCCCCAGAAATTCATCGAAACCGGCGTGTTTTCTTCAAGTTTGAATCTTTCGTCATTTTCGTAATAGAAAATACCATCATCATCACGTTTGATTTTTGTTCGTTCAACAACGGTTGTAAGATTTCCGTTTTTGTTCATGTTACAAACTCCGCGAGATACTGATCCAAATTCCGAAAGAGTATTGGCTACATTGTAACCAACCATCGAATATTCGTTTTCATCGGTTGAGGATTTAAGGAAATCAGCCATTACGTGATATGCTTTATTCCCATAAAAATCATCGGCATTAATAACAGCCATTGGTTCATTTACGGCAGTCTCTGCCATTAATGTGGCATGACTTGTTCCCCATGGTTTCTCCCTTTCAGGGTGGATTATGGCCCCTTCAGGTATTTTGTCGAGTGATTGATAAACATATCCTACATCAATTCTGCCACTCAATTTAGGTTCAAATCTGTCTTTAAATGCCTCCGCAAAATCGGTGCGGATCACAAAAATAACTTTGCCAAATCCAGCACGAATTGCATCATAGAGCGAATAATCAATAATTGCCTCTCCATTTGGACCAACTTCATCAAGCTGTTTTAGACCACCATAACGACTTCCCATACCAGCCGCAAGTATTACTAATGTTGGTTTCATAAAATTAATTAGAATATTAACATTTGTTTGCCACAAAAATTCAGATGGCGTGCAAAAATATCTAAAAAATAAGTTTTAATCAAAGGAAATCAGTTTAAACTTAAACGGTGAATAAAATGATTTTTTTTATCTGGAAGATATGTATATTAATAAATTTAAATGTTATTTTTGGCTCAATTGAAAAACACATTGTTCATACTAAAACTAAAATTTAAATGGCACAAGCACAAAAAGACTTTAAGTCGGGTGGCAATTATTTTATTCCACTGGCGATTGTTGGAATTTTGTTTTTCGTAATTGGCTTCGGTGTTGGAATCAGCGGAATTTTGATCCCCTTTCTGCAAAAGGCGTTTACCCTTACAACGTCTCAATCCTATCTGGTAACAGCCGCTATTTTCTCTGCTTTTGTGATCTTTGGAGCACCTTCAGGAATGTTGATAAAAAAGATCGGGTATAAAAAAACAATGCTCATTGCCTTCTTTGTTATGGCATTAGGAATGGTGTTATTTGTTCCCTCTGCTTATTACCAGAGTTTTCCGTTTTTCTTATTGGCCTTATTTATTGGAGGAATCGGAAACACCTTTCTTCAAGCTGCTGTAAACCCCTATGTGACTATTATTGGTCCGAAGGAGAGTGCAGCTATGCGCATGTGCCTTATGGGAATAATGAATAAAGCTGCATGGTGGATGGGTCCTTTGTTTCTTGGGATTTTCCTTGACATTAATAATGCACAGCTGACAGATGTAACTTTCCCTTTTTATTTGGTAGCAGGGATTTTGGCAGGACTTGGCATTTTTATGTATTTCGCTCCACTTCCTGAAGTAAAGGCTGAAGGGGAAGATGAATCTGAGGTGGAAGTTTCATCATCAATAACAGGTAGCAAGACAAGTATTATGCAATTTCCACATTTGCTTTTAGGTGTATTGACTTTATTTATTTATGTAGGTGTTGAAACATTGCCGATGGCTTCTATGCTTGATTTTGCGAAATCTGTTTTTCCCAATGATGATCTTACCGGATATTCAAAATATGTTCCTATCGGTTTGATGATAGGATATGTTTTTGGAGTGTTGATGATTCCAAAAATTTTGTCGCAGACCAAAGCTTTAATAATTGTTTCGATTCTGGGTATGGCTGCATCTCTTGCACTGATATTTTTACCGGGAAACATTGGGATTTATTGCCTTGCAGCTATTGGTTTTGCCAATTCATTAATGTGGCCTGCTATTTGGCCTCTGGCAATAGCCGATTTGGGCAAATTCACAAAAACAGGTGCTTCAATGTTGGTAATGGGTATTGTAGGTGGAGCAGTGTTACCATTGATTTTTGGTGTTTTAGTTGACAGTTTCAAAGGTGCGAACGAAATTGTTTCAACTGCCAACTTCCAAAGTGCTTACTGGATTTTCATTCCATGTTACTTTTTTATCCTCTATTTTGCCATTGCCGGTCATAAAATCAGAAAATAGAAATATTTGGCATCTATCTGTAATTCAATTATCAGATAGAAAGTAATCTGTCGAAATGATTGAACTATAAAATTTTTGTTACCTTAAAAAGGCTTCTGCAAATTTTTACAGAAGCCTTTTTTCATTGTAGTTGTAGCATTTTAATTTTAATGCTTATTCCTGATTCTGTTCTTTATACCATCCTGCATATTTGTGGTAATTATTGGCGATGCGGTTAATTTCACCTTCAAGCAATTCGGGACTCATGTCTTTTATTTTTTTTGCCGGTGAACCTGCATAAACGGAACCCGATTCAATGACGGTTCCTTTTGTTACAACCGCACCTGCTGCAACAATTGAATTACTGTTAATTACAGCATCGTCAAGGACTACTGCGTTCATTCCGATCAATACATTGTCGTGAATTGTGCAGCCATGAACGATAGCCCCGTGTGCAATTGAGACATTATTCCCAATATTGGTTGGTGATTTCTCAAAAGTTGCATGTATTACTGCATTGTCTTGAATATTAACGTTATTACCAATTTTGATGTAGTGAACATCACCCCGAAGTACAGTCCCATACCATAAACTGCAATTATCTCCAATTGTAATGTCACCAATGATTACTGCATTTTCAGCAAGGAAACAATTTTCTCCAAAAAAAGGTGTTTTTCCGAGAAGTGATTTTATTATAGCCATTCAATAAAAATGTTTTAATTTGTACTCCAAAATTAGTAATATGCAGCGGATTTCGCAGGGTAAAATCTGCTACAAATTCCTTAAGTATGAATTTTTTGTTATATGATAAACAAATTTATTGGCAAATGTGTTACTATCAAAGAGTAACATTATTAATTCTTTAAGATATTGTATATTTAGAAGTATAATCGCAATTATTTATTATTATTAATTATCATGATTGAAACAAAAGTCATTGAACTGGAAGAGGTTGCAATTCGATTTTCGGGTGATTCCGGAGATGGAATGCAGTTAACGGGAGCACTTTTTTCAGATACTTCGGCATTATTTGGAAATGATATTTCCACTTTTCCTGACTATCCATCAGAAATCAGGGCACCTCAGGGAACCGTAGCTGGTATTTCAGGATTTCAGGTTCAGTTTGGAACGAGTAAAATTACCACTCCCGGCGACTTTGCCCATGTGCTTGTAGCAATGAATCCTGCAGCTATTAAAGCAAATGCTGCTTTTATTCGTCTTGGCGGGTCAATTTTCTACGATAGTGACAGTTTTACTCAAAAGAATTTTGACAAGGCTAAGTTTAAAACTTCGGATCCATTTACAGAATGCAATCTTCAGGATTATTTTAAAATTCCGGTTCCGATTACGAGTATGACAAAAGAGGCCTTGAAAGACCTTGATATTGACAACAAGAGTATTCTTAGAAGCAAGAATATGTTTGCTCTTGGTTTGATTTGCTGGGTTTTCACTAAACCGCTTGATCATATTGAGAGTTTCATAAAGAAGAAATTTTCAAAAAGTCCTGTTGTTGTAGAGACCAATCTGAGAGTTTTGCATGCAGGTTGGAATTATGGACTTAATCTTGAGCATTTGACACCACGGTATGTAGTTCATCCTGCCGAAATTGAAAAAGGAACATATCGCAATATGAATGGAAATCAGGCAACTGCCTGGGGCTTGCTTGCCGCTGCTCATAAAGCTAATATTGATTTGTTTATCGGTTCATATCCAATTACGCCTGCTACTGAAATTTTGCAGGCTCTTGCTGATAGGAAGGATCTTGGTGTAAAAAGTTTTCAGGCTGAAGATGAAATTGCAGGTATTTGTACTGCTTTGGGTGCTTCATTTGCCGGGAAACTTGGTGTTACAACAACTTCAGGCCCTGGTTTTGCACTTAAATCCGAAGCATTGGGTCTTGGTGTAATGGCAGAACTACCACTTGTTGTAGTAAACGTGCAACGTGGCGGACCGTCAACAGGACTACCGACAAAAACAGAACAATCCGACCTGCTTCAGGCATTATATGGCCGCAATGGTGAGAGTCCTGTTGTTGTTATTGCCGCTTCAACTCCTTCGGATTGTTTTCATTTTGCGTATATTTCTGCAAAAATCGCCCTTGAAAGAATGGTTCCTGTAGTTTTGTTGACTGACGGATTTCTGGGAAATGGTTCAGAGCCATGGAAAATACCTTTATTCAGCGAGTTACCTTCAATAACTCCTCGTTTTGCTACCGATCCGGCAAGTTTTAAACCTTATTCCCGTGATGAAGAAATGCTCGCGCGTGACTGGGCATTTCCAGGAATGGCTGGTTTTCAGCACCGAATCGGAGGGCTTGAAAAAGACGGCAAAGGCAATGTAAGTCATGATCCTGCTAATCATCAGAAAATGGTTGAAATTCGAGACCAAAAAGTGAATCGGATTGTTGAAATGGTTCCGGATCTTGAAGTCTATGGCGATCAACAAGGCGATTTGTTGGTTATTGGCTGGGGAGGTACTTTTGGATATATGGAGAGTGCAGTTCGTGAGATGCGAACTCGTGATGTAAAAATCGGACTGGCTCATTTTAACTATATCAAACCATTGCCTGCCAACACAGCAGAGATTTTTAGCCATTTCAAAAAAATTGTGGTTTGTGAATTGAATCTTGGTCAGTTTGCAAGCTACCTGCGTGATAAAGTCCCTGGGTTTGTTTATCACCAATACAACAAGGTTCAGGGTCTCCCATTCACTATTAAGGAATTAGTTGATAATTTTGATAAACTTCTGGAGGAATAACGATGAGTGAAATATTAAACTACACATTAAAGGATTTTAAAAGCGAAAACGAAGTTCGTTGGTGTCCCGGTTGCGGTGATCATGCAGTATTGAATTCCATCCAGAAAGCTATGGTTACACTGGGAATCAAACACGAGGATTTTGTTGTTGTTTCGGGTATTGGCTGCTCCTCAAGATTTCCATATTATATGAGTACTTACGGATTTCATACAATTCATGGTCGTGCTGCGGCTGTTGCTTCAGGTGTTAAATGTGCAAATCCGAAACTTTG
>CAILKW010000551.1 GCA_903834845.1 uncultured Bacteroidia bacterium | reverse complement strand
AGGCAGGTAGTCCCGTAATGAAACTCTTAATGCCTTAATTGTTAGTGTAATATGGTAATCAACACCTTTAACTGAAATATTTATTAGCTCGGCAATTTCTTTGTTGGTTTTGTTTTCATAACGGCTCATCATAAAAACATTCCGGCTCTTTTCGGGAAGTGTGGCCAGAGTTGCCTCAATAATTTGTTGTATCTCGGCAGAAAAGATCTCATTAGGGTCGCAGTCCCGCAATACCGAAACACGTATCTCATGTTCGCGGGTAAGTTTATCGTTTAGAGTTTTAAAAGCCTTCCGCTCAACAGTTTCATGCCTTAAATGGTCGAGGGCTCGGTTTTTTAAAATTGTAAAAAGGTAAGAACCTACATGCTCAACTGGTTGAACCTTCAACCGTTCCCAAAGTTTGATCAACGATTCAGAGACAATATCCTCGGCAATCAGCTCATCGTGTACATAAGATTTGACAAAAAGAAATGACTTTCTGTAATAAGCTGTATAAACACTGTTGAAACTATTTGCCGAATCGTGAACCATCATTCCTGTTTAGGTTACAAACTTATGAAAATTTTAAACTATAAACCCACATCAGAAAATTTAGTACTTCCCATTGTTTGGACTACGAAAGTCATTTTTTTCGAAATTTGCGAAAAAGTAAAAAATATATAAATTCGCATAATCTTAAATTGATGTATTCAACAAAAATACACGTTTACGGAATTGTAAAAATGGCTTAAATTTGTTGTATGATGGAAAATATAGATGATTTGCAATTTAAGAAATTGGATTTTATAGGTTTAAAAACATTAGTCAAGTGGGCAGAGGAGGAAGGTTGGAATCCGGGTTTTTTTGACTCCGAGGTCTTTTGGGAAACCGATCCGGATGGCTTTTACGGTTATTACGCCAATGAAAACCTTATTGCCGGAGGATCAATTGTCTCATACAACGGGCTGTTTGGGTTTATGGGCTTTTTTATTGTCAAGCCAAATTACAGATCGGTCGGAATAGGTCGAAAGCTTTGGTATCAAAGACGCGATATGTTGTTATCGAGATTAAATAAAGGTGCGTCAATAGGAATGGACGGGGTCGTAACTATGCAACCATTTTACAAAAAAGGAGGTTTTGAAATTTCATTCAGAGACGAACGTCATGAAAAAATTGGTACGGCGTATAATATTGACGTTAGAATTTCAGCAATTGAAGAGCATGATTTTGAATCAATCCTTAATTACGATGTAAAATGCTTTGGATTTCCAAGATCACAGTTTATAAAACTCTGGTTAAAACAACCTTATATTAAAACTTTTAAATACCGTGACGAAGATAGACTTAAAGGATTTGCTATTGTAAGAAAGGCTGTTAAAGGATATAAAATTTGTCCGCTATTCGCAGATAATGAAGATATTGCAGAAGAACTTTACAAAGCCTGCCTAAATTCGTCAGTAGGTGAACCCTTTTATATTGATATTCCGGTTATAAATTCAGCTTCTGTAGCTATGACAAAAAAATACAACACTACATATATTTTTGAATGTGCCCGAATGTATTTTGGCCAAGCTCCAAATATCGAAATTGATAAGGTATTTGGGCTAACCACATTTGAATTAGGATGAATAATTTGTACTTTTTCAATATTTAATTACTAAATTTGATTCGTAAAATATCTTGGTTATGTTTCTTAAAAAAATTACTTTGCACAATTTTAAGTGCCTCTCTGATATAGAGTTGTCATTTGAGAAAAATAAAACCGGCAATCGAAGGTGGACGTTAATTTTAGGTGAAAACGGAACCGGAAAAAGCAATCTTCTTAAAGCAATTGCCCTTGTAACCTCAGGAAGCAATGCCTTAGGTGAATTACTTGGTGATTCGGACAGTTGGATAAAGCTTGATAAAAAAGGCTGTACAATATCAGCTCTCCTTGAAACGAAAAAGGGAGATGCAAGATCTATTTCATTACAGTTAAACCGTGGTGATAATCTTTCTAAAATTATTTCGAATAACCACGAATCGCTGCACTTGATTGATGAAGCCATTGAAAATGCCGAAAGAAACTATTTTATTGTTGCTTATGGTGCAAGCAGACGTTTGAATAACGGAGTATTCTCTTCGGCTGAAAGTAGTAAGCGTGGCGGACGAACAGTCAATGTCAGAAATCTTTTTGATGGATCGTTCACTCTTAATCCATTGACTTCATGGGTAATCGAATTAGATTATAAATCAGGAGAAGCGGGAATGAAAATTGTGAAAGAGGCTCTCGATGATTTTCTGCCGGGAGCAAAATTTCATTCCATTAATAAAGAAAAGAACCAGGTATTATTCGAAACTCAGGATGGTATCATTCCATTGGAACAATTGAGCGAAGGATATCAAAATATGGCTGGCTGGATTGGTGATTTGCTTTTTAGGGTGACAGAAACATTCAAGGAGTATAAAAAACCTTTGGAAGCACGTGGTGTATTACTAATTGATGAAATTGATTTACACTTGCATCCCAATTTGCAGCGAAAATTGTACGATTTTATAGAAAATAAGCTTCCTAATTTTCAGGTAATTGCCACCACACAATCACCGCTAACTGCACAACAAACCGGTGAAGGAGAACTTTTTGCACTTAAAAGAAATGAGGCTAACAATATTGAATTGACACCATTTATCGGTTCCCCAAAATCGTTCCTTGTCAGTCAGTTGCTTATGTCGCCTGTTTTTGGTCTCGAAACAGATGAGAGCTACGAAGTTCAAAAAGCAAAAACTGAATATGGACAATTGAAGGCAAAAGAGTTCGAACTAACAGGAGACGAACAGGATCAATTAAAAGCTGTTAAAATGAAATTAAAAATGAATATGCCGCAGCGGTTTCATTCAGGTGCCAGAGAAAAAGAATTTGCGCTCTTACAAAAAATTGAAAACCACTTAAAAAGCAATAAATAAGCTATGATTGCTTTAGAACGCAAACGAACGACGCAAGCCATTAGTACTAAATTCAGAGGTACTGATAAAAAAGCCAAGGATATTGAATTGATGTCTGCCAGAAGAGAATTTCTTAAAGATTCCGGCAAACCAATTGAGTTTAAAAGTGCGTATTGGAAAACTTCAAAAACACAACTGAAAAAAGAAAGCAATGGCAAATGTGCTTATTGTGAGGCAAATACTGAGGTTGTGGCACATGGTGATGTTGAACACTTCAGACCCAAAAGCATTTATTGGTGGTTAGCCTATACTTACGACAACTATTTATATGCATGTCAGATTTGTAACCAGTTATATAAAAGTGATAATTTCCCTATTGGCAGCAATAAATACCCCGAACCGGCCATAAATATCGGCACTCCCGACCAACAAATTGAACAAATGGCTGGAAACATTACGCCTGATCCAATTGATATTACTTTGAATTACACGCTTCAAAAATACTTAGATGAACATTATTCTGAAAATGCCTATTTAATCAATCCTTATTTTGATAACCCTGCGACCTACTTCAGTTATGATGCAGACGACATTATTGAAGAAGTAAAAATTATTCCGGCAAATCCTGATTATGCAAAGCATGTAAAAGCTGCTGAAAATTATTTTGGTATCAACCGCATCGAATTAAAAAATGCGAGGTATGAGGTTTACACAAAGTTCAGGGTTTTAAAAATGGCTTACCCAGCCATGATAGATGTATTAATTAAGAAGGAAATTAAGAAGCAAATAGATGATATGTTGTCGAATAAATACTTGTTTGCCGGCATGAACAGATACTTCGACAAAATTCTTACACAAATATACCTTTAAATTTGAAAAAATGAAACCCGTAGAAATTGTAAAAATCAACGAATTAATCCCGATACACAAAAACGGTGAGCCTGCAACTAATATAGAAGTTGCAAGAATTGTTGAATCAGGAAACGTAAGTTCTTGCCAGTTTAATATAATTGTGGGTAAAGGTCTGTATAATATCGGTGATGTTGTGATTTATATTCAACCGGATTATTGCATTCCGAATGGTGAAATTTTTAAGGAGTACTACGAACCATTTGGAGATCCCAAAAAATCGAAGCTTGGTAAAAATGGGCGGATCAAGGCTGTGAAGTTTAATTTCAGCTTCGAAAATGAAACTGAACCTATTTATTCCAACGGGATTATCCTCTCGTTTGAGTCTATACCTTTTGAAATAACCGAAGAAACAGATTTGGAGAAAGAATTACATGTAATTAAATATGTTGCTGAAGATTCGTTCGAGAAAGGTGCGTTAAGTGGTTTGATAAAAGGTGAACTGCCTTATTTTTTATATACAACCGATGAAGACAGGATTGAATTAAAAAAAGACCACATTGACAAATGTTTTGCCGAGAATGAAGTTTTATCTTTCACTATTAAACGTGACGGATCGAGCGTAACCATATATTCAAAAATAAGAGATGACGCCTATGAGGGAGGTATTTGTTCACGTAATTTAGAGAAAAAAATAGATCAAATGGCTGTTAGCGGTTATGTTGACAGTGACGGCAATCAATTAACAAAATATTACGACAAGAAAACAGAGCAAAAGGGTTACTTTAATCCGTTTACCGAGAAATTTTATAATAACGCCGAAGTTATTGAAAATGGGTTGGAGGCAATTATGGTTGAAGTCAGAGATGCTTGGGTTGATACAGTGAAAGAGAATAACCACCTTGACAAGCTGATGAATTATTGTAAAGAAAACAATCTGGAATTAGCTCTAAGAGGTGAATTAATCGGACAAGGAAATAAAGGTTCCGGGAATAAATTAAATCAGGATGCCAAACTAAGCAGAAGGATAATTTGGTTTGGAGTTGATGATCTTTCATCAGGATTTGCCCAGAGAATAAATTATTCTGATGTAAACAACAATCTGAAAAATATTTCTGAAAAATTGGACTTGGAATATACTAAAGAAATTCATGAAGGTATTTGCAATTATGAAGAGATAATTTCATTTTGCAATGAAGTATTTAAAAAAATCAAAGAAGAAACAGGACAAATAATTGAAGGGGTTGTAATCCGCAGCAAATTCAGTAATAAATTAAGCACCAAGTATATAAACCCGGAATATGATCTGCGTTCAAACTAATTCCTATCATATACTGATCTTTTAATCTCCTACCTGTACCAAATAAAAACGGCATCTGAAATTCGGATGCCGTTTTTTTATTGTCGTATAGCTGAATTATTCAGCAGGAATATTCCAATTCATTGATGCCATGCGCTGATAGGAACGATATCTCCATTTTGCATTTACTTCTGCTGCAAGGAATAGCTCGTGAGCTTCGGCAGGGAATGATTTTTTGAGTGCAGTGTAACGAACCTCGCTATTCAAATAAGCCTGAAACTTACTCCATTCGGGTTCTTTTGAATCGAGCTGGAATGGGTTTTTGCCCTCTTGCTCCAAAATCGGGTTGAAGCGGAATAAATGCCAGTAACCACATTCAACAGCAAGCATTTCTTCTTCCTGAGTAAGACCCATTGAGCGCAAACCGTGAGCAATACAAGGAGCGTAGGCAATCACTATTGATGGTCCGGGATATGCTTCAGCTTCGCGCAATGTTTTAAGAAATTGCGATTGATTAGCACCCATAGCAACTTGAGCTACATATACATAACCATAAGTCATTGATATAGCACCGAGATCTTTTTTACGTATCCTTTTACCTGCTGCAGCAAATTTTGCCACCGCACCAACGGGTGTTGACTTTGAAGCCTGGCCACCTGTATTTGAGTAAACTTCGGTATCAAGAACAAGAACATTTATATCTTTTCCGGAGGCCAACACATGATCAAGGCCACCATAACCAATATCATAGGCCCATCCGTCACCACCAAATACCCAGATTGATTTTTTAATCAGATATTGGCTCAATGATAATATTTCATGAGCATAAGGAGCATTATTTCCTTTGATTACATCAAGAACTTTCGTTGTTGCAGCTTCTGAAGCAGCAGCATTATCGCGTCCTTCTATCCATTCATTGAAAGCAGCTTTTTCAGATTCTGAAACTCCGCCTTCCATAGCAATAGTCATTATGGATTTAATTCTATCACGGTTTGCTGAAACTCCTTCTACCATACCAAAGCCATATTCTGCATTGTCTTCGAAAAGAGAATTTGCCCAAGCCGGCCCTTTACCTGTTTCATTGCTTTTGGTATAGGATGTTGCAGGAGCTGATCCACCATAAATTGAAGAACAACCTGTTGCATTGGCAACCATCATTCGTTCACCAAAAAGTTGAGTAATCAGCTTAATATAAGGTGTTTCACCACAACCAGCACAAGCTCCCGAGAACTCGAACAATGGTTGAGCAAACTGTGAATTCTTAACGGTTTTGTCTTTATCCACCAGTTTATCTTTGTAAGTAACATTCGCAGCAAAATGATTCCAACGTTCAATCTCTGCATGTTGAGATTCAAGTGGTTTCATTACTAATGCCTTTTGTTTTGAAGGACAAACATCGGCGCAGTTACTACAACCTGTACAGTCGAGCGGAGCAATTTGAATTCGGTACTGATACTTTGCAAATTGTTTTCCATTAGTTTTTAAAGTTGCAGTACCTGCGGGAAGTGCTGCTACTTCAGTTTCGTCAATCATAAATGGACGAATGGCAGCATGAGGACAAACGTACGAGCATTGGTTACACTGAATACAGTTTTCAGGAATCCATTCTGGAACATCAACTGCGATACCCCGTTTTTCGTAAGCTGTTGTACCTGGGAAAAAAGTACCATCTTCGATTCCAATGAAGGTTGAAACAGGGAGATCATCGCCTTTCTGTGCATTGATTACATCAACAACATTTTTAATGAAGTCAGGCCGTGTATTTGAATCTTCGTCTCCTGCGACTAAAATATTAGCCCATTCAGCGGGAACCTCAATCTTCTGAACGTTGTTACCACCGGCATCTACTGCTGCAAAGTTCATATTAACAATGGTTTCACCCTTCATTCCATAGGACTTCACAATCGCTTTTTTCATTTGATCCTGAGCCAATTCGTAAGGAATCACGTTGGTAATTTTGAAAAAAGCGGCCTGCATAATTGTATTAGAACGATTTCCAAGTCCAAGATCCAATGCGAGTTTTGTACCATTGATAATATAGAAATTGATCTCGTTCGATGCCAGATATTTTTTCATTGAATCAGGCAAGCGCAGTTTTACCTCTTCTTCATCCCAGATAGTACTCAAAAGGAATGAACCACCTTTTTTCAAACCTTTTAAAACATCGTAGAGGTTAACGTACGCCTGAACATGACATGCTACGAAGTCGGGGGTTGTGATTAAATACGTTGAGCGGATATGACTGTCACCAAATCTGAGATGCGATGCCGTAAAGCCACCTGATTTTTTTGAATCATAAGCAAAGTAAGCCTGACAATACTTATCAGTTGCAGAGCCAATAATTTTTATTGAATTTTTATTTGCCCCAACTGTTCCGTCAGAGCCTAATCCATAGAATTTGGCTTCATAAAGATCAGCCGGCGAGACTTTCACTTCTGGTAATAATGGAAGAGAACGGAATGTTACGTCATCTTCAATACCAATTGTGAAATTACTCTTTGGCTCGTTCATCTCAAGGTTTTTGTAAACCGCAATAATCTGTGATGGTGTAACATCTTTTGATCCAAGTCCATAACGACCGCCAACGATTAAAGGAGCGTTTTCTCTGTTATAAAAAGCATCACGAAGATCAAGATATAAAGGCTCGCCATTTGCACCCGGTTCCTTTGTTCTGTCGAGTACTGCAATTCTTTTTACAGTTGAAGGCAATACATTGAACAGGTATTTAACTGAGAATGGACGATACAGGTGAACACTTATCAAACCAAGGCTCTTACCTTGTGCATTAAGATAATCTATTGTTTCTTTAATAGTTTCAGTAACTGAACCCATCGCAACAATAATGTTTTCTGCATCCGGAGCACCGTAATATGTAAATGGATGATATTCTCGTCCGGTTAATTTTGTAATTTCCTGCATGTAATCTTCAACCATGTCTGGAACTGCATCATAAAATTTATTTGCGGCTTCTCTGGCCTGAAAGAAAATATCAGGATTCTGGGCAGTACCTCTGGTTACAGGGTGTTCAGGATTCAATGCACGATCGCGGAAAGCCTGAAGAGCCTCCATGTCAATCAATGCAGCCAAATCGTTCTGCTTTAAAGCTTCAATTTTCTGTACTTCGTGTGAGGTACGAAATCCATCGAAAAAACTCAGGAACGGTACACGGCTTTTGATAGTAGCAAGGTGCGCGACACCGCTAATATCCATAACTTCCTGAACTGAACCTGATGCAAGCATAGCAAAACCAGTTTGACGACAAGAACAAACATCGCTATGATCACCAAAAATGGAAAGTGCATGACTGGCCAATGCGCGGGCACTTACATGGAAAACAGTTGGTAATAATTCACCTGCAATCTTGTACATATTGGGAATCATCAGCAATAAACCCTGCGAAGCAGTGTAGGTTGTTGTCAGAGCACCTGCCTGAAGGGCACCATGAACTGCACCTGCAGCACCACCTTCACTTTGCATCTCGGCCAAGCGAACGGGTTGACCAAAGATATTTTTGCGGCCATTAGCAGCCCACTCGTCAACCACCTCTGCCATTGTAGATGAGGGGGTAATTGGGTAAATACAAGCAACCTCGCTAAACATATAACTGATGTAGGAGGCAGCATAATTACCATCGCATGTAATAAACTTTTTTTCTTTTGCCATTTCGTTTTTTCTTTTGTTTTAATTCTATAAAATTTGTATATTATTGTCAATTAAATAGTTAATAAAGGAATCCAAAAAGGTAGAGAGGAATTACATTACCCTCTCCTATTTCGATCATATCTGCCGCAGCAAAATTGTTTTCCCCTTCAGTCTGCGTGTATTTTCCACCAATTACGAAATTGTAAGTGCCATTAACTTTAAAATCATAATCATGTGAACTTGTAACTCTATGCTGATAACCTACCTGATTACAAAAAAAAGTTGTTCTCAGATTTCGGTTATTGATATTATCGGGAGCAACAATATGCAACAAATTGGTATTGTGGAGATAAACAAGATCGGGTTTTTGCAGGTGGCCGTTTTCAGCATTTGAAAAAAGCAGATTAATCAACCGTGCATTTTTCAAATACCCAAGGTAATTTAATACTGTAGCTCGCGAAGTATCTATTTCAGAACTTATTTTGCTTACATTTGGTGAAAATGGCATCTGTCCACCAATCAGTTGCAGCAGTTTTCGTAGTTTTGGATGATATTTTAACTCTATTTGATTAAGGTAAGTTACATCTATTTCCAATGCAAGATTTACATGACGTAGTAAGGTCTCGCTATAAAATTCAGGATTTTTAATAAAATAGGGGTAGTAACCACTTTTAAGGTATTCAGGGAAAAAAGCCAGAGGACGTACTTTATTAATAATATTGGGTGCGATTTCGCTATGGTGACTTATGATATCGTTAAAAGTCAGTTTTGAAAACTGCTGTCCTGTTTTAAAATTAAGGAACTCTCTGAAGGACAAACCTTCGAGATGATAAATTCTGGCAATATCTTTCAAGTCTTCGTTACCTTCAATGATTCGAAGAACGGGTGAACTTGTGAAAACTATCTTTAGCTCGGGAAGTTCTTCGTAACATTGGCGCAACTCTTTCGACCATTCTTCGTACTTGTGAATTTGATCAAGTACCAAAACCTTTCCTCCCCGTTTGTAAAATTCATCGGCAAAAGAGAAGACCCTTCTTTTTGCAAAATAAAAATCATTGAGATTTACATATAAACAATGCCGCGAATTGCCAAAATTCTTCTTGATATAGCTTAGCAAAAAGGTTGACTTACCCACACCACGAAAGCCTTTAATTCCGATTAGCCTGTGTGACCAGTCAATTTCGTAATACAACTCCCTGTTGATCAAATCAGAAGATGCCTCAACTAAAATTTTATGTGTTTCAAAAAAATATTCCACTATAAATACAATAACGCCACAAAAATAACCAAATAAATGATTATTTTGCTATCTGGAGTTTGCATTTCAAAACTTTTTCTGCTATTTATATTTATTAAAAGGAATTAATCGCTGTTCATTGAAATTAAAAATTCTTCATTTGAGGCAGTTTTCACGAGTCTGTCTTTCACAAAATCCATTGCTTCAACAGGGTTCATCCCATTAAGGAAGTTGCGTAATACCCAAATTCTGTCGAGTACAGCTTTATCGAGCAATAAGTCTTCACGGCGGGTACTTGATGCAATAATATCAACGGACGGGAAAATACGCCGATTCGATAGTTTGCGGTCGAGTTGAAGTTCCATGTTACCTGTTCCTTTAAACTCCTCGAAGATAACGTCATCCATTTTTGAGCCTGTATCGGTTAATGCAGTAGCAAGAATGGTAAGAGATCCCCCTTCTTCAATATTTCGGGCTGCACCAAAGAACCTCTTTGGTTTATGCAGTGCATTTGCATCAACACCACCTGAAAGAACTTTACCTGAGGCAGGAGCAACAGTATTGTAAGCTCGTGCCAACCTGGTAATTGAATCGAGAAGTATAACTACATCGTGACCACACTCTACAAGACGCTTGGCTTTTTCGAGAACCATATTTGCCACCCGCACATGCCGTTCAGCAGGCTCGTCAAAGGTTGAAGCAATTACCTCGGCATTAACACTTCGAGCCATATCAGTAACCTCTTCAGGTCTCTCGTCAATAAGCAGAACAATCATGTAAACTTCAGGATGATTTGCTGCAATGGCATTTGCTATATCCTTTAGCAACACTGTTTTACCAGTTTTAGGCTGAGCAACTATCAACCCACGTTGTCCTTTTCCTATAGGGGCAAACAAGTCAACTACGCGAGCAGAGAGACTACTTGCCCTACCTGTAATATTGAATTTTTCGTCCGGGAAAAGTGGAGTAAGGTGTTCAAAAGGAACTCTGTCTCTGATATATTCAGGACTACGTCCATTAATTTCAATAACTTTTACTAATGGAAAATACTTTTCTCCTTCTTTTGGAGGTCTGATGATTCCGTTAACGGTATCGCCTGTTTTTAAACCAAAGAGCTTTATTTGAGATTGAGATACATAGATGTCATCGGGAGATGTCAGGTAGTTATAGTCGGACGAGCGCAAAAAGCCGTATCCCTCCTGCATAATTTCCAGAACTCCGGTTGCACTTATAATCCCTTCAAAATCATAAGATTTATCCGCTTCACGTGGTTTTGTTGACTGATGAACGGGTTTCGGTTGTATCTGAGCAGTAGGAGGATATGTTTTTTTCTGAAAAACGGGGCGCGGGGTTGGTTCCGGATCACTTTTTACTTCTTTTATCTCTTTGATTTCTTTGATTTCTTTGACCTCTATTACTTCTTTAACATCTATTACCGCTTTGATTTCTTTTACCGCTTTTACTTCTGGAACTTCTGGTATCTCTTTTACTTCTTTTACCTCCTTTACCTCTTTTACTTCTTTTACCGATTCCTGAATCACAGGTACTACTACCTCTGGTTCCTTGATTTTCGGCTCAATATCAGCCTCTGGAATCAATTTTGGACTCGATGTTATCATAATGGCCTCAGTTCGAAAAACGCGTGGTCGTCTTTCCTTCGAGTCATTTGATTCGATCCTTGGAATTTCAATTCTTTTGGGAAATGGCCTTATCAGAGGTTGTCTTTCAATGGGAACTTTGTCCGGAACAACCGCATCTTTTTGTGGAACCAAAGGAACGACAATGTTTTCATTGGGTGCGCTTACCTCAGGTTCATCAAGTCTTATTAATCTTGGAGCCGCCTTTTTTTCAGCCTTTTTTACCACAGAGCCGCTAATAGCCTGACTATCAAGTATTTTATAAATAAGATCTTGTTTTTTAAAGGATTCTACCCGTTTAATGCTCATCTCTTTTCCTATTTCGCGCAATTCGGGTAATAGTTTCTTGCTCAATTCAAGAATGTCGTACATAATTGTAGTATTGATTTAATATTGATTGCTTAACTTTTGTCAATAAAAATTCTATTGCCAAAATCTGACAGCTTAATTTTACTTTTATTTATTGGAAGTTTATGGGATTCAAAGAAGTTTACGTATGTGAATGAATTCGAAAACCGCTGCAAAAATAAAGAATAGATTTGAATTCACAAATTTTTTTATTTTTTTTGTACTTTTCATTTGAGGTACAAAGTTACCAAAAAATTGTTTGAAAAGCAAATATTTCGAAATAATTGTACTAAAAGGAATTTTTCTTAATTTTTTCTTACTTTAGCCGAATCTTTCAACAGAACTTTTCACCGAATCTTTTGAAACGGATTCTAAAAATATTTTTTAATTTAAATCAAATACTGTCCTGATTTTTATGAGGCAGCTAAGAATAGCCAAGCAAATCACCAACAGAGACTCTGCATCTCTTGACCTTTACCTCCACGAAATCAGCAAAGTAAAAATGATTTCAGCGGAGGAAGAAACGTTGCTTGCACAAAAGATACGAAATGGTGATCGAAAAGCACTTGAAACAATGATCACTGCAAATCTTCGTTTTGTGGTTTCAGTTGCCAAACAATATCAAAATCAAGGTTTAACATTACCTGATTTAATTAATGAAGGTAATTTGGGACTTATTAAAGCTGCTGAACGATTTGACGAAACCAGAGGATTCAAATTTATTACCTACGCTGTTTGGTGGATACGGCAGGCAATATTGCAAGCAGTTACTGAACACTCAAGAATAGTACGGCTTCCTTTAAACAAGATTGGGTCTATAATAAAAGTTAACAGTGCCTTCGCTAAACTTGAACAGGATTTTCAACGTGAACCAATTCCCGAGGAGATTGCTGAAATGCTGAAACTACAAACCGATATTGTCCATGAAGCAATGCTCACCCAAAATTACCATCTTTCGACCGATGCACCCCTAATTGACACTGAAGGAGATGATATTACCCTTTATGACACATTAATCAACAGTGACTCACCAAGTCCGGACTTATTACTTATTTCCAATTCATTAACAATTGAAATCAAGAGAACACTTGGAACATTAGCCGATCGTGAAGCTGAGGTTCTGCGCTATTATTTTGGACTAATCGGTGAAAAACCATTATCAATCACTGAAATCGCAATAGCAATGGATATTACACGAGAAAGAGTTCGGCAATTAAAAGAAAAAGCTCTTAAAAAAATGAGAAATATTCATCGGAACAGGCTACTTCGGACCTTTCTTGGCTGAAAAAAGTTGCCGTTTGAATAATTCCTTCGTCAATGTCATAACTTCCTTTTGAAAATTACCCTATACTATTACAGTTTGTTGACTACAACTTTATTGTTTGCTTCTTGATCAGAAATGGTTAGTTGAAAAACATTTTCTTTTTTTTCAACAAAAATATCGGCTGTTCGCTCAAGGCTTAAAATAACATGCCCATTCTTCTTTAATTCCTTAAAATTGGCACAAGAGAACTTTTGTAACCCATTTTGCTTATCCACCAAAATAGTAGCCAATCCTCTGAAATCAGCAGAATATTCGTCATTGTTTATATTAATGCTAAAAGAAGCTAATTTACTATTCCAAAGTGATTTAATATCAGTAAAAACGAACGATCCGTCATCATTTTTGCACGCTTTTGAAAAAGCATTTTTTACTATTCCCAGTTTGTAAATGCCTTTAACCGAAAATCTATTTTCTTTGGCTTTATTGCAGATATTTGCCATTCGGGACGCGATATCCTCTCCTTCGAAATTATGTGTTGCACTACCTTCTATCATTAATTTTCCTCCATTATTCACATAGTTTTCCAGAAATTTAAGTGTAGATTCTTTCGAATATTCAGGATACAGGAAGATAATTGCATCGAACTGATGTCCGTTTAAAACAGGTTTATGGTCGCCATTTAATTTTAGTTTCCCTTCACTGATTAAATCAGTCGGAACCAATGCATTCATATAGCCTCCCTTCCAAATCTTAATTGCTTTTTCTTCAATTTTCAGCTTTGAATTTATATCATAGCAACCACGGGCAGATTTATTGGGGTACCAATTTTGAAGTGCTTCATTTCCAAATATAACCAGTAATTTAATTTCAGGTAAACCGGGATTAAACAGGTTCAATAATCTGGCACAATTTTCAACCGGTTTAATGGCATTATATGCTTCCGGCTTTTCGAGGCCAATTCCCCATTGTTTATCATTAAAAGCATGATAAAAAGTGCGGATTCCGTATCTCAAATCAGTCAGGGTTTTGGTAGTAAACCGCTTGATATTCCCATCGTAATACATATTGTACATTGCATTAGCCGGATACGACATGGCAATTCCCATTTGGGTGGGTAGTGGTGTTTTTTCGTCAGTAAAGCCATATTCACGAGGGATTGACCACCATTTCAGACCGGTTGCCCAAATCTCATCGTTGACCAGCGAATTATGAAAAGTGTTGTGTGCACCGATAAAACAATCGTTTCCATAAATCTCTTTTTCTCTTTTATACATAGCATTCTCAACCTTCAATGCTCCTTCGCGCATCAGATTCATGTAAGCATTTATTGCACTGATTCTGGTTTCCGGTTTACCTTCAGGAGCATACCGCATATTAAAAAGTGTGATACCGGCAGGTTCTCCAGTTCTTCCTTCCAACCCTTTTGCCATCGGTAGCGAAAAACTACGAAGCCGGAAATTACCCAGTTTAAACATCATCTTCCATGGAGGTAAAATTTGTGCGTTTCCGTATTCGTCAAGCATAACACCATCGAAAGGGATATCGGAATAGGAATTCATAAATTTGATAGTTTGATTAACTGCTTCAGAACTATGATTGCTAATCCTTTTATAATAAAATTGGGTCATCACATAAGCAGTGTAGCCACTCAACTCCCTTCCTGCATTTATGTTTACAAGAACGGTTTCGTCCTTTGTCGAAAAGGTATAATTGGATATCTCTTTAAAGGTAGTCGGATCGTAAAATCCATCACCAGTCTTTTTGAAAACAAAAACTTTGTAAACATCTTTCTTGAATGAACTACGCAAACGAACGAACTTTGCGTCCATCGAACAGATTCCTTTCCCTGAATGATCGAGGGTTGTTTCATCATCGGCGATAAAACGCTCCGTTATTTCCTCAGGTATTGAATCCATACCTTTGACCTGTGTCCGGTACCCAACTTTAACATTTCTCTTATGTGCTTGCGCGACAATTTTTTCTAAAATAGGATGCATTTTTTCAACATCACCAAAACTACATCCGTTGCGTGCATCCAGATATATAAAATCGAAAAGACTATTGTCTATCATCTCATCCATATCTTTCAAATATTTATCATTCACCAAAATTTCCGGTGTAAGAAACCAGTAGGCTATTTGAGGATGGTTTGTATTTCCAAAATTATAA
The DNA here is from genome assembly GCA_903834845.1 of uncultured Bacteroidia bacterium. Classification (GTDB taxonomy): domain Bacteria; phylum Bacteroidota; class Bacteroidia; order Bacteroidales; family Prolixibacteraceae; genus JAAFHB01. The sequence goes on along the minus strand of CAILKW010000551.1, from coordinate 8,317 downwards.
ACATATTCTACGCTTCCCTTTTTCTGTGAAAACAACGAGAATTGAATCGAGAAAAGGAGCATCACTAAAGGAATTAATATGTGTTTTTGCATTGTCTATCTTCTCATAATATTAAGGCTTTTCATTCTGCAAACGAACCATTGCCGATGCTGCCCATAAGACGGCAGCCTGTCCGTGAAAATTTCCGGTGCTGCGAGGACGCGTAAGATAGTGCTTTTTACTGTTTTTCGCATTTGTACCCACACATACATTCGTGACTGCCCCATTTTCATTGACATACCCTGCAAGTGCATTCCAGCTTTTTTGAACCGGCCCAACATATTCATTCTTTGGTAACCATCCTTTTTCAATGCCAGTTGCCATAGCAAACAAGAACATTCCGGTACACGAGGTTTCGGCAAAACTTTCAGTGTCATCTAAGAGCTGATGCCACATTCCATCTTTACCCTGAAATCCAAGCAGAGCACTCATCATTTTCTGATATGCTTTTAGCAGAGGTTGGTAATATTTGTTTTCTTCTGTAAGCACAGACAAAACTTCTGCCATTGCAGCTGCTGCCCAGCCATTTCCGCGTCCCCAATAAAATGGTGCGTCATTTCTGTGGAAAAACAGACCATTCGTGCGCTGTAGTTTATCGCAATACGCAACTAATTGTAAGGCAGCTCTATTCAGATATATTGTATCTTTCAGTGATTTATAGGCCTGCACCTGAAGTGAACCGACCATGTACATATCATCAACCCAGAAACGTGTGTAAGAGGCCAATCCATCCTCTCTGACTATTTTGTATTCATCATCGGCAAGATGTTTTGCAATTTCGAGGTATTTTTTATCCACTATTTGACGATACATTTCGAAAGGCCAGATTCCAAATACGTTGTAATCAACATGTCCTGAGTGAATCTTTCTCTTCCCTGCCAGATAAGGCTTGTACTTGTCTTGTAGTTGAATACAGATTGTTGTATCATGAATGGCATTTGCAAAGATCAAACTACCGTAATAAGTGCAAACTTTTGGATACCGCCAGCCAAATTTTCGTTCAGTAATATTTCTTACTACCTTTCGTCCAATCACCTCCAGGTCCGAATTCTGGTATAAAAATTTTTTATCCTGAACAGGCAATTTCTTATCTGACTGCCCAAACACAACAGGGGGTAGTATGAGAACCAGCAACCATAAAATCACTTTTAAACACCTTATTTTCAAACTATTCATTTCAAAATTTTAATATATCAGATTATAAAAAGTTATACTTACTCAGGTCAAAGTAATAAAATGTTTAAAAGGGGTAAAACCAGTCAGATAAACTGTTGGTGCATCGAAAGCAGGTAATGCTCCTCTTAATTGAATTCCTTTGTGTTCCATTTTACCTTTACCAAAATAGATGGTGTCCTTTCCTAATGTATAAGTGCCTGCTGCTTCTTTAAAGAGAAAGGCATTGGGTTTTGTAATATGAGGTATAACGCCTGTGAATTTACCTCCTGATCTGAAAATCAGCTCAACCGTAACAGGTACATCTTCAGTTCCAATCATATTAAAATCAACCTCAATACCACCTGAAATTTCAGTAATTTTTATGATGGTTTCAAGATATTGAACCTCACTTTGTCGGCGATTAGTGCGTGGCATTTTTTCCAAATCACCATTAGGATCTATTTGTTCCTTTGGATACGGTTGATAATAAGGCCCTTCTAATTTACTCGACAATACCCATACTTCTCCTTGCTTTTGAATTTCGGCTGATTGAAATTGCCCTTTGCCAAAAAACGAGGCTGAAATACGTATAGCTTGTAACACTGCATCACCTTTATGAAAAGTCAACCAACCCGGATTATTCGACAGAATTGTCGCATCCCAATTATCTCTACGAATGCGGGCAACACCCGAAAAAGGAAATGCTTTGGCATAACTCACAGGCAAAGGTTTACTCGGTGGAAGTTCGTTCCAAAGGCTTGAATCTTCCAAAAAGGTATCAAGACTATGAACAAGTTTGGGGAAACAAGTTCCTTCGATTTGGCGGCACATAGAGGCAAATTCTCCATTTTTATCCAATAACGACAGGTATCGGTAGGAGTAATAATAATTCTCCAAAGTGCCGATACTGCCTTTGTCCTGTCTGTTAGATGCTTCTGTTACAACCTCTCCATTGGGATGTACATAGTACATAGTCATTTTCAAGTTCTTACGTACAGCATTCAATATCTCAGGTTTTTTAAGTCCCTTTGACATAATAATTAAAACCCGATTAACCAAAGGGGTGTATCCTCCGGTACTTTTTTCGGCATATTGTCCATCTGCATCTATATCAATGTGTTCCATCAACCATTCTTCAGCCCGATTAGTGTAACGGATGTCGGGCCACAAGTCATTAAGTTTTGTCAATGCAGCCGATACCACCCAACGATGATTAGGTGTATGAATTCCTCCAACAATAAGTGACTCTCCGGCCCGTTGTAAATAAGTCTTAAGAGAAGAAAGAGCTGCCTCTGAACCTTTCGTTTGAGACATTTTTAGGAAACTATAGGCAGGAGCTAATTTATCAACACTAAAAGCGGTATCAGGCGGAGAATGGAAATTGGTACTCAAAAGGTCTATTGTTCCGTCTGAATGTTGAACGTTGAGCAAATATTGAACCGCTGATTCTATCTTTTTCAATAAGACTCCTGACTGAAAAAAAGCAGATTCGGGACTTGAAATTGCACAAGCTAACATTGAAATATAATTGCCTGAACTTTGTGGACTTGGGATTTCGTCTCCGTCCAATATGGCTCCATAAGATTTTAACGACTTATCATCAACCTGCTTCCCGTTAAAAGTTTCAATATTATTATCATTCAGCTTAATGAGTTCGATAAGCCAAGCAGGTTTTGTCTGTTTGAAATTATCCGATGCGGCAAAATCCAAAATAGGAATTGCCACAAGAGTAGTTGCTCCGATTGTTACAAATTGTCTCCTTTTCATATTATTAAATGTATTATTAAAAATTTCTTTTCATATTGAAAAAGTCAAGATACAATGATTTTCCGTTGCAATTAAAATTGAGCGTTTGAGCTTTCTTATCGGCCTTGCAATATGGGGAGTCGTATCGGGGGTATTTTGTATTTACTACAACTCCATTTACAAGGAAGTCAGAATCGAAGGTCAATTGATATTTTTTATCTTTTGAGATGTATGTCAATTCAAGGTTTTGAGAATTAAAAGTAAGTGAATTCTTTTGAATCCTTTGGCAGAATTCGCCAAAGGAACCATTCTCATCCTTTGAGCCAGCTTCCGTAATCCAAAATGTTTGCTTTCCCTGCTGAATAAGATTATCTGTGGTTTCCGCCCTAAATTTAAAAGGGTTTTTACCGATAAAGGCACAATAAGTATTTCCTTTTTTACCCATAGCAAAATTTCCTATGACTAAGGTGCTGTCGAATTGCTCTTTTGGAAACCAAGCATGGGTATAGTCCAGCAAGTCAGCTTCCATTAATCCCTTTTTAGAGGGAGTATTGTAAATGGCGAGGCATACATTACCGTCCTGAGCCACTTTTGGAAAATGTCCGTATCCTACCCAATAATTCGGCGATTGACTATGTTTGTCCTTTTCAAGTGCCGGATGTGTATGAAAAATACTGAATGAATTGCCGATGTTCATACCGGCAACATGTTGCTGATCAGCATAATTTCCCGGTTGATGATTTTGAACAGAATAAAGTGAATAATCCTTTGTTTTATAGGTGTAGGTATTCCCTTTTTGTATGGCAACTCCGTTACTCTGCGGATTGACGATACGAATTAGAAGAGGTTCGAGATGCAGCCATCTCAGAAGAGAAAAATCTAATATTTTCAGATCTGTTAAAAAGCTGTTAGAGAACATTTTGTTTTTACGGACAAGCTCTAATGTATTACGGATCACTTCAGGATTTGAAAAAGCTTCCATTCCCAGTTGCATCATCATACATTTATCATCAGTACCATAGAATCCCTCCTGTTTAAGTTCTGAAATATCCAACCCATTGTTTTGCTTTATTATAACAGTACTTGTATCTCTACCTATTTCAGAAAGAACCTGTGGAAGGCAATATCTTTTCGTGGTCATCATTCCATACATTAATCCCGATCCGATTTTTTCCCCATTACCCCAGTAATAATTTGTTAATCCATTTAGTGTTGAGTTCCGGCCACCTTTACGATTGCCTTCATAAGCCCTGCCACTGGCAGAAATAAACATAGTTTTAACATTCTGAGCGGCAACATCATACATCAGCAAATCCATGATGATTTGCATTTTCTTCGATATTTCTTCGTCAGCGAAATCAATCAGGTTGATCATACCTCCAATATCTTCCTGATAATAAACACTTGAATAATACTCTATAAAACCGTAATTCCACCGCATTTCCATCCAATCAAGGATTCTTTTTCGAGCTTTGGCAATATGTTGTTTTCCGGTGAGTCCACTTTTAGGGAAAACTGTATCCGGATATTTTTGCCCAATCAGGTATTCAGCTGAAGCAAAAAGTATCTGATGGTTTTCACTCCAATAACACATTGAGTTTTCACCTGGTTCGTCCCACCAATATCTGAAATTCAGGAGTGTATTTTTGATCTTGGCCATATTAGCGGCAGGGATTATTTCTCCATATTGGTAAATAATTCTAATCAGGCTAACTAAATTAAAATCCGCACAATCATATTGACCGTTAATGTATTCAAGTGTGCCATCCAGCTGACTCCAGTCAATTTCCTTACTTCCGTTTACCAAATCGTAATAGACCTGATCCTGTCGGGTTTGAATCTTTTTGTCAGGTCGCTGTGGAAGAGACTTATAAGATGAGATTCTTACTAAATCAACAAGAACAGTAATCACTGCTAAAATACCAATGAGGATTAGCAGATGCCTCCTTATGAATCGTATTTCCATGAATGAATTCACTTCTTATTGGTGTTTGTTAAAACTTTCATACTCGATTCCGAACAATATAAATGCCCCTATGCCAAAACCTGTCCCTTCGGTAACCTTACGGTTGTAATAATAATTCCGATCTCCAATACAAGTACCACCACAAACTTGAGATGGTGCAAAGTACTTTCCTTCAATGCTTACCGTACTATATTTTCTTAATCCTTTGTATGAATTTTCAATTATCGGTTGAAAGGTTTTCTTGTTTAAGATATTCATTTTCAATCCCAAAGCAATAGCATAAGAAAACATTGCAGTACACGAACTTTCCTGAAAATTCAGGGAGTCATAAGGAAAAAGAGGAAGCTGATACCAATGTCCGGTCTCTTTATTCTGAAGAGAGGGTAATGTTTTCAGAATATTCTTAAACTCTTTTTCAAGAGGTTTCCTGTAGTCCGATTTTTGGGAAATGGTATTAAGAGCGTCAGCAAGTGCCATTGTTACCCATCCGTTGGCCCGTCCCCAAATCTCGCTGCTCTTACGGGTCACTTTATCCGGCCAGCCAACTATACTGCATTTGTCATCATAGTTTTCGTTGTCGTCATCCCATCCATGCACCCAAAGTCCAGTTTTTTTATCAGCCAGTTTTTCGCGGTGGGCTCTTACTTGGGCGGCAAAATCTGCAATATATTTCTCATCACCGGTTAAACGGTACATTTCGAGAAGGAACATGCTGATCATATAAATGGTATCGTCCCAAAGTTCCACAGTTTCAACCCGATGTGAAACGCCACCATTTGAAGCTCGTGGAGTTTTTAGATAGTCGTTGTAAATTTCAATTGCTTTTAAACGGTATTTTTCCTCCCCTGTAATCCTTGCCAGAAATGCCATTCCATGTCCTGATGCTACTGCATTCGGGTGTTTCCCGTTGGCCACATCGTAGGTGGCATCCATTGCAATTTTAATGTATTCGAGGTATTTCGCCTTTTCAGTTTGTGATTTGTAATTGTACAAATGAACCAGCGAATTTAGGAAAGTTGCCTGACCCCAATCCCATTTATATTTTTCGGCGGGCATGTAAACCTCTCTGCCATAGGCATCAATAGCATCAACCCAATTTTGAGAAAAAAGCAATGTCGTGCTAAAGAAAAGTACAACAGTAATAATAGTTTTTAGTTTTTTCATCTCTGTGTTACGTTTTTAATATCTCCATCAATTAAAGGCCAATTATCGAAATCGCGATTAAGCATCTGTTCGTTATCAGAAATTATAACCCATTTATCTTTGGATGCCAGTACGTTGTAAGTGATCTTATGTCCATCAGGTAACTGAAAACACGTTTTCAATTTGTCAATTTCTCTATTTGACAGGGTAAGTTGCGAAAGAAGCGAATCAGAATCAGTGTTTTCAAAAATAGCAATTAATCCAAATCCGGCAGTTGAATGAACAGCAATTTGCACACTGTCATTGGTAGAATATATAGACCAGTTTTCATTTTTCCGTATTGGAACAAACGATTTTGGGATAAATACAGGACCTGCTGCACATGCAAATTTCTTATAAACGCCCGTGTTATTCCATTCCATAAAGTTGGTGCCCGGCCCTGAAAGATGAAAGGTTTCTGAGAGATTTTCAGCGTTATCGTCCAAAAAAAGTGTTATAGGGCGGGCGACAATCAGCGATCGTTTACCCCTGTTTACTCCGCCAGCCGAAAGCAAAAAATGTTTTCCGGCAAAATATATCTCCGGACTTGATGTTGGCCCATGTCCCATTCTGACAAAATAGCCATCTCGTTTGTCAAATAGTAATCTAACTACTTTATCAGCAGGACGATATGGCAAACATGCACCCATAATTGCGTGTTCTTTACCTACTCCAACCCGATCGGAATAATTTCCATAAGGAACAAAGCTCAACCACGATTTCATAAAAACGGTGTGGTAATTGTTATCAAAATCCTGAATAACAGACTTTTCGTAGCGGCGGCGCATGGGTGGGTAGTTCTTCAATTTGTAGCTTCCTATGGCATAACACCAGTTTATATAATCGAGAACGTTACGGGCTTCGGCTCTCACATTATCGGAAGCAAAGGCTTCGAGATTAAGCAAGGCTGTAATTGTATAACCGATATACGGCAATGAATTAAACTCATATAAACCATTTGTTTTCATTTCTTCCAATAAAGCCATGATTTTTGATTCCATGCCATTTTGGATGTTGTTGAAGTAGCTATCCTTGTTTCCATGAAGCATAATCCAACGATTTTTCAGATAGCGCGAACCTTCAGTCATCAGCAGATGGTTTTCGGTCTCTTTTACTAATCTTAGAGTTCTGGGAGCTGTATAACGGAATTTATTTCCATCTTCTGTCAGCAGCACCTTCAGTAAAAAATCTTTTGTTTCAGGATATAGTACCTCCGGCTGATCGCCATAAAACCATAGGATGGTTGTTAAAATGGTAAAAGTAAAATCGTAATCTCCTTTTTTATTAAGAGCCCATGAAGAACCGGAAACCCCCCAGGCCTTAAGTTTCAATATTGTCTTATTCACTTCGGCAATTTCGCGTCCAATCAATAATTTTGCAAGCAGAATACGTGGCGCATTTCCTTTGCCGGCAAGCATTTCTTCTGAAATAGTTCTTCGAGCCCAAAAGTTGTAAATGCTGTCTGCAAAAGCCGATTGATTCTTCCAGATTATAGTACGTTCGTGAGGAACCTCAATATTTCCGGGCTTAAGCTGAACTTTTTGATACTGTACTTCACCCAGTAGGTAGGAAGTAAAAGTGTTGTTACTGACAAGAAGTATCAGAAGAACCATACTCAATAAAAACAAAAACAATTTTAAAGTTTTTTTCATCTAATACCTTTAATTTATTTCAATATCAATTGATTCAGTATTATATGGGATGATTCGCACCGGCCCAAATAACCCCGAACTTAGTTTTTCTTTTTCTCTCTGAATACTGCCATCATGCCACCATCTTGATGCTTTGTCGGTTATGTTGGCATCAAGAATATTCCATGTTGCCTTATTTGCAGATAAATTTGATACGACTAAAGTAATTTCATTTTCGCCAACCTTCACATAATTGGTAATGTCTGCTTCATAAGGTGGCCAGGGACAAAATGATACGAGTTTTTTATTTACCCATATTTCGGCAAAATAATTTGTCTTACCAAGGTTTATTAATAATTTGGTTGCATGCTGAAGATAATTTGAAGGAATCAACACATTCTTAGTGTAAATGGCTCTGCCTGAATACCACCCCAGCCCCATTTCGTTCCATGAAACCAATGGCAGGTTTATTTTACCGCAAACCACTTCAACAGGTTTAAGAAGACCACAAGTCTCATTAGCAGCTACAACTTTAATTGTAAGACTGTTGACCGGCCTATTCATCATATTTGAAATGTCAATTATATCTTTACCATTT
>CAILKW010000550.1 GCA_903834845.1 uncultured Bacteroidia bacterium | reverse complement strand
GTGATGAATTACTGCAAGATTGGGAACTTGCACGTCAAAAACAATTATTAAATTATATTGAACCGCTAAAATAAACTTATCATGGAAGCTATAATTGATGTTAAACCATTGGATAATTACGTTTTATGGGTGCTGTTTGCCGACAATTTTAATGCAACTGTCAGCATAAAACCTTTCATAACATCAGGTATTTCGACAAAATTATTGGATATAGAGTATTTCAATCAGGTAAAAATTGATGAATTTGGCGGTATTGCATGGGAAAATGGATTTGATTTTTGCCCAAATTTCTTACGAGAATTAATAAACGAGGCAAATTAATCGCTCATTACTTGAACATCTCGTTTGCGGGAATTGACCCTAAAATTGTGAATTTACGCCGAACAGAGTTTTCAAAGTGAGGGATGATAAATACCGTTTTCGATTAAACGCAAGCAGAAGTCTCATAATTGCCAGTCTGAAAATTCGATCTCTAACCTTGTGGCGTACTTACCAAAGATACAATATTTGAAAGCAGTAAACCTGTCAGTTTGCCACCTATTCTCAAAAATCAAAAACCCTTTACCCAGGTTCTTTTCATTAATTTTGCCAACACAGTAACATCCAACTTCCGCCATAAAATATTTTTTCAACAATCCGCCTTTTTTTCATAAATAATCTTGTATTTCAGTTTTTTATTCTTTCCTTTGTTTTTGTAAGAGTAAATTTTGAAACAACATTAAAAATTGGCAACAGGATGGAAAGTTTACAGAATAGATCGGTTCTCACTAATTTTTTGAGTGAAATAGACAACGGTAAAACCTCATATTTGCGCACAATTTGGCATTCATTTGATGGGTTTACCGCACATAACCGTGTTATGATCATTTTATGAACTACCATAATATAATATTCTGAATACTACGAACTAAATAAAATATTTTAATATTATAAAAAAATGAAATTATCGAAACCGATAACAAGCAACAGTAAAATGACAGACAAATTTGGTTTGGCCGCATCCTCAAATTCAGGTCGAGTTCATGTAGTGCCTGGTAAGGATGGTTGGTCAGTAAAAAAAGCCGGTGCTACTAGAGCAAGTATTGTTACATCTACAAAAGCAAGTGCATTAAAAGCAGCAAATAATTTAAAAGACGCTGAGAGAATAGTTGTACATAAAAAAGACGGAACAATTCAATCAAATAGCCTTAAGAAATGATAGATGAGAATAATGCGTTTATAAATTGCCCATTTGATAATCTCTATTTTCCCCTATTAAAACCACTACTTCTTACCATAATATATATAGATTTAATTCCTAAGATTTCTGAAACTTCAGATTCTGGTGAAGCTCGGATCAATCATATAGTTAATTTGATGTCGATTTCGAAGTATTCCATTCATGATCTTTCAAGAGTTGAAAAAATAAAAAAAAATGACTATCCTCGTTTTAATATGCCTTTCGAATGCGGAATTGATTTTGGTTTGAAAATGTCTAACATAGATTCATTAAACGAAAAAAAATTCTTAATCTTAGAAAGGGAACAATTTCGGTACAAAAGTATAATTTCTGATATATCAGGGAATGATATAAAAGCCCATAAAAACGACCCTGAACAAATGATAAAAGCACTTAGAGATTGGTTTAAGATTACTCTACCAAAAATTCCTCGGTATAAAGTTATTTGGTTATCTTATGCTGAATTCGAATACGATTTTGAACAAATTTTGTCAAGTGAAGGTTATGATCCTAAAGACATCAATTCGCTCACATTTACCGATATAATTGAAAACATGACCACTTGGATACGAGATTGGAAATTGAAACATTTACTAATACCATAATAGCATTAATTGTAATACAAGGTAAACCTTCAGTCCATTAAATACTGTTTACTATTATTCCCATCCTACCTTTGTTGAAAATACTCAGAGATGAAAGCACGAATAACATGTACAACCATTGTTACCATTTTATATCATCAGCCCAGTAACCCACCTGAAAATTCGACCCCAAACTTTGTGGCGTACTTATCAAAGATACAATATTTGAAAAGTAGTAAACCTTAAATATTGCTACCTAAAGTCAAAAACCAAAAAACCTTTCCACCGGTTCTTTTTATTCATTGTTGCCAACGCAGTAACCGCCAACCTCAGCCACAAAATATTTTTCAACAATCCACCTTTTTTTCATAAAAAATCTTGTATTTCAGTTTTTTATTCTTTCCTTTGTTCTTGTAAGAATAAATTTTGAAAAATATGATAGTAGAAAGATTAAATGATGAAATATTAGTGAGATTTGCCACTGGTACGAAAATTGCCAAGATTCAGACTATTCTTGATTACCTAAGATATGAAGAATTGACATCTAAATCAACTGCAACAGAGGAAGATGTTGATAAACTTGTGAAATTAGCAAAAAAGGGTCGTTGGGAAAGAACAAAAAAAGAGTTAGGCATAAACGACTAAAATTATTATTGAAAAAGAAAAATTGAAGAAATGAATAAAACTTTTTGAGGATAAAAAAGCTCGGTGCTCAGCAATCAGTAACTATTAATAGTGCTTTTCGTTGAACTAAACCTATCATTAATAATTCATTGCAGCCAATACAGTAACCGCCAACCTCATCCACAAAATATTTTTTCAACAATCCCCCTTTTTTTCATAAAAAATCTTGTATTTCAGTTTTTTATTCTTTACTTTGCTCTTGTAAGAATAAATTTTTAAACAACATTTAAAATTGGCAACAGGATGGAAAATTTACATAAAATATCATGGTTCTCTGTTGGTGCGCGAGAAATAAACAATTGTAAATCACATTTATACACCCAATTTGGCATATATTGTACTGGTTTACTCATATTTATGATAGTTATGCGGAATAGTAATAAAGCAACTTACAAACTAAATATTAGAAAATATGAACACTAAAGAAAGCGAAAGCGACCAATACGGGACATTTATTACAGGATTAGCATATACCGGAGTTTTAGGAATTATTATATTACTGTTTTGCTTTATAATTGATGAAAGTTGGTTCGATAATACAGTAACAATCATTCTTATTGCAATAATATGTGTTGCCTTTTTTATCACTGGATTAAGGAAGGTAGAAGAGAAGAATATAGGTTTTCTGCGAAAATTAGGTAGAAGAGACTTTGAAGAGTCATACTCAGAAGGATTGTGGTGGATTTTTCCACTTTGGTCGTTTAAACAAAAACCACATTTTGATTTGTTTAACGAAGCTGAAGAATTACAAGTTAAGTTTATTACAAGCGATGAAATTCCACTTGACATAAATGTAAAGTATTACTGGCAATTAAAAAATCTAAAGGATATTGATAATAGATACTCCGCATCATATATAAAAGATAAATTAAAACATGAATTAGGAATATTTGTTAGAAGCCGTCAAGCAATTGAATTATTATCGGATGAAGACATTTCTAATAAAGTTATGGTCAATTATTTAGTTAGTGCGGGAGAACGAATTGGAATCGCCATTTCTGATGTTTTTCCCAACATTAACTTTGAAACCCAATACGTTTCAATTGTAAGAAAATATCAGGAAAAATACAAAGACCTTCAATTTCAACTAGATGAAATGCTTAAACACCAGCAAATTAAAGCTTCTGACATGAAATTATATGAGAACCAAATTGTTAATTGTATTAAAAATTTAGGATTTTCAGCCAATGAGGCAATGAGCTTTATAAAAGTGTATAAAAACCAAGTTAATATGAGTGAGAGCACATATAATATCGGAGAATTAAATAAAGTGATTGATTCAGTAATGTCTTTTTTTAAAAAGTAGCAAATGAATAATAAACTTATTTTTTTGACAGTAGTTTTAGCAGTTCTCTTTGGCTTGATATTTATCATCAGTAAGAATCGAAACGCCAGAGAAAAGATTCGAATTGAAGAAAGAGTCCATGCACAACGCCAACAATTTGTTCAAGACAGCCTCCAAAATATTCAGGCAAATCATAACAAAACTAATACTGGCGTGGATAATGTGATTGGCACAATTAAAAGAAGTGTTATTACTCCTACACCACCAAGAGAAGATTTTAGTGCCTACATTAATACATCAATTACAAATTCAAACGGTATAACTGATATAGCTGTAACAGTAGTGGATGAAAAGGGTAATATATCTGCTCCAATTTCAAGTTCGATAGCGACCATTTATAACCAGACTGGTAATACAGGAAATACAGGTTTATTAAGAAGTTCTTTTATTCATAAATCAGGTTTTCAAGAATTATGGGAAGGCAATTCTGAAATAATTGAAAAGTTAAAACTCAATAGGCATACTGATTATGTAGCTATCGGCAGAATCAGATACGCAATAAGAAAAGGGACTTTAGTTGATGGAACAATTGTGTGTACAGCATCTATGACAATGAGTATTATATCTGCAACTCAGAAATCAATTGTTAAGAGTTTTTCATGTTCCGAAAACGGCAATGGTGTGACCGAATCTCAGGCACAGGAAGCTGCCACGGAGAAACTGATAATTAAGTATTATAGTGAATACTCATCACTTTAAATTAAACTGAAATGAAAAAAATCATGTTATTAGTTGGCTTTTCATTCATCTTATTTAGTTCTGATTTTGCTCAAAGCACTTTTGATGAATCATTGAATGAAGTTAGCATTGAGATTGCTGGAAAATTAAGCCAGAAAAATATAAAAAGAATAGTGGTGCTATATGTAACAGATAATAATAAAGCACAAACTGATGCCGGTAAATATATTGCAGATGTTATTTCAGTAAATTTAGTTAACGACCAAGGAAATTTTGAGATTTTTGACAGAGAAAATTTGTCAGGTATAGTCGAAGCCAAGAAAATGATGGCAGAAGGATATATTGATTCTAATAAAGCCAAGGAATTGGGGAAAATCTTGGCTGTTGATGCTATTGTTATTGGCAATTATACGGTTCTAAATACACATCTAAAGCTTACATTGAAAGCTTTAGATGTTAATAGTGGTTTCGTGGTTGCAGCAACTATGAAGGACTTACTGATAACAACAGATGCCGGTGCTTTATTAGGTATTGCGGTAGATAATAGTGATAATAACGCAAATAAAGGTTTTAATAATCATCCATTAAATTCATTTGAAAGTTATAATAATCCAGAGACAGTAAACAAAGCCTCTAAAGCCAATAATACAGGAGATTATTGTTTTCAAAATAATACAAAATTTAAATTAACAGTTTCACTTAGTGGTGGTTGGGATGGACAAAGATGGACATACATTAAAACTTGCACGCTTCAATCTGGTCAGACACAATGTTTTTATGACTTAATAAATGGAGCTGCAAATTATGCTATTGGGGAATATAAAATGCTTGGTTATACAACTGTCCCTAGTGGTGTATACATGGGAACAACGAGACCTACTACACCTCAACCATATAATGCTACAGGTGAAATATATATAGAAACCAGTAAATCAAAAACATTTATAATAAAATAGAAATTGTGTAATTATATGATGACTTATTCTTCTAAACAGGTGTGACTAAAATTTATAAATACTTTAAATTTATAATATAAAAAAATTAATCCCTTTAACAAAAGGTTATAAAAAATGTCGAGTAAAGGATCTTATTCGGATTTTTGTTACGTTTCTTGACTATTCGAGATTACTTGTTTGGCATGCACCACTCTAACCATCACTTTTCAAATCAATAACAATACCAGCAACCATTTTACATAACCTCGTTTCCAAACAACTCTCACCAACAAACCACAAAACTCCGCCACCAATTTACTCCAAATTGTTTTGCCCCCCCAAAAAAACCACCCACCCCAAACCCCAAAAAACCTCCCCCATTCTCCATCCAGAAAACCACCTTTTACCAAATCACCCAAAGCCAGCATCAAAATATTCAATCCGCTTTTTATCGTAAAAAATGTGATATTCAAAATGAAAAGACTATTTTAGCAGCTTATTGATTCATTGAATTAAAAAGAAAAATTAGTCTTATGAGCTTTACCAGAATACTCGAAAAATACCGGAAAATATCTTTCTCCG
>CAILKW010000549.1 GCA_903834845.1 uncultured Bacteroidia bacterium | reverse complement strand
GTTGATTTTGTATCACTGTTAAAGAAATACTGTTTATCCTGAACCCGTTTGTCTGTTGCAAGATAGGAGTTCTGGTAAGACAAACTTGGAACGAATGTCCCGTTCTCGTCGTTTAACGAAATCTGGCTTGCCAAAGGGAGACAAGTCTGAACCATTCCATTACCTCTAAGACCTGAAGCGAACTGTGCTTGGAATATTGCTTCTCCCTTATTATTCATGGCAGGATTGTGCAAATCATCATAAGTTCCCAATGTAAATTTACCATAGAGGACATCAAGCTGATTTTTAGCTTTTTGAAGAAGATCTTTAGAACTGGTAGTATTTACAGGATAAGCAGTCATTGTCCAACTACCTGTTATGCATTTTGTTGTATCTGAACCTGCATTTACTTCCTGATATGGATAACCAGCCATTGTAAGATAAACATCGGCAAGAATAGCCCTTGCAGAATATTTTGTTATGCGCCCATCGGTTGATTTGGTATCAAGCAAAGTACTTTGATTAACTGCATACTCAAGGTCTGGAATAATGATCTTGTCGTAAATAGTTTTTAATGAAGCACGCGGGCGGGAAGCCTGAGCAATATCTGCCAAAACTTCTGTATTATAAGGAACGTCCCCATAATAACGGACAAGACAGAAATAATAAAATGCGCGGAGAGTCCGAAGCTCACCAAGGTATTGTGATTTCTGCTCTGCTGACAATCCTGTTACGTTGGGTATCATACTTATCGAAAGGTTGCAATCTCTTACACCACGATACCAGTTATTCCATTGATTGATAAAATAATCATAGTCACCTGCGAGTGAGTTACTTTCATAAACCCAAAGAATTGATCCCATGTACTGTGAATAAGCCTTTCCGGTAGCATATTCAAGTGAAGCTGTAAGGTTTTTACCCCACTGGTCACCACCATCTGTCCAGTTCCCCAATGATCTGTAAGGCCCGATTGTCAGTGCAAGACCACCTTGAGCACTCGTTATTACTGCATCAGAGGTGAGCGATCCGGTTGGTGTTTCCTGTAGAAATTTCTTGCACGAAACAAGCATTAGACAAAGTCCTAAAACTAATAATATAGATTTCATTTCTTGCGAATTTTATAAGTTAGAAGATAAGATTAACACCCATAGTATAGGTTGTAGGACGTGGATACATGAAGAAGTCCATACCAGGAGTAATTGAGTCCATGTTATCATTATCGCTACCCTCAGGATCATAACCTGTATATTTCGTGAGTACAAAGAAGTTTTTTGCGGTAAGATATAATCTCACTTTACTAACTCCCAGCTTGTTAAGAATAGGTTGCGGAAATGTGTAACCTAAAGTTGTACCTTCACCTCTGATGAATGAACAATCCTCAATCCAGTGTGTATCCGGATATGTCTGATAATAAGCTCCACCATTACCAGGACGAACCTGACCGATCATTGTATTCTGGTGGTCGGGACGCCAAGCATCAAGAATTGAGTTTTTACCATTTGCCATAGCCTGACGGTCTTCTGAAGAGTGGTTGGTTCTATTCTCTTTTTTAGCACCATAAGAAAACCTTAGATCCATATTAAAGTCAAAGTTTTTATAGGTAAGGTTGTTGTTAATATTCATATCGAAAATCGGGAATGCACTACCCAGAACACCACCATCAGATACAAAACTAATAACTCCATCACCGTTTTTATCAAAGTACTTAACATCACCCGGAACAAAACCATAGCGGGCTGCTAATGATGCTTCCTGTGTGCTATAGGTACCCAGACGTGTAAGTCCGAAGAAAGAAGCTACCGACTCACCTACTCTCAATATTGTGTTGGCTCCACCAACCCAGCTATTGCGCAGAATATCAGCTCCTGTAGGACCAAGTTTAACAATTTTGTTCTTGTTAGCACTGAATGTCACATCTGTAAACCAGTTGAAATCCTTGCTTTTAACAGTATGAGCACCAAGCGTAATTTCCCATCCTTTATTTTCAATAGTACCGTAGTTTTTCTTAACACTACCCGTGGTTGTAGATTGTGGAAGTGGTACATCAAGAAGCATGTCTTCAGTAAGTTTATTGTAATAGTCAACAGCAATTGTGAGACGGTCTTTAAATAAACCAATATCAATTCCGGCATCATACTGAGTGGTCTTTTCCCATTTAAGGTCGGCGTTTCCTACTGAGTTTGGATACAAACCCGACATATTAACACCTCCCATTACGACATTACCAGAGCCAAGGAATGATTGGGTTACATAATTACCAATTTCCTGATTACCAGTCTGACCAAAACTTGTGCGAACTTTAAGATTAGAGATTACATCAATATTTTTAATAAAATCTTCTTCCGAAACTCTCCATGCCAATGAACCTGAAGGGAAAAATCCGTATTTGGAATTTGCACCAAATCTTGAGGAACCATCTTCACGACCTGTAATTGTAGCATAGTATTTACCTTTATAAGTATAGTTAACCCTGGCAAAATATGAGTTCAGCGAATTTTGTCCGTCACTGCTACCAACGCTAGGCCGAGCTACTGTACCAAGTCCAAGATTGTGCCATTTATAGAAGTCGTCAAAGAAGAAAGAGTTACTGGCGTTCATATTTTGATAGTCATACCTTGACCACGACATACCTAACATACCTGTAATAGAATGGTCGCCAATAACTTTGATGTAATTAAAGTAGTCTTCGTTCTGCCAGTAAGTCGCATTTGAAATGTTCATATCAGCATTACCGTTGGTTGTAATAAGTCTGGCTCCATAACCATTATATTTATAGAAGTTCAAGTCAACAGCAAAATTTGATTTGAAGGATAACTCAGGAGTAATTTTGACATTAAGGGTCACATCACCTGTTACCTGCGAACGGTCAGCAAAAGTTTCAACTCCATCACTGATATGAACCGGATTTTTGGGAGTCTCTCCTGCGGGAAAGTCTGCATTGCTACTCCACTGATCAGCACGTGCCCCATAAATCGTAGGATCATTAGGATACTTAATAGGAAGTATTGAATAGGCTTCAACTGCAGCACGAGCAATACCACCACTAAAATATGATACATCATTTGTGCGGTTTCTGTTTTTATTGATACCGAGATTTGCGCTAAAGCTTACCTTATCGCTAATTTTAATATCACCGGTAAGTTTGCCTGAATAACGACGGAAATATGAATTCAGCAATAATCCATCTTCAAGTGCATAATTCATAAATGCACCAAATTTTGCATTCTCGTTACCTCCACGAATATTTATTTGATGGTTAGTTGAAGTTGATGGTTGGAAAATTTCAGATTCCCAGTTTGTGTTGAACCGTGGTTTATAATAATTACCGTCTTTCCCCATTAGCGGAATTGAATAACCACCTTGTGAAGTCTTCTCGAAAAGCCAAGGCATTTCAGAGTATGTGTTGCCTGTATAACCTGCCGGTAATATTGAAGAATCAAAAGCTGCAGGCCAGTTTGGGCTTGTGGCATATTTGTTAACGTTCATCCATGCCTGTTTTGTAACATACATCATTTGTTCGGCATCAAGAACATAGAATTTTCTGTTCATGTCGCCTCTGGTAACATATCCGTTGTACTCAACTCTAGTTTTACCTGCTACACCCCTTTTGGTAGTTATAAGAATAACACCATTTGCTCCTCTGGCACCATAAATAGCAGTTGCCGAAGCATCTTTTAAAACGTCCATAGACTCTATCTCATTGGGATTCAAAATACCCAGCGCATTTGAAACACCAACTACACCATCAACAACAAAAAGAGGGTCATTATTGGAGTTAATTGAGTTTGTACCGCGGATACGAATCATAGCAATACCTCCCGGTGCACCCGAACGCTCAATTACTTTAATACCGGCAACTTTACCTCCTATTGCCTGAGCAACGTTGAAAGCCGGTCTGTCGAGAAGTTTTTCAGCTGAAATGTTACTTACAGAACCAGTCAAATCCTTTTTCTTCTGAGTTCCATATCCGATAGCTACAACCTCTTCAATACCAACGGTCTCTTCAATTAGAACCACATTGTATTCGGATTTAGCTCCAATAGTCACTTCCTGTGTCTTCATCCCAACAAAAGAGAATGAAAGTATTTTTGCATCTGCAGGCACGGATAATGTGAAGAAACCACCGCCATCCGTTATTATTCCAATTGTAGTTCCTTTTACAATTACAGAGGCCCCAGGAATGGAAGCTCCGGTTTGGTCGGTAACTTTACCTGTAACCTTTTTGCCCTGTTGTGATGAAATGTCTTCTGTAGAAAGAACAATCTGCCTGTCAACCTCAGCAAAAGCGATACCATTGGAATTATCTGAGCTGACTGCGGCCTTTTGCGAATTTAAATCTACCGCAAAAATCTGTGTTACACTTAAAAGCATGATGAAAAGTATCATCTGCATAACTACTAATGATTTACCGACCCAATTTTTTATTGAAGGTCGATTGGTGCATAGTTTTAATCTCATAAAATTTGTAATGTTTTAATTATCAAAAAATTAAACCGATACTTTTCTATCTCTTGAGATGAAAAGGTTTGTGAATTTCAAAGAAATATTTTCCATATCTTTGATTTTCAGCATTAAGTAAGAATAGACATTTCTCCATAGGCAATCAAATTTTGTTTATTAATTATTCCTCTTATTTACAAAAACTATCGTCAAATTATTAATTTATTAATATTTAAGTTATTTCCGTTTATTAAAAAAATCCCAAAATTGATTTGGTAAAAATAGTAAAAAAAAATAAATACCGTTAAAATATTTAATTTTTTCCTAAATGACCAAATATAAAAACCTAAATTCAAGTAATTAATGCAATTTTTGGAGGAGTAAAATAATAAAATATATTTTCAAGACAAAGGAGGAAGTTGAATTACCTCCCCTTGTCCTCATGGATAAAGTTTAACTTTGCCCTTTCCACTTCAAAAAAAGTTGCAATATGAGACATTTAACCGTGGAACAAAGGTACACATGCTGCAATGAAAAGCTGTGTTATAAACAAAAAGACATTGCATTGGCCATTGAAAAAGACGAATCGATTGTTTGTCGTGAGTTGAAACGAAACTACGATAAACGCAATGGCCATTACAATTGTGATTTAGTCAAAAGAAAGTACGATCAGAGGCAAAAGCCTAAGCACATTAAATTTACCAACGAGTTGGAGAGTTTTGTCAACAGTTGGCTTGTTATGGATTTTAGTCCCGAACAAATAGCAGGCAGAACAAAGCTAACCAATGCAACATCGTCGGGAATTTTCAAACCAAAAGATGCAATACACTCAATAGCCATAACACCAATCTTGTTGGTAGCAAACAAAACCGCATCAGCTTTTAGACTGGTGCGGTTTCCAAGCAATTCATTTTGTTCCTTACTTATATTATCTTTTCACAAAAGGTATAACTAAAAGTTCGATTTTTAGTTATAAGAGACTGCCCCTAAAGACAGCCTCTTAAACCTATTTGTGAAAAAGAAAGCCCTTTATGAAGCTTATTTAAGAACAATTGATACTATCCCTGAATCAGTTGAACCGGAAAATACAACGGTTATAGCATCACCAACCTTTAACAAATTTGCTTCCGTTCGGGTATAAGTTACTGATGTTTTAAGATCACTCCCAACCGTAATACTTTTTTCGCTACCGACTACCGGCAGAAGTTGTTTGGCGCCAGTTGGATTCCAACTGGGTACCTGCTGTTGTAAAACAGTAGCCTTCATAACATCTCCGGATTTTGCATTTGGAAAATAGCCATTGACAGTGAAAGATGTCATTGCTGCGGTAACAGGAGCTGCAGTTACCTGCGAAATTTTAGTGATGTAAACATTCCCGTTAGCATCTAAAGGGATGTCGAAATAAGGTTGTTTCGTACAACCCATCATTATCGCTATTGCAGCAATGAATGAAAGTGTTATAATAATTTTTGCTTTCATATTTTTCTTAATTAAATAATTATAAAATGCAATACTTATTTTTGTGCAGGTAAATACCCACTATTCTGTTTCGCTAACCCGTTTCTGGCAATTTCATTACCAGGCATAGGTGATAATAAATGCATTGGAGTAAAAGCAAAGTTGAAAATTGCAGGCTGATGACCAATGAAATTCTGAATAGCTGAAATTTCGCCATTGCCATATACGACGCATTTTCTCGTGCGACGTTGATCCCAGAGCATTTTATTTTCAAATATCAGTTCCCATGCCCTTTCAGCTAAGATCTCTTTCAGACCAATCTGACTTGCTGTATAAGGAGGAAGTAATGCTCTGGCCCTGATTGCATTAATACCTTTTACGATGTCATTATCAGGTACCGCCTGGCCTAATTGTTTTAACGCCCAGTTTACTTCAGTAAGATTCAACAGTATTTCTCCATAACGGTAATGTGTCCAGTTCAGCCCGGAACCATCTGTCGATTTAACAGCCGCAGGAACGTATTGCTTATAGATATGAGGAACATCAAAACGAACTGTATCTTTTACATTGGTATATTTAGTATCCCATGTGAAGAAAAACTGACGTTCCTTTTTCCGCAAGTCAATATTAGAATAGGATTTGTAATATCCTACCCAAGGAATAAATGTGCCGTTTTCTTCTTTTGGGCCAATCGCACTTAGCAAAGGAAGAGATGGTGTTAGAAGACCATTACTACCGAGTGTCACACTATATTGTACCTGAAATATTGCTTCCCCCTTATTGTTCATGGCCGGATCGCGCAAATTATCATAGGTTCCCAATGTATATACACCACCATACAGCGCATTAAGTTGTGTTTGTGCCTTTTTTAAGAATTCTACGCCACTTGCAACCGGATAGTTCTGCATTGTCCAGGCTCCTGTACCGCACCAGTCTTTATCCGGACTGGAAGCTACTTCCTGATAAGGATAACCTGCAACGGTCATATATACATCTGCCAGTATTGCCCGGGCTGCATCCTGTGTTACGCGACCAATTGCGGTTCTACCTGCTGGAAGATTGGCAACTGCGAATTCAAGGTCAGGAATAATTACTTCATCATAAATCTTTTTCAGACTGGTACGAGGTAACTGTGTTGCCCACACATCTGTTATTGGTTCTGTTATAAGAACAGCATCACCCCAGTAGCGTACAATACAAAAATAATAGAATGCCCTTAAGGTACGTACTTCACCCAAAGCTTTATTAAGGTCCGTCTCACTCATCTTAATCAAAGGAAGTTGTTTGATAGAGAGGTTACAGTCTTGAACACCTGAATACCAATACAACCACGGATTATTGTAATCGTCGAGTAAACTACCTGTTACCTGATTGGTCATAAATTTATCGAACTGAACGTGCGGCTCAGTTGTGTAAGCCCCGCCAGTGGGGTACTCAATTGTAGAGGGAATATTATTACCCCAATCTGTCGCACCACTGGTCCAGTTTTGCAACCGTCGATAAGGTCCAACTGTAAAAGATTCTTTAAATTCTACACCTGTGAGATTTGCTGCAGTGGTTAGTTGTCCTGTAGGCACTTCTTTCAGAAATTCCGTGCAACCACCAAGCGCCATAAAGAATATCACCAAAAGCATAGTGATTCTTAATGCTATACTGTTTTTTATTTTGTAGTTCATGATATTAAATTTTTACAATTAGAAAGTGACATTAACACCTAAACTGAAGGTTGTAGGAACGGGATGCATATATTTATCAATATTTGGAACCCTTGTATTAATTTTCTGTATAGCACTACCTTCAGGATCATAACCAGGAAGTTGAACTGCGGTTAACAAAAAGAAATTATCTGCAGTGGCATAAACTCTCAATTTATCTAAACCACCAAGCTTTCCACGGAAAGTATAACCGAGTGAAGCCGACTGCCCCCTAATGTAGGCAGCGT
>CAILKW010000548.1 GCA_903834845.1 uncultured Bacteroidia bacterium | reverse complement strand
TTTGGCCGTCCGCCTTTAAAACCCATATATCCAAAATCGTCTCTTACAAAATAGGGGATAAGAGATTTATTTTCGATTTCCTGTTTCAACCTTTTGGAAATCAAAGGATGTACCTTATCAAACTCATCTTTAAATAAAAACCATGTCCACGAGAGGTTGTTAGTGATTTCGCCAACTCCGAGGTCAACATAAGGCTCATTTACATCGGGCAATCCTGAACCTGCCTTTTGCGAACCCAGATGTGCCGACCAGCCCCACCAGGTTTGCTCGCTGAAATACCACACTGCGTTGATAATCTGATCCATAAAACGACCTTTCCCTTCAACCATCTCACCCATTACCAAAGTAATAAGGGCACTGCTACATGCAGAATAAGCTTCCTGCCTGCGATTACCTGAACGGATAAATTCAAGATAATCGGTAGCTTTTACAACTGGCCAGTTATAATCGAGGTATCTTTCGGCTTTTGAAATATACTCTTCCCTGATATTTGCCGGAAGACTTTGCCAAAACTCTCTGCTTTTATAATCGGGCAACTTGTTCCATGAATTGTCGGTGATCAGAACTTTTGCAAGATCAATAGCCTTGGCTTCGTTAGCCAAAATGTTTCTTTCTTTATTCGTCAATTTGGCTGATACATGATTTGACACGCCAAAGAAAAACATTACAAAACAGCATAAAAGAAAGGTTCTAAGACCAAAAAATTGTGTTTTCATAAACATTAATATTATGGGAGATTTATAATAATGAAGTTTCAATATAATTATTCAGGTGATGATAATCTAACTTTTATTACACCTTTTCCTTCGGGGAACAGATAAGTGGGTATCCGAATTTCCACTCTTTTCAGGTTATCAATTTTCCGGTCGAATTTCAGAGGAGGAGGATCCATCATGATAATAGATACTTTTACTCTACCCGGAGAGAGAATTTTCAGATTCAATTGTTTTCCATCTTGTTGAAGAGTTGCGCCTTGTTCGGTAGAAATAACATCCGAGGTTGTCATAATTGCCCAAGTTAGAAATTTTGTTGAATCTGTTAATACTACCTGATCTTCAATAGTTATGGAGTGATCGCTGTCCTTTAGAAATTTACGGTTTGCGCTTTTCAGATAACCTTTATAAATGGCAGTCATATCAAAAGTAGCTTCGGGAAATGAACCCGATTTGAAATTGGCGAGAGGAGCTGAAGCGGTAACATTAAACCGGGCATCATCAACAGAAAGGGTGCTATGACCAAGATTGCCTTTAGTGATAAGAGACCAACGCTGGCAATTCTGGCACATTCCCCACAGGTCGAAACCGGCTTGTTCGAGAGCGTTATAATCCTGAACTCCGGGATCTAAGACCCATCTTACGTTATTCAATTCAAATACAAAACTTCCGGCATCCATATTTCCATGACTGAGAGCTGCTTTGCCCCCTTTGCCTCCAAAGTAATAATTGGAGGGATTTTCTTTTTCGCCGCGGAATATTACAATAGGATTCTCACCATCGCCTTTCCAAACCAATGGAAGGTTAGTTTGATTTCCTGCTTTGAACTGTGATAACCATACCAAACCGGGCCCGGCAAGACGTGACAATTTGCCAAAAGATTGAGGAGGTATTAAAAACTTTACTTTGTCTATATACAATGGGTTTCCGGTCGCTTTTGCGAACCATGCAAGAACTATATCACCGCTGCTGCCTGTCTTATCGCCGCAATCAGCAAAATTGAAATATGAGCCCGATGGAGCAACGCAGAGCATCCTGAAATCTGCACTTTTCAGAAATGCCGGATAGGTAGTGATGCCAAAATCGGAACCAAAGGCACTTTCGAGCATTGAGGAGGTAGTTACTGAGAAGCTTGTGCCGTAATCCCAATATGTGGCACCTTCGGGATATACTCCATCCGGAGCATATTGTTTTAGTGCATTCGGCATTCCGTTCAACGATCTGCTGATTGTTTTTGCGGCTAATTCAGGGTCTTTTTCGGCAATAACGATAGAGGAGGCAATCATACCACCATTGCAAACCTGATTCCAGTTGTTGGTTCCATTAATCCAGCCTGTATTGCCTTTCTCGTTGTAACTGGGTTTTATTCCTTTCGCAATAAGAGATGTTTTTGCCAGTTCAATTGTAGCTTTTGGTAAGGCGTTTCCAGTCCAGTCAACTGCAATTGCTACTGCCATTGACATCTCGGCAACGTCAAGATAATGGGACGGATTCCAGTCGCTGAAATTGCACACAGCAGTAAGTTCCTTATCAATTCTTTTCAGAATCACAGGGTTTTTATCAATCCGGTAAACCATTGAAAGGACAGTCATTCGGTAAAGCATTTCTCTTGAAGTACCAAGTAACCTTCTGCCTTCCAATTTTCTGACTAATAATTCTTTAGTCTGAATTTCAGTAGCGTTGAGTTTCATTGCTTCGTAATAATTCTTTACAATAGGATCTGTTTTGATTTTGGCTTTCAGCTCTTTTTCAATTGCGGGAGTCAGAATAAGGCGCGGAGAGTCTTTCCTTAACTGGGTTTTTAGGTACTGCACCGAAATAGGATTTTGCAATTTTTGAGGACCATTTTCATCTGAACTGGCATTTTGATTGGCAGTCACAAGCACCGGCATAAAAAGGACCAGGCATAAAAAGCTTAATAAAACGCTGATTTTTGATTTCATTCTTTTGTTTTTTAAAGTGAATATCCTAACTGTTTTTTGATACCATTTTCTTCAACTTCAAATCTGAGACTGGAAAGATCTCCCATATCACTGATCATCCTGATTTTCACATTTGGAACTTTCTTTTCATAAGGTGCCACCAAAGTAACGAATCGAACATTTGAATTGGCTGATGTTTTATTGATCCTGTAGCGAAAAGCGGGGCGCGGTTCTTTTTTGGTATATAAAAACGAAACCTGACCTTCTTCCTCAGCAAACTCTAATCCTTCCTGTTTCTGTGTTTGAACCAAAACGTTCCAACCTTCTTTATAATCTGTTGTCATCCTAAATTCATCGCGGTTAATAACCGAAACACCCGGAGCCAACTGGAAATGAATTTCAACACTTCCGGCGGCACTTCCATAAGCATCATCCACGATGATAAAATAACGTTTTTCGACAAAGAACACAGAACGCCTATGAGTCAGATTGTTATAACTTTCGTTTTCAACAACAAGAATATCATCGGTTTTGCCCGGGTTCCACTTTAATAATTTTGGGGAGTATTTCGAATTCTTTTCATCGAGTGTTAGTGTCTGATGCACTTTGGTTTGCCTGAACCAAGCACGGTTTTCGGGATCGCCGCTGTAAATATAGCTACCGGCATCCGGCATAAGATTTCTACCTCCTGCCGATAATTCAAAAGTACCGTTGTCGGGCTGACAATGGCCTCCGCCATCCGGACCGCATTTCAAAACAAGGCAAATCGCATCATTGTCCCATGAACTGCGCATGGAATACAATCCACTGTATGGCAGTGCATAAGCAGTGGAGTCAGGTTTGGTTCCTTGTTGGCCGTCACTTGCCATGTACAAAAAATCCTTCCTGTTGAACCGTTCGGCCCATTCCTGATAATTCTTTTTGTGTTGCCCCGGTTTTCCAGCCCATGCATCCCCAAATTGAGCAAATGTCCCATCGGGATGGCCAAGCTTTAAAGGCACTTCACACATTTTCTGAACCTTATCAACGTATGAGGGTGGGAAAATATCAGATTTTCCGTTCATTTTGGCCAGATCGTATGTCCTTAAAAACCAGGCGATACAACCCAGATGGTAGCCCATAGCCAATTCTCGTTGATGGCCATCGGGATAAACTTGGATATCAATTTCGGCATTTAGTCGCCGTACAGCTTCTGTGAGCCACTTATCCGAATCTTTAAATTCTGGAAATGTGATGGCAATAAAAGCCAGACCTTCGGCTTCCATTAAACCCCAGTTGCTCTTGGTGGAGTATTTCGTCATCAGATATTCAGCATGGTCGTAAAAACTGTTCAGGAATGTGACCAATGCTTCTGGCGTAAAATTGGGTGAATCAACAAAATACTGAAACAAATCTGTCCAGCTATGGCCCCTGATACCTGCCTCGATTGAACGCCATGCGTAGTTGTGATCTTTATCGTTCGGATTTTTAATGGTCCAGTCAATCAGTTGATTGCTCCATTCTTTGGCATATTTTTCATCGCCGGTATGCCAGTAGGCTGATGCCATTGCATTCCAGAAAGACATCCGGTTGAGCTGCCACACCCATTCGTTGTCGGGGACAGGGCGGGTTCCCCAATTGATGTCGGTACCACAGAAGTAAGGTGGGTAAGCAGACTGCCCGACAAAGATGTGGTTCAGGGCATTGTCGGCAGTTTGTAATTCTCCGGGTGAAGCTGATTTTCCAAAACCTTCAGCCTTAACTTTCCGGTCAATAGGATGTTTCACACTTATCCTTGATTGATAATACTTTAACAATTCGCTAATTGCAAGTTCAGGATTATCTTTTGATCGTTCAACCGGATTCAATCCATTTGAATTAAGATCAAGCCTGGAGAGGAGTTTTGCTTTTCCATCATTAGAAATAATACTTTGTGCAAAACCGGTGTGATAAAAAAGGCAGAACAGCAGAATAATGAGAATGTGAACTTTTCTGATTTGCCTGATAACTTTTAAAACTCGAATGGGGTTCATCATTGAGCAGTTTATTATTAAAATCAGGATTCCTTACCACGATGCAGAGATATAACAGAGGATCCAAAAAATTACTCTTATCCCTATTTTAACGCAAAAGCAATGAAAAGAAAATAAGGGTCTATTTGTCAGTAATAACCAATAGACCCTATATTATTTTATAATCAATTACTTTATAATCAAACTATTTTGTAAAAACGACTGGTTTATAGAGTTGCATTTTTATTGCTCTGTCTCTGATAACCAATGTATCTGTAGCAGAATAGGTATTAACACCTGATGTCAACTGATATTTGATATGGATGGCATCACGTTTTTTATCACCCCATGTATCTGCACCGGCAGTAAATTTCCCGCTTCCGGTTATTGTTAAGGTTGAACCTGTTGCCTGTGTAATAGTACAGCTACCATCGGCTGAAAAACTAAGGTTCATTTTAAACGTTCCGGGAATGAGTGTCGAGCGTAAATTACCGGACACTGTCACCTGATTTTTACCTGTAGTTACAAGACTCCATATTTCGTTATCAACAATAAACGGAGTGCGGTAAACGGTTGTCTCAAGCACTGAAGCTGCGGCATTTTTCACTACACTTGTTCCACGATGCAGATACATTCCATGATAGGGGTTTATGAAATTTATGGCGAACATGGTGAAATTTCGGGGTAGTATATCCCATTGAGCATCAATACGTGGGTCAGGGTTTATTTTTGATGATTTTCCCTGTAAGACTGTATCAAGATTGGCAGCCTTTAGAATGCGAACAGGAAGTACATAGCCGAGTTTTATTGCAAGAGGATCATCAAAGAAAGCATCTTTAAGCTGCACTTCGATAGCTCCGTTTACTTCACCGGCCGGGATTGTTAATTTGCTTGATGAACTAAGGGTATAGTAAGCGGGAGGCAACAAACGAACAGTGTCGAGTGTAGAAGCAAAAAGCACATTTGAGCAAAGACTACTTGCAACTTCAATATCAAAAACCCTGTCCTGAGTATTTGCATAGACTCCGCCCATTGCAGCTGAGATCAGGAATTTATGATTATTGTCGTTTGTGTTGTCGTAAATATAATCACCCAGCACAAGGGTACGAACCGGGTACTGATAGGGAAAATATCCGGTAGTATAAATAAAATCCGGAAAGTCAGTCTTCTGGTTTGTGCAGGCCATCAGCCCCGCAAGCAGTGTTAGAAATATTAATATCTTCTTCATATATAAAATTATTATGTGTTAATTCTATCGCAAATTCTTACAATAAAAATACTACCACCCTTTGTTTTGAATCAGAGCGTTATACTTGACAACTTCGCGTGCCGGAAGCGGACCTGCATACATATATTCGTTTTTGTAAACACGAGGTTCAACATCAACTACTGTATAAGTTGCGCCACTAATATTAACCCCTTTTGCAGGTTCTGTTAAATTAGCTTTCCACCTTCTTAAATCCCAGAACCGGAAGCCCTCGAAACAAAGCTCAAGCCTTCTTTCATTGCGAATAAGTGTCCGCATATCATCTTTTGTAGTTATTGACGCAAGATAATTGTCAGGCTGTGTTAGTCCGGCACGCTTACGAATAGCTGCGATTACATTACGAGCCGAAAAACCGTTAGTTCCTGTTCCATCAGGGCCCCAGGCCTCGTTAGCAGCCTCAGCATAAGACAAGTATAATTCAGTATATCGGATATGGACTTCATAATGATTCTTGGTTGTCACTGCAGTAGGATTCAGGTTCACATCTTCTCTAAGCAGTTTTCTTAAGTAATACCCGGTTCTTGTTGAAGTTTGCAATGAATCCTTTGCATTATTTCCACCTCCGACACCTGTTTTTATAATGGTACTTTTCAAGGAACACCCATTATAAACGATGTATAAACCAAATCGAGGATCGCGACCTGCATAAGGATTTGCAGGATTATAAAGACTCAACGGGTTTGAGATTGGGTAACCATTGACCATAGGGAAGGCATCAACCAAATTCTGTGTTGGATTTACATCACCATTTCCATAGAGTGATGGCGGGAAGTTGGCAATTTCTCTTGTATTTGAAACCACGATAGGTCTGCGCCAAACCATCTCTTTTTGATCAATATTGGATGCTAATTTTATGGCATCAACTCTTGTTTGATCGTAAAACTTGTGTCCATTCGGATCAAGTCCGGCAATGCCTCCAATGCTGTTTAGGGACGCACCGGCATAGTCGGCAGCCTTTGTCCATAAAGCTACATCATTATTTGCAAATGCAGGACTTGCTGCGAGTAAGGCAACACGTGCTTTCAGTGCTTTTACTATTCGTCCGCTTATGCGTTGATTAGATCGAAGACCAAAAACTGAATTATAATCAGTAATATTTACGCTCTGAAGTTCGGGAGGGAGCTGGCTGGCAACGGTGATGTCTTTATAGTCATCCATTGTCAGGTATTGAAGTGCTTTGTCGAGATCTGCATAAATCTGATTTACGGATTCGGCAAAAGTGGCTCTTGGAACATTAAAATTATCATTTACAGTAATGAATTTACTATAAAGCGGTATTCCCCAGAGTTTATTGTCAGCACCTGCACCACCAATTGTTTGTAAAAGATGGTATTGGAATAAACCTCTTAAAGCATAAGCCTCACCTTTGAAACGTTGTGCATACATTGAATTTATTGAGCTGCTGGTCCATTTCCAGGCAACCGTATCAATAATACTGATGAAATTATTCAGATATAAAATAGCTGAGTTGCAGTTGTCCCATTGATTTACCGGATTATAAAGAGCTGACCATTCACCGGTAGCCATTCGAAGATAAGAGTCCAATTTATTATTTGTCACTGCATCGTCAGTAGCAACTTCGTTAAAGCTTAGTCCATTGGTTGGAATTTTCACATAGGCTGTAATCAATAAGCCCTCTGCAAAAGGAGGATCGGTATAAATACGATCAATAGTACTATGATTGTCATTTTCAGGCTCCAAAAGTTTTTTACATGCACCAAAGGATAATGACAATACCATTAGTAAGAAGTATATTTTTAGGTATCTCATGATGATTTTGTATTTATTTGATTAAAACATTGATTTAACACCGATTGAAAATGAACGGTAATAAGGCTCAGCTCCAACACGTAAATCTCTAATATTCTTATATTTGGAAATAGTAATAAGATTAGAGGCATTCACATGAAAACTAAGGTTTTTCATTTTTAACATCCTTGACATTTTTTCCGGCATTTCGCAAGTAAGCTGCACTCTGTCAACTGTGAAGTAATTGTCTTTATATAGCCAGAAGGTAGAGCTGCGGTAGTTATTCGGATTTGCCAGTGAACTTAAACGCGGAAGAGTTGCAGTAGTTTTTGTTGCCACAGTCCAGCGATCCAGGATATATTCTGAATACTTATCATTGGCATCAACCCAGTAATAATTATCAGTAAGATAACCATCGGCTCCAACTCGTCCGTTACCCTGAGCGAACAAAGTAAAGCTTTTATAAGCTAATTTGAGGTTCAAACCATACGAAAAAGGTGCCTGCCAACGACCAATCTGAACTTCATCATAAGCATCAATAATACCATCCTTGTTTTGGTCAACATACTTAATATCACCAGGTTTTACTTTACCGAAGGCTTGTGTCTCATGATTGTTGATATCAGCCTGATCCATAAAGAAACCATCAGCAACCAAACCAAACCGTGCGTCTAATGGGCGACCTGCCCTGTATTGGTATTGATCAACGTATATCTCATCTCTTTTCACAACTTTAGAATCAGCGTATAACAAATTTGCTCCGAAAACATAAGAGAAATCACCTGCGCTTTTGCTAATTGCCAACCCTAATTCAGCACCTTTGTAAGTGTTTTTGTCAAAGTTTTCGTACGGGATGTAATTGGTATAAAAGCTGGGATAAATAGTTGTTGGACGGGTAATTTGGTCATAATAAGCACTTGTAAACACATTTCCGTCAACCGATAAAGTCTTGTTAAAGAACAACCCTTCGATTCCGAAATTTAATTCATTACGTTTTTCAAATGCAAGTTTGTTATTACCACCATAGCTCGAAACAGTACCACTGTTTGACCATGTTCCTTCAAACCATGCATAGCTGCTTGATCGTGCGTAAACATTATCGTAATAATAAAAACCATCTATCCCTGCCTCAGAGTTACTAATCCCGGTTGATAGCTTAAGCTTTAAATAGTCAATAGCTGAGGCTGATGACATAAAATCTTCGGCACTGATTACCCAGGCAAGACCAAGAGTTGGAGAGAAAGCTCCTCTGTTTCCTGGAGGCAGCTTAACAGAATTAACATAGGCACTGCTAAAGTCGGCCATGTACTTATTTTTGTAGCTGTAAGCCAATCGGAAACCAAGATTAAAATTTTTATTCCCCTGAAAATCTCCCTGTACTTTGTACCTGTTACCAAATCCTAACAAAGAACCGGTGACATGGTGTATGCCTCCGAATGTCCTGTCGTAGTCGAACATTCCATAAAAACCAAACCTCCTTTGAAAAGAAGAACCACCAACATCCTGGCTGCCGCTACGGGTATCAGCTCCATATTGTGTCAAACCTGTAATCGAATCCATGGTGGCACTCCATGTAGGCAGATAAACAGAGTAAGTGTTATTAATTGCTTGATTATATGTTGTATAGAAATCGAAACTTACATTTGTATGAAAGGCAAGCCCCTCAATAAATTGTTTCAAATCGAAATCAATCCGGTTGTTAAAAGAGAAAGTACGTTGAATACTTGCATTATTACCTCCTGAATACCCATTGGCCCAGGCATTCGATAAGTAACTGGAGGTACCTCCAAGAAGGTATGTTCCATTTACATCATTTTTACGACCTTTCAATACAGCATTGTTTGGATTAATAAGGCTTATAGGAATTAAAGGGGCAAAAAGATTTGGTTGTCTGGTATTGGCTTCTGTCCAGTAATTTCCAACAGCACCTTTCCAATTATCCAAAACGATAACCGCATCAAGCGCACTTTTAATCCAGCGATTGATTTTCAGATCAACATTACCCCTTACATTAATTCTGTTCGATTGACCCTTCTTTCCTTCGCCAAAATTCAAAAGACTACCGTAATTTTCCCAAGCTAAATTTGAGTAATAAGTTGCTACGTCATTACCACCCGACAGCTCGGTCATTACTTTGGAAAATGGTTTTACACTCTTGAGATTTTCAGACGAATAATAGTCAATATTCGGATAACGGTATGGGTTTCCTGATGTGTAATTGGCAATTGTAGCTGCATCATATTGAGGTGAAAGCCCGTCATTGACTCTCGCTTCGTTATAAAGCTCCATGTACTTGGGTGATGACAGATACTTTGGCAGTGCAGCAGGTGTGGAAA
Organism: uncultured Bacteroidia bacterium; assembly: GCA_903834845.1. Taxonomy (GTDB): domain Bacteria; phylum Bacteroidota; class Bacteroidia; order Bacteroidales; family Prolixibacteraceae; genus JAAFHB01. Next base: position 7,405 of record CAILKW010000548.1, on the reverse strand, counting down.
CTCCATAATAACCCGATACGTTTACTTCCTTTTTGAAAGCCTGCCCCCTTTTTGTTGTAACTAAAACGACTCCGTTAACAGCAGCGTTTCCATACATTACAGATGAGTTAATGTCTTTCAGAACAGTTATCTGAGCAACTTCTGCAAGATTAATTGTGTTAATATCACGTGGCAATCCATCAACAATAAATAATGGGGCACCAATACCGCGAATATTACTACTACCCAATAATCCTGGTACCCGACCCGATAAAGCTTGGGTAACATCCTGAATATTATCATATTTAAGGATGTCGGCAGGATTTATCACGCTGACAGCGTTCACTAAATCGCCTTTTTTTGCTTTTCCGAAAGCGATATTTACTTCATCATTTGCACTATAAAGGTACAAGGAAGTTTTTAATGAAAACTCTTTCAGATTTTGGTATTCGCCTGATCTGAATAAGGCTGGTTCATAACCGTCAGCTTCGATAAGCATATCTGTCTGGTTGGGAACTGAGATAGTAAACTTTCCGGACGCATCTGTTTTTGCGACAACTGCTCCTTCGTTTCCATAAATAATAGCACCTTTAACAGGATTGCCTTTCTCATCTTTAACAACCGATTCAATTGTTGTGTTAGACTCTTTCTTTGGTTTTTGAGCTACAACACTTGTTGAGGAAAGCAATATGACGAAACTCAGAAAGATCAATATTTGAATATATCTTTTCTTCATATTATATGATTTTTATATGATTTATTGATGACCTACCAGCCAGGATTTTGTGGAAACTCTTTGTAGAGTTTAGTAAAACTCACCTGGAATGGTAACCAGTTGTGTTTTTTATCAAAAACACGGGTTATGACAACACGTTCCTTTATATTTATGGGTTTCCCATTAGCACCACGGTCGAAATCAAGGGCGGTTTTCTCCTTGTATTTTGTCTCACCGGCTAAATTCCAACGGCGTAAGTCCATCCAACGATGTCCTTCATAAGCAAGCTCAACAGCACGCTCACGGATAATGGTCTCCATAAATTTATCTTTCGGAGCAGTATAACTGCTTGTCAGATTTGGAAGTGTAGCACGGTTTCTAACGATGTTTACAGCTGCCTCAGCTGTAAGACTACCGGTAACACTGGCCGTAGCTGATCCATATCCCTGAAGAACAGCTTCTGCATACATCAGGTAAACATCAGCAAGCCGCAAGAAAGGAACATAGGATTGAAAAGCATCCCATTTTAGTTCCCATTGATTGCAACCCAGTGGAGACCATTTCTTATAATAAAATCCTGTTGTACTGCCTTTACTGCCTCCTTTGTGGCGACCACCAATATATAATTGAGCATAACGATCCAAACCGGCAGCACTGCTTGCAACAAGTTGATCACCATCAATAATAATATCTTTATAAAATCTTGGGTCGCGACCTGTCCACGGATCAAGCGGATTAAAGCCAGAAGCCGGGTCATCGATTGGCAATCCGTTAGCCATACCATAGTTTTTAATTATGTTTTGAGTTGGTACTTCAACTGCACTGCTGTTTCCTCCCATTTCAACCGGGCATGTAGCTCCAACAGTTGACCACCTGACTCTACCAGGATCGAATACTGTGGGATTCATGATTACTTCGGTACCACCAGACATCACTTTGTTTCCAGGCGACCAAACCCAGAAATTATCAGTCCAGGTAGCCCATGTTTGCATTTTAAAGGCACCTGTTTCGTCACAAACTTTTATGGCATCAGCAAAAGCCTGTGCAGCCTGTTTACATAGTTCCGCATCAAAAGTAGCTGATCCGGTTGACGATTCATTCATCATCGGACTTGCAGCATACAATAAGTCCTTACCGAGATAACCCAATGCAAAAACCTTAGAAATCCGTTGTTGATTATTCCCAAGAGTAAGTTTGCCGACAGTTGTATCATCCCATCTGACAGGAAGTAAAGGGGCAGCATCTTTAAAATCTTTAGCCGCTTTTAAAGCAGTTTCTTTATATGTCAGTCTCGGCAATTTCATCTCATCTGTTGACGATAATACCTTATCAACGTATGGTAATCCACCCCAATAGCGCATTAATTCAAAGTAAAACCAACCTCTGAAGAACAAGGCCTGTCCTTTGATTAGGTCTTTTTCTTCTTGAGTAGCATCCACTAATAATTCCAATTTACTTAAAGCCAAATTTGCTTTTCGAATTCCATACCAGCATAAGCCCCAAACTCTTTTCGACCGACTGTTTCCATCAGTATTAGCCACCCCGTAAAGCATACCACCCTGATCCCAATAATTACCCTGATCGAAAGAGAAAGGAGAATTGTACAGGGTTTCGTCGGCAAAAAGATATACGTTCCATGCACCCGCCTTGTTATAGTCGGTAATGCAATTGTACATCTCTTCCACAAATCCCTGAAAACTTTTAAAGTTTCCGAAAGCATCTTTTTCTGTAATAGTAGCCTCAGGAGCTTTATCGAGATAGCTCTCGCATGATCCTAAAGTCAGCATCATGATCATGATACCAACAATAAAACTTTGTTTGAATTTTTTATTTTTGTTTTTCATAATTCCCAGTTATTAAAAAGTTAAATCAAAACCGAGGTTAATACGTTTTGCGGTAGGATAGGTTCCTGTGTTAGAAGCCCCTCCGGAGTTTGCACCTTCTCTGTCGTCAGGAAGTTTAGACCAGAAAAACAGGTTGTTTCCGTTAAGGAATATCTTCAGAGCTGACAACCCTGCTTTTTTAACCCATGCGTCTTGAAAAGTATAAGCAACTTCTGCTGTTTTCAACCGAAGGTATGAAGCATCAAAAAGAAAATAATCTCCAATGAATGATCCCTGTGTTTTCCATCTTGGAAGGAAAGAGGAGGCATCCTGATTATCCTTCGACCAGTAATCTGCTACATGTTCAAATACAACATCTGTATAACCGTTAAAATTCAGGAGCGGAACACTTCGGGATACATTGTTTACGCCGTATAACTGAATCATGACGCTAAATCCTTTATAATCAGCACCAAATGAAGTATTGAAAGTGTTTTGAGGTACACCGGAATAACCATAAGGTGCACTGTCGTCTGCTTTAATAACACCATCTCCGTTAAAATCAAGAATATTGTAAAATCCGGGAAGTTTACTCAAGTCGTTGGATTCCTGAGGGACGCTTGCAAACACCTGATCCCAGTTATTATAAAACCCAGCCCTGATTTGTGAGCGATTCTGACCGATGGTATAACCTTGAGCCTGTGAATATGCGGCAAGAAGTGGTGGATCATCTTTAAACAATATTTTATTGGTAGTATGAGCTAAAGCCAGAGTTGCCCAGTAATGAAACCCACTTGTCATTCTCTTGTCAAATTTTACTTCAAGTTCATGGCCTTGTGATTTTACTCGTCCGAGATTGGCACTTGGAGGTGTTGCACCATAATAAGGAGGGATATTTCGTGAACCTCCGGCAAGCAAAATGTCAGTCCTGTCTTCAGTAAAATAATCGTAGGTGGCACTAATTAAATTATCGAACAAGCCGATTTCAATACCGTAGTTATCCTTACGGGCTTTTTCCCAGCGGATATCAGGGTTACCTATCGAGGCCTCTTTATACCAGGTATATGTGCTATTGGTATTAGGGTTTTGATTTAATCGGGTGGCACCACCATAAGCTAATTGTGAAGAGTATAGCCATCTTCCGCCACTCCCTTTATCATCACCCACTACGCCTGCACTAAAACGTAGCTTCAACTTGTTCATCCAGTCAATTTTGTAGAATTTTTCGTTCGAAATATTCCATCCCAGAGCTATTGAAGGAAAGAAAGCAAATCGGTAGCCAGGTCCAAATTGTTCTGAACCGTTATAAGCACCGTTCATTTCAAAAAGATATTTCGAGTTGTAGTCATAAGTGGTACGGAAAACCCAGTCTTCGCGATAATTTTTGAACATACTTCCACTCGCATATTCTTCACGCTTTACCAATCCCATTGCTCCTACGTTGTGCAAATCGAATTTTCGGGAATAATTCATCTGAAATTGGTACATTGTTCTTCTGGTAATCGGGATATTACTTGTCCAGTTTGCAGCTGATATAACCTCCTGTCTGATTGTCCAGGGGATTAGACTCCAGTCGAATTGATTGGTACCAAGAGTAGGCAAAATCAGGGTATATTCTGCAGGATCTTGATTTGGTCCTGTATATAAATCGGAATTAATATATTTTTCGGGTGTATTACTACCGGATTCATTTGGCCGAATATGGTTTGAAGAATCATAAATACCACCTTCCGATACTATGCTGTTATCGTAAAATAGTGAAAATTTTGCAGTTAGACCCTTAGTAATGAAATCGAGGTTTTGCTCTAAAGCGAAATCAGAGTTCAACTGAGTTTGGCGTGTTTCCCTGACTCCGAGGTTATATACAACGGCCACCGGATTAGGTTTTGAGGAACCTGTCACCGTTGACCAACCCCATGTACCATCAGCATATTGTGGCAGATATGCATCAGGAGGCATAGAATATAATGCTGCCCACATCCATTGGTCAGCGTTTCCGGTACTTCCTTCGTTATTGAAGTTAGTATTTTTCTGACTGTAAAAACCCGACAAATTAACCTTCAGATTAGTTGTTCTTGTCAGTTTAAAGTCGAGATTACTCCTGAAGTTAAAGCGGTCGTAGTCATAGTTTGGTTTGTAACCTTTATTGTTTTCATATTTTTTGAACATGTCGCCCTCATGCAGGTACGACAGCGAACCAAAGTAGTTTACAAAATTGGTTCCCCCCTGTACACTCATTGAAGCTCGGTGCGACATCCCAATATCCTTAAACATCGCTTTTTCCCAGTCAACATTCGGATAAATTGCTGCATATTCTGCTGTTTGGGGCAATTTGTATCTGTTAACTATTTCGTTTGGTACATACTCTGCCCAAGAGGGCTCGTTAAGAACTGTTTCACGCTCAATTGATTGGTTCCTGATCAAAAGTGCGTTATACGAATCCATCATAGTAGGTACCTTTGAGAGCATTTTTGCAGTAGCGTTATAGGTAAATGAGAGCTTTGGTTTTCCGGCAGTCCCGCGTTTTGTAGTAATAAGGATAACACCGTTTGCCCCTTTAACACCGAAAACAGCTGTTGCAGATGCATCTTTCAGTACTGAAATGCTTTCAACTTCATTTACATCAAGATTATCCATATTCCTTTCTACACCATCAACAAGAATCAGAGGCTGACCTCCATTCCAAGTATTCTGACCACGAATAAAGATCTGTGTAGCACTTTCACCCCTGCCTGTACCACCGGGTTCGCCTGATGATGTAACAGTTACTACACCGGGAAGTTGTCCTGTTAAAGCTTGCTTTAAATCGGTAACATTTCCTGAACGTTTAAGCTGTTCGTTGGAAGTCTGAGTAATGGCACCTACAATACTTTCTTTCTTTTGCGCACCGTAACCTACAACAATAACCTCATCTATGCCTATTCTTTTTTCGGAAAGAGTGACATTAAACACATTTCCAGTACCGACAGCAAACTCCTTTGTGGTAAGTCCCACAAAACTAAATACAAGAGTACTCGCTGTAGCTGGAATGTTGAGGGTAAACTTGCCATCGAAATCTGTTACAGTTCCAATGGTTGTCCCTTTTACGATAATTGATGCACCTGGAATTGACAATTTATCGTCGCCAGTCACTGTACCTGAAATTGTTTTTTGCTGCGCCGAAGCACTTAGTTGGAAGAGAAAAAGCATCCCGACTAAAAAAACCGTTGCAAAGAGTCGAAAATGACTTCTCAGAAAAAATCTTCGCTTCAAATCATTTTTCATACATGTCCATTTTTTTAATTTTCGTTAATAATTTATTTTCTAATTCAATCTTCAGTTTCATATTAGCGTTTGAATGAATGTTCGCATACTTTATTAGTTTTCTCCATTTCTACAAATTGTTCGTGCAAAAATGGAGTACAATTTTCACAAAAAGGTTTAAATATTTGTTATATGCACCCTAATAATTGTTAAAATCTCTTTTCATACATGTCCATTTTGTTAATTTGCGTTAATAAAAAATTGAACTTTAATATATTCCCAAAAACTATATGCCTCATTTACAGGATTAATAGTCTGTATAAAACTTTTCATAGACACTTGACAAGAATAGCACATTTATTTTGAAAAAAAAAATTAATGCAATCGATTGCTTATTTTTGTAAATGATTAATATTTAATTACATAGTTATAAAGAAGTCTTTCATCATCTTTTAAACATTTTTTAATGTTGACGCAAAGGTTTGCGCAAAGCTTTGCGAAAGAAAAAAATGTTTTTAAACATTTTTTAAGTGATGTGTTGTGTATCTTTTAGTACAGAATATTAAATCGGTTGCTTCCATTTTTGTTTTTTGAAAGAGATTCAAATTATTGACTAATTTCGGGAATTATTATTTGGAATAGAATAGATTCACAATACATTTATAGGAAGTATGGTAAAACGAAGAATTTCACTTAAAGATATTGCGCGTGAGCTTGGAGTGTCAATTTCGACTGTTTCAAGAGGGCTAAGGGATCATCCTGATATCAGTGACGAATTGATTATCAAAATAAAAGAATGTGCCGGATTGCGAAATTATTCTCCAAATCCTATGGCAATGGGTTTGTTAAAACAGCGTACTGGAATGATTGGTGTAATAGTTCCTGACTTGGTTACCCATTTTTTCTCTTCTGTTATTTCGGGAATAGAAGAGGTGGCAAAAGAGAAAGGTTACTTTGTAATTATTTCACCATCAAATGAATCGTTAAGTAAGGAGAAAGAGAATATCAGAAATTTATTGAAAGCAAGGGTCGAAGGTTTTATTATTTGTCTTTCGCAGGAAACAACTGATTACTCTCATTTCGAGCAAATTATTGAAGCGGAGATTCCTTTGGTATTTTTCGATCGAGTATGTCTTAAAGATAAAGTACCAACAGTAATTGCCGACAGTTTCGAGGCGGCTCGTGGCATTACACGTCATTTTTACGAAAATAATGCGCATCGGATAGCCTATATTTCAGGTCCTGATCATCTAAATATTTCTGACGAAAGAAGGGAAGGATATTTAAAAGGTTTGACAGATTGCGGACTTGATTTTAAACCCGAATATCTCGAAAAGTGTAATTTGAGTACTTCCTCAGCGATAGAGGCTACCATTCGCTTATTATCACTTCCAACACCACCCGATGCAATTTTCGGAATTAACGACACAGTAGTTTTTGCTGCAATGAAAGCAATAAGGGAATTTGGGTTTAATGTTCCAAAAGACATTCTGTTGGTTGGTTTTACCGATGAGTTTCACGCTACTGTTGTTCAGCCAACTCTTACTTCGGTTATGCATCCCACTTATGAAATGGGTAGAGTGGCAGCTGATTTATTTTTTGAGTTGACCGGGAACATGAGTTTACCTCCAAAATGTATTGAATT
>CAILKW010000547.1 GCA_903834845.1 uncultured Bacteroidia bacterium | reverse complement strand
CTGCTTCCATTATTGCTTTTCCGTGAATAAATGGATAATCGAAACTGTTGCCCTGAATCACGTTTCCTTCCATATCGCCATAACTCGCGCCCCAACCAGGACTATCGTCATCGAGCCATTTGGAATTACGATCGAAATCGTATTGAAATCCTACAAAACTGATGTCCTCACGGTCGGCGACACCCTGATCTTTCCAGAATGACACTCCTGCAGTGATACCGTTATCAAAAACAGAAGGGGCGCAAACCCTGTCAAATCCATTCACAACCAGAATATTGCCTTTGCTGTTGCTCTTCAATCCAACAGAAAGTGTTTCACTTGCGAAACTCTCACCTCCAGGATTCAAAGCTGTAACTTTGAAACCATAAATTGTGTCATGCTGATCAAGTTCGATAACGAGAACTGTATCTTCAACTACCACACCATTATCAAAACCATTGTCATTCACACGTTTATAAACCTTATACTTTTCAGGTTTTGCAGTTGGCTCAAGCGGGTCGTTAACCGGTTTCCAACTTAAGATGACAGAGTTCTCCCCTTTCTTTGTAATCGAAAAATGATCAACAGGCAAAGGAAGAACACTATACGAACGGTTTTCCTGATATGACTGGTATCTTAAAATTCCTTTGTAAATTGAGCGACTAACTGCAAACCGGAATCGCGGATCTAAACCAAATTTCACATCGGCAATATTTTGATGCGAAAATAGCTCTAAAAGCATAGATGGAAAGTTTGGCCGCCATGCCTCGGAGTATTGCTTATCCCATAAACCACGGCGCGTCCATTTGGGATTAAAGAGTATCCGAATATCATCAACTAATTGTGTTTGAATTATATCTGTTAAATCGCGACTTGCCATTCGTGATTTTCCATTTGGAAAAAAACCATGATTTGCTGTGGAACTATAAATGCCAAGTGTACCAATAATTGAATCATTTGGGGTAACTCCAGCATCGGTATGAAAAGCAAACGAAAGATCAACCGGAATTTTTAATCCCACTGTATCAGTATGATTGTTGGACACTACAGATTTACCAATCAGATAATTAACCCAATTACCACGTGACTGATAATCATCGTTATAATCGTTTTTGTCTTTATTCTGATTGTAGGTAAGTGTATCTGGAAAACCGGCACTTTGTAAATAATATCTGGCTCCTTCAAAGTAACGTGGTTTACCGCTTAATTTATAATCAAATAGTTGGGGACTGTTTTTAACAATTTGAATTTCAGTGTTTGCACCTTCAGAAAGGGATTTTTTATTCAGCACCATTTCATCAGACGGCCGACGTGCAACATTTCCAATTCCGCCACCAAATTTTACAGCATCCACCGAAATAAAACCGGAATGTTCGCTTAAACAACTTACTGTAACCATTCCTGTTTCGGGATTTCTCCCTGAATTAAAATCAAAAGTTCCCAGATATACCCACGTCCCTCCGCCAATTTTTTGATTCACCGAAAAGTCGGTTTTCCCCCCGGTGTGATAAACGGAATATTTTACATCAGACACCGAAGAAACATCAGATTGGTATGAAACAGAAACCGAATACCTACCTTTCGCACTAAAAGATGGCAAATATTTTATAATATTTTCATTATCAACACATTTGAATCGCATGGAAGTACCCAATTGAAAGGGATTCTCTCCTGAAAACAGAGAGTCTTTTTGTAAGAAACCTTTCTGAATAAGTAGTGAAGACATCTTTTCGGGGATAATCATTTCAGAACCTAAAGTGGATTTGTCGTTATCAACCAAGACCTCGTTCGTTTGCCAGTCACGCTCACGGGGCAAAAAAACTGAAGCACCGCTATTCTCAAGCATAGGAACCAGATAGGGCATAACGAAGCTCATGGTTGACATTTCTTCTACTGTTCCGAACAAACGGGCACGCTGCCATTCCCACCTATCAAGTTTCGATTCGTAGTACCATCCATGACTTGCCCAAACAGCGAAGTTGTTGTTATACAATCCCAAAAGTGGTTTCTCTTTTCCTATTTGCGAAACAATTGG
>CAILKW010000546.1 GCA_903834845.1 uncultured Bacteroidia bacterium | reverse complement strand
GGTTTGGAAACAAACTTCATTCCGGCCTCTGCGCTGTCAGCAAAAGGAATTGTGATATCCCAATACCTTTTTTGAGTTTCCGAAACCCTGACTTTTACTGAATTGGAATCCTGTGACAAAATTTCTGTATGAATATTGGCTGCTGCTCCTTCCGATGGCCATAAAACCCAAACAAAAGTGCTGCCTGTGTTTATTGATGCTGAATAAACAGTTGTGGTATTTGCTTCATAAGTATTATATTCTTTGCTGTACCACCCTTGTATTGAGGGTTTTTCCTGTCCTTTTACCAAACTAACTTTCCAGTCCGTAGGTCGAAGAGGTATAATTGTCAAGTTTCCACGTTTGTTCGATGATGAAACAGTGCCGTTTTTTTCCAACACCTGACAGTCAGGATGCCAATGCCAAAGAGTTTCAATCTGACGAGGACGGTCGGTTTTTATCTGGTCTGCTTCTACCCAAAATTTTCCACGTACATAAAACAATGCCCGTGTATGACTGAATTCACCTTCCAAATTATTGTACTTATCAAAAGTACCTGAGGCATAATCAAAGTCTTTGGTGATTTTATAACAGTTTTGATTGAGTGGCATTTTAGCGAGTGCCGGACCGGAACCCTGTCCTTTGCCATCAACCAGAATGACATTATGACTTTGACTGCCAACAGCATAAGATCTGAACTTATCTGCAACTTCGCCTCTGTATGCAAACCGTCCGCCATCAACCAATAATTCACGCCCGAAAGCTGAAACTGTCAGATTTAGTTTATCGTTATGTTGGTGGCCGCTACCCCACGGGCCAATGTCAAAAAACGACCATTGAGCGTCTGCATTATAATCGCTTCGTGAAATTAATTGACCAGCCCACGGGAATAAAAAGGAAGGTTCATTGGCGGGCCTGATACCTGATTTCCCATTTGTTGCAATATATTTCCAGTCATCGCGGTGATAGTTTGTGGCCTCTTTCAAAATACGTTCACGATTGTACATTTTGTCTGCATCGTTGTTAAGTATTCCGTAGCCATTGGGTTGCATCGAATATGCCTGATAATTCCACATATCTTCCAAAGTTTTGGTGTAATATTCGGGAAGAGGAATTTTTGATTTCCGGCATATTTCCAAGAGACGGTTAAAATTATCGAGTGCCACCTGATGGTAACTTGAAGTAAGCTCAGTCTGAACACCATCCGGATAAATCTGCTCTTTGATGCTTGCACCCATCGTTTCAACAGCGTAACTCATCCATGAAGATGATTCTTTAAATTCAGGCCATGCAGCAGAAACGGTTGCCAATCCTGAGATTTCCATGGTAAGCCAGTTTCCCTGAGCATGAAAATTTCTTGCATAGTGAGCATGTTGTGGCAGGCTGCTTAAAATTAAAAGTTGCGTTGCAGGTGATATTAATTTTGTATCCATCAGTTCAAAAAATACCTGTGCCCAAACTTTTGCCCTGAAACTTACTTCAAGACCGCGCCACATTGCTGTATTGCTTTTTACTCCCGGGTACGGCCAGCTGCTAATAATCCAGTCTTTGATGAAATTGTCAATATATGAAATATATTTCTTGTTTCCGTTTTCATAATAAGCTTCGAGCAAAGACCCAACCGGATAATGACGGTTAAGAGCCCAGGCCCATTCAATGTCATTTTCAGGCCCTGTACAAAACCAGTTTAAATGTCCGTCAGCGAGATGAGGCACTTTACCGGCAATCTGTTGAAATCTTAATATATCCTGAAGAATGGAATCGGCTTCAGTGTTAATTTTCTTTGAAACCGGTGGTATTTCTTTTGAGAAATACTTGGTGCGACCCGGATTATGGTAATAATCAAGAAGTTTTTTGGCTGCTAACGGAATGTTGTTGCTCTCATAAGCTAATTTTACTGCCTCCAATCCTGCCTGTTCGAGGTTTAAGTTTTGAAAAATAGATTTAATCTGCTCGGGGAAGGCAACGCAAACATCATCAACTGTTACAATCTTTTGCCAATTCTGTTGTGCACTCAAAGTACTTGAAATGAATACTATGACCATTAAAAAAGAACGTAGGAGATTTTTCATTTTGCTTAGTTATTCTGTTTTTTTACTTTCACCTTATACAGATATAGTTGACTGGCTTCAGGCCAGGGTTCCGGCCATGGCCTGTCGCGATTGGCAGGTTGAGTTTCCCATTTCAAGAAGTATCTCACCCTTGAGTCCTTATTTTTTCCAATGTCGCCGGCTGTTCTCACCTGCAATCCGGGAAAGGTACCTTCTGTTTTAATCTGACTAACTACTGAAGGCACTTTTTTAACCTCGCCACAAATATCAAATTTTTCGTTAAGAAGAAAAGTACCTTTTCCATATTTGATATGCGAGTAATCAAGTTCATAGAAACCGTTTCCCCTGTTTTTAAAATTGCCGACAATAACTTCGTTGTTAATACTTCCTCCGCCCGAAAATTCCCAACGGTAATCCCAATTCGTAATTTTTTTAATTTTCCATGAGTTGCCTGATAGCGAGGCAACATAAAATTGCAATTTCCCATCCGAATCATATTTATGATAGGCAAAAAGCGGTTTGAGGCTGCTGTCGAAACAAAGGCTTGCTGACAGATTGATTATTCCCCCATTTATTGGAATCGGATCAACAATTACCGTCTTGTTATCCAGAGTGACAGGAAGCTTAATTGGTTCACCATAAGCATTAAACCAGTTTTTCAGGTCGGGGCTTTTCATATACGAAAGGTCGTGGTTTGTGGCGCAGTCGGGAGTATCGCGCCAAACCCAGTAAACATGATACCAATTGTCGGCCATTAAAGTGGGTTGTGTCTGGTAGGCATTCATCAACGCCTGACCATCAGTGAGTGGGGTATCGAGCAAACGACTCCATTGTTTGCTTTCACAGGAGTAGATATTGTAAATCTCGTTACCGTTTCCACTGCTTCCATCGCGATAATGAAATAATAAATCTCCCTCGCGTGTATTCATAAAATGAGGATATGTACACCTTTTTTCGTTTGAACCAACCATTTTCATTTCCTGT
>CAILKW010000545.1 GCA_903834845.1 uncultured Bacteroidia bacterium | reverse complement strand
TGTTGCGTGTAAGCAAACTTCCTACCCACGAAGTAAGTTGTGTAAAAAGACCTTGAACGGCTGGTTTTTTTAAAAATTCACCACCTTGCTCAATTAAGTCACCTGCATTTCCAAATAAATCTGTCATATCTTATGTTTTTTAGTTTTTGCTAACGAGTGGTTACCCTCTATTATGAAGATTATTTCACTTTGGGTTTACCTGATTGTTACCATCTTAAAAAATATTTGATTATTAATGAAATAATGTAGCGAAGGTAAACTGTTTTTTTGAATATCCAATTTTATAATACTGCTAAGGATTTGTATTCTATGAAAAATCGTGAATATTTAAGCTTCTTATTGGCGTTCTCTCAGTGAAAAATGAGCTGCGAGTGTTTGGACAAAATTCATCCTGCACTTATGGAAATAATGCCTAAGTGCAAAGTAATTCTTACGATTTATTTAAAAATCCAAGAGCAACTCCTTTTTGTATTTTTTGTCACATTGTTATTTGGAAACGAGCAGATTAAAAGTTACAGAAAGGGCAATTACGGGAGCTGTCTGCGAAGCAATATCCTTTAGCTTGTAGTTCACTGAGTAAGCCCCTTCCGACAGTTTTCCGATCAAAATGGTGTCGTTGCGCATCCAGCAAGGCCATTTCATCATACTGTTAAACTGTTTCTCAATTTCGATGGTTTTTCCATTTAGTTTTATTCCCGAAAGGGTATTGTAGGTGCAGTCATCATAGATTACCAGACTGATTTGGGTATTGATGCCCGGATTTGCAGGAATGATTTTCATGTTATTTTCTGTCGGATCAGTGATTTTTTCCTGATCAATCTGCTCGGTGCAGGCAATGAAAAATAAAAAGCAAACAAATGAGGATAAAAGGATGTATTTCATAATATTTTGATTTTATGCAAGACTAATTTTGACATGGAATGGTTGCGTTTTTATTCATTTTTAGTTACTTAATAAATAACAAAATCGCAACAAAAAACAAGAATTGGCAAATAATAATTGAAGGAGCTAATGGATTTTCAGTTTTAACTTTCTTCCATTTAACCAATCCGTGAAAAAAGAATGCAAGAAAAAACCACACAATGTAATTTTGCATCGGGACAATATTTCCAGACCAGTACCACATATCTAAAAAAGGTGCAACATTCTCTAATACTACATCATATATAACCATTAAAACTGAGGCCAAAATAATCTGTACAACCACAGGCAGTCTGAACTTTTCCAAAATAGATGAGCTGCAATATACAAGCATCACCCAGTTTATTCCAATCAACAGTGGAGCACTGAAAGCCTTAAAACCCATTCCACTGCCATAAGTATAATTGCCAAAAATCATATCAGAATTTACGCCTACCATTTCTACAAGGTAGCTGAGTAAAAAAATCGTTAAAAATACAAACCGTGTATTTGCACTATTTAACGATTTGTGAAACAATAAAATAGCAACAAAGCTCATAATAAGGACAATAGGAATCAAAGCAATAAAAACTGATTTGGTCTGAGGTATTCCAATCCCTGCAACTATTATTGCATAAAAAACAATAAACAGCAAAATTGTTTTCAGCTTTTGCTCAAGCAAATATCTTGACATTATTTCCATTACCGAATCAATTAAAGGTTGAAAGTCCTCTGCAAAGAGTCCTTAAAAATTCTTTCTTAAAATCGGTTTAAAAGTAATTCTTTTCTACAAAATAACGAATTTCAAATTTTTCATTTCTTATTGATCCGCACAATTCTGTTTTTGAGCTTCTGGTCAATTACAATAGGTACTTTTTCCTCAATCACATTTGAAGTATCAAGGCCAAGTGCCTTAACATCCGTAATTCCTAAACGCTTAACGAAGTTATGAACTCCCATTATAAAAATTCTGAGAGGCGGTAACTTATAATCACTAATAAGGATTCTGTCAAGATTAACAAAAAGAAAATCAGCGGGTATTGAATGAGCTTTAAGCGATTCGTACTGACTAACCATGCTAATCTCGTTATTCTTCACCAAATCTTCGATTACTTCTCTGAAGTACAGATTAATTTTACGTTCAATTTTAAAGCCTAATCTGAAATCAACTTTAATCAAAACCCCCGGAATAATATGATGGACAACATATTCGAAGGTATTAGGGCTTTCGAGATTGTCAATATGGAGAAACCAATATGTATTAGCCCTTTTGGGATGTTTATTAAATATTGAATACATAATTTTAGACTCAATCTGGTCAGTTCGATTTGCTTTTGTGATGTAAACCAGATTAGTTGCAATTTTTGGAACCGAAGTATCGTTACTTAAAGCCTTAAAAATGTCGGGATCTTTTTCGAAGTTTATAAAGCTGATGTATTGGTTTTTTATTTTCCGGCCAAAATACCAACCATACATCACCATAAAAAAAGCAAAAGCTAACGCAACGGTTAACCAACCTCCGTTTGAGAATTTATGGAGATTTGCATATAAGAATGTTCCTTCGATTGACAGAAATACACTGAGCAACAGGATAATATAAATAAGTTTAACCCTACGGAATCTTAAATGATACGATAAAAGTAAGGTTGTCATAATCATTGTAATAGTGATTGAAAGTCCGTAGGCTGCCTCCATTCGCGATGATTCACCAAAATAAATTACTACAAAAGAACAAGCAATCCAAAGAAACCAATTTACAAAGGGAATATAGACCTGACCCATTACATCGGTAGGATACGAAATTCTGATTTTCGGCCAAATATTTAGTGAAACAGCTTCACTTATAATTGTATAAGAACCACTAATTAAAGCTTGACTGGCAATAACCGAAGCTGCTGTTGCAATAATAACACCAGGCAAAAGAAACCATTCAGGCATAATTGCATAAAACGGATTTGCGGTTTTCATAGTATCAAGGTGGTGAATCAAATATGCACCCTGACCGAAATAGTTAAGAAGTAATGCGGTTTTCACAAAAATCCACGAGATGCGTATATTTCTGATGCCGCAATGCCCAAGATCGGAATATAAAGCCTCGGCACCCGTTGTTGCGAGAAATACAGCACCAAGGAGCACAACAGCATTGGGAAAGGAACTTATAAACCTAATGGCATACATTGGATTTATCGCAGCCAAAACACTTGGGTCTTTGATAAGATAACTGATACCCAAAATTGAAAGCATCGAAAACCAGATAAGCATCACTGGGCCAAAAGCTTTTCCCATAAAGCCGGTGCCGAATTGCTGGAAAAAGAACAGGGCCGATAAGATTGTGATAACAACCGGTACAACAGGAATATGTGGATGAATCAATCCTAAACCTTCAACAGCTGAAGTAACTGTTATTGCGGGAGTTATTACACCATCAGCCAATAATGCACTTCCGCCTATCATTGTAATAATGGCAATCCAGTTGTTTTTTCGCCTGATAAGTGCAAAAAGAGCAAATATACCCCCTTCACCGTGGTTATCGGCCCGAAGTGTGATAATTACATATTTTACGGTGGTTTGAAGAGTGAGAGTCCAGAAGATACACGACAAGGCTCCGAAAATTAGAAACTCGTTGTATTGGGTTGAGGTATTGATAATTGCTTTGATAGTATATAGAGGACTTGTACCAAGATCACCAAAAACAATACCTAAGGTGATAATCAAACCGGCAAATGAAACTTTGCCAATTCCTGCATGTTGTTTATTCATAAAGACAAAAACCTATTAATCGTTCCCCGTTTTGGGAAAAACCGGGGTCAAAAGTAAGTAGCTATTCAAAAAATTATCCTGTATAAATACTCACAGGATTCTAAAAACTTAAACTTATATCGTAAAAAAAACTTATCTTGTTCTATTTCTGAAAGATATAGAAGAATTGTGCAATATTAATTAATCTTTAATTGTGAGTTTTTAGTGATAGTGACTTAGAGTGGTAGCTTGGTTTTGAGTGAAGGCTTACTAAAAGTGAAAACTTCACTTGAAGTGAAGCTTTCACTTTTAAATTAAAGTAATGTGGTTTATCTGATCATTTCGCAACCACCCAAATAAGGAACAAGTACTTTTGGAACGCGTATTCCGTCAGGTGTCTGATAGTTTTCGAGAATTGCAGCAACTATTCTTGGTAGGGCTAACGCACTGCCATTCAGAGTATGCGCAATCTGTGGTTTGGCACGACCCTCCTCCCGGTAGCGAAGTTTCAAACGGTTGGCCTGAAAAGATTCAAAGTTCGATACTGATGACACTTCGAGCCAACGTTCCTGGGCTGCCGACCACACTTCAAAATCGTAAGTTATTGCGGATGTAAAACCCATGTCGCCGCCACATAATCGTAAAATACGATAAGGCAGCCCAAGTTTTTCAACCAACGATTGCACATAAGCCACCATATCATTCAAAGATTCATACGATTTATCGGGATGGGCAATCTGTACAATCTCTACTTTATCGAATTGGTGTAAACGGTTCAACCCGCGCACATCTTTTCCATAAGAGCCTGCTTCTCGCCTAAAGCAGGCCGAATAAGCCGCTGTTTTGATTGGCAGATCTTTTGCATCAACAATCACATCGCGAAAAATATTGGTAACCGGAACTTCGGCGGTAGGAATCAAATAGAGATTATCAACGCTGTCGTGATACATTTGCCCCTCTTTATCAGGAAGTTGACCTGTGCCGAAGCCTGATGCTTCGTTTACTAAGTAGGGTGGTTGAACCTCAAGATAACCGTGTTCGCGTGCCTGATCAAGAAAAAAGTTAATCAATGCACGTTGAATTCTAGCTCCAAAGCCTTTATAAACAGGGAATCCTGCCCCGGTAATTTTTACTCCCAACTCGAAATCAATAAGGTTGTATTGAGAAGCCAATTCCCAGTGAGGTTTAGCACCTTCGGGTAAAACGGGCATTTCACCTCCTGTTGTAACGATTTCATTGTCTTCGGCCCCTTTACCTGCCGGAACCAATGCTGAAGGAAGATTGGGGAGTAATACCTGAAGTTGAGCAAGTTCCGAATCAATAACATCAAACTCACCTTCAAAATTTTTGATCTGCTCCTTGATTTCAATAGTTTTCTCTTTTGCTGAATTGGCTTCCGAAATCTTCCCATCTTTAAACAATTGTCCGATCTCTCTCGAAAGCCTGTTCATCTCGGCCTTTAGGGTTTCCGTCTCAGTTTGAACTTCGTTGCGTCTTGTGTAAAGTGCAACAACTTTTCCAACTATTACTCTGGCATCGAACCTCTTAACTGCGAGACGTTCAATAACTAACTCTGGATTTTCCTGTATGAATTTTAAAATTAACATATCTTATTGTCTTAAATTATTTCGTTTGCTTCCTTTATGACTTTGAGCGAATAATAGAAAAAATCCTTTCCGGGATTGTTCATTATACATCTCATGAGCTAATCCTTCTCGGGAAACAAAAGTACAAATAAAAAAAACTCCTGTTTCATTACAAAAGTAATAAAACAGGAGTTTAAACATTTAAAATCTTAATTTACTCTACGGTCTTAAAAGGAAGGACAGAAATGTATGATTTGTCATTTCTCTTCTTCTGAAACTCTACAGTACCATCAATCAATGCAAAAAGTGTATGGTCTCTGCCTATTCCAACATTTGCTCCCGGATGGTGAGAAGTTCCGCGCTGACGAATAAGGATATTGCCAGCGACAGCAGCTTGTCCTCCAAAAATTTTTACTCCAAGACGTTTGCTTTCCGATTCGCGGCCGTTCTTTGAACTACCCGCCCCTTTTTTATGTGCCATTGAAAATCTTTTTTTTTATTAAGCTAAAACTTCAGTAATTTGAATTTGAGACAGGTATTGACGATGACCGTTTTTCTTCTTGTAGCCTTTACGGCGTTTTTTCTTGAAGACGATCACTTTGTCACCCTTGAGATGTTTAAGAACGGTGGCTGTGACTTTTGCACCTTCAACAACAGGAGTACCTACACTGATAACACCCTCATTTTCAACTAATAAAACTTTTTCAAACGTTACATCCGCACCTTCATCCTGTGGAAGGCGGTGTACATAGACCTTTTTTTCTTTCTCAACTTTAAACTGTTGACCGGCGATTTCTACAATTGCGTACATTATTACAATTTGTTTTATTTAAGTCCGACTGGCGGGAAACCTACATTTCCTCTTCTTGAGCCATCCTGACAATTGGAGCGCAAAAGTAAACATTTTATCCTTTCATACAAAAATGAATGAGAAAATATTTTAGAAATATTAAATCAGCAAAAAACCACCATAAAATTCATAAAGCTTCCATATACAGCAGTTTCTTAGCCGATGCTACGATAATGATTTTGGTTGTCGTACAATTGCTGTAAGGTGAATATTGATTCAATTGAGCTGTGGCAGATTCTATGGCATGTTTTATTTCGGGTTCGGCTTTCTTTTTCGATTTCAGAAATTCCGATTTTATGTATTTAAGTTCTATAACATAACCATGTTTCACATAATCACCAAAACGATGTTCCGGCTCTAAATAAATATCAGCAAAACCCTGATTTAATTCTTTTTCGCTGCAAACTTCGAAAAGGTTTGTAAGATTTAACCAGGCAAGAAGAAATGTTTTCAATCCTTCTTCGTGAAATACAAAATCACGGATTGAAACGGCCTCGTAAAACTTATCAATAATATATTGCAAGGCTGGTTTCCAATCGCCTTCCAACGCCATACTCTTGAATGCCCGCTTCAAATAATCCTGATTGATTTTCAATTCGTAAACATCAACAAAGGCTTTTTGAATAAATTCCCATATAATAATTTTTATAAGCTTATTTGGAATTGTGAAAACATACTCATTGTCGGGTTGTATTTTCGAAATACTTATAAATCCAAGATAGAATAACAGTGATTTGAATTTTTCCTCATCAATTAATTCGTTTAAAGCAAAACTTCGTACAAGTGTTCCTGTTGTTTGATTTGTTTGGGCTATTTCTTTTAAAATATTAAAATTACCATTTAATTTTTTCTCGGCAGCTATCAAAAAACGAAACTTACCATAATCGGTACGCATGTTTTCATCGGTCAAAATGATAGGCCTGTCTTCAGTTTTGACATACTGATGAATATAATATAATACTGAAATAGTGTTATATATCTTTTCTAATTTGTTATTAAATGAATAACCATTGTACCATTGATTAAAATCCTCAAGAATAGAACCTAAAGACTGGTTAAAAATGCCGAATGAATTGTAATAATCAAGTATCTGTTTTGCTTCTTTATTGTTAATACCAATCATTGCTGAAAGTTGAGGATCTTGCGAAATATTGTCACCAATATTGAATCCGCTTGTAACATCTGCCATTACTAAAGGTGAAACGCCGGTAATAAATAGTCGGTCAATTTCGCGGTTATCGGTTAAACCTTTTAAATTAGTGAAAAAATTCCGTAAGAAGCCACCTGAGTGCGTTACTTTTATATAGGTTTCTTCGCCATGTTCTGTTAAGATGTTATTGGCAAAATTATCGTACTCGTCAATGATTACAAAGGAATGAATATTTTTTTGTCGAAGTTTGATAAATAAATCCCGTAAAATATCCATATCTTCAAGATTAAAAGCTTTTATTCTATCAATATCTTGTGTGGTCAAATTGAACAAATCGTTATATTTATCAATAAAATATTCAACTTCTGATTGGATATATTTTATGAAAGAAGTTCTTATTTCGGAAATATCACCGAAAGTTTTTACCATTGAAAAATTAAAACGCAGTACAGGAAAAGTATTACGGAGGGGGGTAGGATTTTTCCCGATATAGGTATCTCCAAAAAGAGCATTGAATTGATCCTTGGCTTTTATATCATAATAATAGTGAAGCATAGAAACAAAAAGACTTTTACCAAACCTGCGCGGACGGAGAAAAAAATGGTAAACTGAACCATAATTCTCAATTATTTCAATGAATTTGGTTTTATCGATATAATAGTAATTTTCGGTCTGTATCTTTTCAAAACTACTTATGCCATAAGGAATCTTTTTCATTTTCTCAACGTTTTAATTACGCAAAAGTATAAAAAAAATGAAGTACTTAATTTGAGCTTTTCGCCTATTTTTACTCTTCTGATATTTTGGCGGTTTACAATTCGCCAGGTTTGTTTGTATAGATGTTGGAGTATTACTACTTCCGATTGCTTTTTCGCTTTTTAGTGATACTGGATACTTTTGGCGATTTGAATTTCAATTGGCTGTTTTTAAATGCTACAAAATCTTTTGTCCGGATGTGAGATGATTACATGAGCGAAAGAGGCTGATATTTTATGAATATTCTTACTTTTGTACAGTTATAAAACAGCATTAAAACATTATAATTGTGCCCGAAAGCATTGGAAACAGAAGCCGGAGAAAAGCAGATGAACTTTTTGATCAGGTAAAAGCCGGTGATCAAAAGGCTTTTGGATACCTGTTTTCGATCTATTTTGCACGGTTAAACGACTTCGCAAAGAATGTAGTCAGAGATGATGTGATTTCGCAGGATATTGTACAAGAAGTGTTTGTGAAAGTTTGGGAGTCAAGTGCTGAAATTGAAAGCATCAATCTGGAAGCCTTTCTTTTCCGACTTGTGCGAAACCGTTGTATTGACTACATTAAACACATTAAAGTGGTGAATAATAGGATGCAGGAGGTAAATATTTCATCGAAATATGAAGAGTTGTACCGCATTGATTTTATCGGTAACGAACCTTATGTGCTTATAGAACAAGAACTTAAAGCTAAAATTGAACGAACTATTCAGGGTCTGCCCGAACGTTGCCGCGAAGTTTTTATCATGAGTAGAATGGATGGACTGAAGAATAAAGAAATAGCTGAAAAACTTGATATAAATATTAAAAATGTGGAACGACACATCAGTCGTGCCATGCAGTCGTTTCGACAAAATTTCTCAGAAGAACTTCCAATTGCGCTTATATTATTGGTATTGAATAATTTATAAAGGAAGTTAGTATTTTGTATAGTGAGTACTACCAAAAATTAATAAGTAATTTGTTCGATTATTTTTTCACCAAATACTGTATAACCGCTTAAAAATCAAATTGTCTGTTTCATTTTTTGTACTTTTGCATAGGTTTGAATTTTAAATTAGATTATGGAATCAATAAAGAAAGATTTTAAAGAATGTGATTTATATTTTCTGGAAAAAAGTTTTGGACTTGTCCAATTGGAAGAAATGAATCTATTGAATAATTGGATTTTATCTCAAAAAAATTATAGTACTGACGATTTTGAAAACAGAATTATTAATCATTTGCAAAAAAAATTGAAATACCGTGTAAATGATTGGAATGAATACGAATTAATTGAACATTTTATCGGTCCATTATTTAGTGTAATAGACCTAAATACAACTGAATATGGCATGTTCTCGGAACGCCTGCTTAAAGCGGTAATCGGCGATTATGAATTATTCGGTTATCCCGATGCGGTAGTCGCAAAAGGTCGTCACGGACCCGAAATTCCATATTTTTGTTTTCACGAATACAAGAAAGAAAAAGACCCTGATGAAGAAATTTTTGAAATAGTAAAACTACTTAAACACCTCAAATCCATCATTGAAGAATACGTTAAACAGGAATAATGATTCTCGCCGGTTTATTTGAAGTGGCAAAAGCAGCACCTTATAGATTTTAACAAGTTTCAAGAACCAAACTTTGCTGATGTATGTAACCTGATGTTAAAATAATCTGAAAATTTTTTCAAACCAATGATGGGTAACAGATGCCTTTTTCAGTTATATAGTCAAAAGGTAAAAAACAACAATGGTTAATCAGGATTACAAAGACATCATAAGCCGGTATTTCAGAGGGCAACTTGTTGACAGTGAATATGAACTGTTAACAGATTTGCTTCAGAACAATACAAACCGCGAATACTTTGAAAAAACAAAGCAAGAGTGGGAGCAACATCCTGAGTTGGATGAGACGGGAAACCGAAATATGAATCGTCTTAGTTATCAGATCAATAAAACGACAATAATCCGACACATACCTATTACACGAAAACTATGGTTTCTGGTTGCCTCTGTTGCTGCGGTTCTTATTTTCGGACTATTTTTTGGAAGTACCCTCACTTATTTGATTTCACAAAACAATACCATTTCAGAACAGCTTGTCTTTGAAACCCCTCGTGGTGAAAAATCGCTTGTAATATTACCCGATAGCTCGGAGGTATGGCTCAATGCCAGTTCAAGATTAGTTTATAACTCATTTTCTTCAGGGCGAAGGCAGGTTGAGTTAAAGGGCGAAGCCTTCTTTAAAGTAGCGAGGAATGAAAAAATACCTTTTGTAGTAAAAACTGATGAAATAGAAGTAGAAGTTCTGGGTACTACCTTTAATATAATGGCATACAATGAGTTTGGTCGCAAGGAGATTACTCTCTTAAGCGGTAAGGTTAATGTTCGCATGAATGGTATCGAAAAGGTTTTAAAGCCAGGACAGGCATTGACGCTAAAGGATCATCAGTTTCATATTGATGAAGTCATTTCTGCTGATGCAGCAGGCTGGGTCGAAAATAAATTTAACTTCAAAAATATCCCCTTGTCAGAACTAATGAAAAGGCTTGAGAATTGGTATGATGTAGATATTACTCTCGAAAATACTACGGGTAAAGAAGTAAATTTCACCGGAACCTTTAAAAACGAGGAAACAATATGGCAGGTTTTGGATGCTATTAAGGTTTATACCCCGATTACTTACAAAAAAACTGATTTACGACAAATTAAAATAACAGTACAACCCAAAAAAGCAATATGAAAAACTTGCTAATCATATATTTACTAAACAATGAAGGGAGGAAAGTGCGAAAATGAATTAGAGCAATTAATAAAACCACCAAAACATATTAAAGTAAACAACCGTATAGAAAAAAGACTTTATTCTGAAAAAAGACGCCAGATAAGCGGCAACTCATCTGACGTCATTAGTTGAAAATTAATATTCATTAAAATCGTTGTAAAAATATGAAAAAAAACAATCCGAAGCAAAGGTATAGAGGATGGACTTTGCGAAGAAAAATGTTTACAATTATGAAAATAACAACTGTGTTGTTTTTTATCGCTCTCTTTCAGGTTTCGGCCAAATCGTACTCACAGGAAACGCGTCTGAGTTTGAAGTTTGACAATGAAACGCTTGAAAATGTGTTCAGTAAGATTGAAGCCAGCTCCGAATTTTCGATCTTTTACAAAAACGAATTGATAAAAAATTCAAAAGAAGTAACCGCTGAATTCAAAGATGTTCTGATATTTACAATTCTTGACCAAGTTTTGAAATCTGAAAAACTAACCTATACTATTAAGGATAAGCTGATAATGATTGTGCCTAAAGATTATGTGGCTAATGAAAATGCTTCGCAACAACAGGGTAAAAAGGTTACGGGTAAAGTAACCGACCCAACAGGTGCACCAGTTCCAGGAGCCACTATTGTTGTAAAAGGGACTACCACTGGCGTAGTTAGTGATATAAACGGTATTTTCTCACTTGCCAATATTCCCGAAAATGCAACTTTGATGTTTTCGTTTATTGGGATGAGAACGCAGGAAGTATCAGTTACAAACAAGACCACAATTAATGTGGTAATGGAAGAAGAAACCATTGCTTTGGAGGAAGTGGTGGCTATTGGTTACGGTACAATTAAGAGGAAAGACCTGACGGGGTCAGTTGCATCTGTTAGTGGCACCAAATTGAGAGATATTCCTGTCACATCAGCAGCTCAGGCTATTATCGGTCGCATTGCCGGAGTACAGGTGACCAAAACAGAGGGCTCTCCCGATGCAGAAATAAAAATACGCGTACGTGGAGGTGGTTCCTTAACCCAGGATAATTCGCCGTTGTATATTGTTGATGGGTTTCCGGTAAGCAATATTAACGATATCGCTCCTACGGATATTGAGACGATAGACGTGTTGAAAGATGCCTCTTCAACAGCTATTTATGGTGCACGTGGTGCCAATGGGGTTATCTTGATCACCACAAAAAGCGGTTTTGAAGGCAAAGGGAAAGTAAGCTACAACATGTATTACGGTGTAAAAAACATCACCAAAACATTTAATGTGCTTGCTCCTTATGAATATGTTTTTTGGCAGTATGAAGTTTATGATGCGACTATTGTACAGCAAAATTTTGGTGATTTTCAGGATTTTAAGCTGTATAAACAAATGACGGGAACCAACTGGCAGAATGAGGTATTCGGCAGGACAGGTACTACGATGTATCACAACATTGCTGTTACAGGTGGATCAAAAACATCCAAATACAACATCAGTCTTACCCGCAACGACGACAAGGAGGTAATGCTTGGTTCAGAAGCTGCCCGAACGAATCTTACGGTGAAAACGACCAATAAAATAAATAATTGGCTAACCATTGATTTTAATACTCGATTATCCGACGCTAATATTAACGGAGCAGGGACATATAACAATTACCGGTTAAAGGATGCTGTTCAGTTCCGTCCGGTGAACGGAATGATGGACTATGTGGATCATAATCTAACGCTGGTCAACTACGAAGCAGCATCATCTATGGTTCTTAATCCTGTTAAACAAACCAATGATGATTACCGCAGGCAAAAGAATCTTTCTTTTAATTTTGATGCAGCTGCAACAATCAGGATTACAAAAGACTTAAATTATCGCTTCGATTATGGGACACAATATGGCGAAAATACAAATAAGCAGTTTTATGGACTTGGTACAGGAAATGTCTTTCCCTTTGGAGAACAACCCATGGCGAACATTGGTAAAACGGATAGTAAAAGTTACCGGATGGCAAATGTGTTGACCTATACAAAAAGGAATTTCCTACCGGGACATAACGTAACTGCCATGATTGGAGAGGAATTGAATTCCTTCAAATCCGAGTATGTTTTAATTTCTGCAAAATATTTTCCAAAGTATGTCGATGCGGTCAGTGCCTTAAGCATGATGACCTTAGGGATTACAGACCCGATTGTTACTGCGGATAATCCCGCAATTAAAACATCCTCATTTTTCGGACGTGTCAATTACGATTACAAAGGAAAATATCTTGCCACAGCAACTCTCCGTGCCGATGGTTCAAGCAAATTTGCACCTGGTAGCCAATGGGGATATTTCCCTTCGGCTGCCCTCGCATGGCGTATTTCGGATGAAAATTTTTTGAAAGAAACAAAAAAGTGGCTGACTAATCTCAAATTAAGAACCAGTTACGGGGAATCGGGTAACAACCGGATTTCAGACGACGCATGGAAAAAAACATTTTATGTTACCGCTGGATCAATGTATAATGGTGCGTTGTATTTGGAAGGGAATGAAACAGCCCCTACTCCATATATTAACCCGAGCAATACCCTTTCCAACCCCGAACTGAAATGGGAAACAACTTTTACACGAAATATTGGGCTCGATTTTGGTTTCTTCAAACAACGATTGAACGGTTCTGTAGAGGTATATAAAAATACAACAAAAGATTTGCTTATCAGTACTACCATCCCGGCGAGTAGCGGTTATTCAACTCAATGGCAAAATATTGGACAAACTTCCAACAAGGGTCTTGAAGTGGTATTGAATGGGGTTCTTTATGAAAAGAAAGACTTCAGATTATCTATGGCATTCAACATTGCATTTAATCGAAACAAGATTGAGAAATTGGGCTTAGTCAAGCAATGGGAGCAAACTTCCGGTTGGAGTCAATATGCGGGTGATTATCTCGTGAAGGAAGGAGAACAAATCGGAATGATGTATGGTTATGTGACAGATGGAATGTATTCATTTGATGACTTCAACTACAATGCAACAACTAAAATATATACAATAAAACCCGGTGTACCCAACTCAAGTGGACTGATTAATTCAAAGAGGTTTGGACCTGGATCATTAAAATTCAAAGACCAGAATGGTGATGGTATTATAAATGCTGCAAATGATAAAGTAATTTTAGGTAATGCTAATCCGCAACATACCGGAGGTTTTAATCTTACCGCACAATATAAGGGATTTGATTGTTCTGCATTTTTTAACTGGGTGTATGGGAACAACATTTACAATGCAAATAAAATGGATTTTACGAGTAATTTGATGTTGAGATGGTATAAAAACATACTCGATACCTTTGATTCGGATCATCGCTTTACCTGGATCAGTAAAGAAACCGGCCTGGTGGTAACTGATCCTGCTCTTCTGGCAGATATGAATAAAAATGCCACAATGTGGTCTCCTGCCATGTCAACGATGCCATTACATTCCTGGGCTGTTGAGGATGGTTCATTTTTACGGTTGAACAATTTTACAATTGGATATTCATTACCTAAAACATTATTAACTAAATTTAGGATTGAGCAGTTCCGGGTATATGCGACAGCCAATAATGTCTGGATATGGACCAATTATTCAGGTTATGACCCCGAAGTTGATACCCAGCGCTCTACTCCTTTAACCCCGGGTGTTGATTACTGTGCCTATCCAAAAGCCCGCACTTATACTATCGGATTGAATTTAACATTTTAAAAAGCCCTCATAATGAAACAAAACATTTTAAAACTGATACTGTTTTTGCTGGCTATCTATTCATTCTCTTCATGTGCCGATTACCTGAAAACAGAATCTAATTCCACGTTTACAGAAGAAACGGTTTTCTCCAATCTCGATTTTGCAACCAAAGCGATGAATGGAATGTACGCCGATCTCACAAACAATACGTTATATATGTATAATTTTCTGTTTTTTAAAACGGATAATGACATTGAATTTGCTATTTCAGCGAATAACGGGACAACTACTGATATTAGTCATTATGCGGCAAATGATGGGAATTCTGCTATCAAAACGGTTTGGGACTTGCTTTATAAATCTATTGAACGGGCAAATACCATTATTGATAATTTACCCACAAGTCCACTCTGGACAGGAGAATTCTCTGCAAAGACACAACAGCTATACGGTGAGGCAGTGACTATGAGAGCATATTGCTATTATGAATTGATCAGCATG
>CAILKW010000544.1 GCA_903834845.1 uncultured Bacteroidia bacterium | reverse complement strand
AATTGGGATTTGCGAAACAACAGTTTACCTTTGTAACAGTATTTCAGTAATAATGAAAATTTTTGACGATGAAAACAGACAACAAAATTGCAGAATATTTTCCAATTGGCTTTACTGTATTGAATTTGAATACATTAGTAATAGCAGTAAATTACGACTATTTCATAAATAACCACCGTAATGGTGGTTACACAATAGTTATGGGTAATGGTAGAAAACCCGACATGACAGAAAACAAACTCTTGAATTAATAAAATACTAAAGCGATGGAAATAGATAAAGCGACACAGACAATGCTTGAAAACCTGCACAAAAACACAGGTAAAACTATAGAGAACTGGATAGAAATTGTTAGCAATGAGAACAATTCGAAACACGGAGAGATAATTAAATTCTTAAAAGAGAAACACGGACTAACCCATGGATTTGCTAACTTAATTGCTCTTAAAGCTAGAGGTGCTGATGCCGGATCGGCAGAAAACCAAGACGACTTGATAGTAAAACAATACCAAGGGAAGGAACACCTTAAACCAATTTACGACAAACTGATTTCCGAAATTCAGACCTATGGAAAAGACATTGAAATAGCGCCAAAAAATACTTATGTAAGTCTGAGACGTAAGAAACAATTTGCGATTCTGAACCCTGCGACAAAGACACGTTTTGAAATTGGAATAAACCTGAAAGGACAGGAACCCAAAGGCAAATTAGAAGAAGAAAAACCAAATTCAATGTGTTCACATAAAATCAATATTACTGATATTACTGAAATTGACAGAGAAATATTTGGATGGATAAAAACGGCTTATGACAATGCAGGATAAAGTAACCACTACCCATAACAGCACCTACCCAAAAGGCGGGGTTTCGCGTTCCAAAGAAAGTTTTGTGGTTAGTCAAACATTGATTTTTCAAATCAAGTTTTGTGGTAAAAGTCCCAACCTTCGGGTAGCTGCAAACTGTTGTGCGTCATAATAGAAGAAATAGTAACTTTCAAAGTAATTGATATAAGAGCAATTTAACAAGCATTAATATGACAGTATGAAGAACAAAAAAAGCACTTATATAATTGTTTCAATTTCCATATTCGTTGCACTATTACATTTCGTCATTGGTCCTGATTATCAAGGAATTTTCAAGCATTTTATTCGTGGATATTTAATTGACATTCTGCTACCTATGAATCTATACTTATTGATACAAATATCACTAAGAAAGAACATATCAGTAAATAATGCCCGAATCATAGGTGCAATAATCACTGTTGCTTTTGGAACAATAGTAGAAATATTACAACTTTATGAAATTGAATTTCTTGGCAGGACTTTTGACCCTTGGGATTTTCTAATGTATGCAATTGGAGTTGGATTGGGTATTGTAATTGATTTGACAATAATTGACAAGTTTGAAAAGCGAGGACAGAAAAATGACAATTACGACACAGAACATCGTGTATAAAACATTGGGGGTTAAGTGGTTAAATCAAAGTTTCTGCCTCGCATCGGCGTTTGTTATGGCTGATAGGAACGTAGCCCGCACTCCCCAACATTTCATACACTAACCGTTAATGGCAGCCGCATAACTACAGTTCACATCCGGTTCGTGCCAAAAGTGAACTTTTATCAAAAATTGAGAACGATTAAAACCTTTCTTTGATGTAGTTTTTTTGCAGCATTTTAAAATCACAAAATCAATTTGCTTTTCCAAACTTTTATCACGATTAGAACTCGATCATTATTCCTATCGTAGGAAGTACAGTGCCAACGTTGTTTTTCAAGGTTTTCAAAAGATATTTTTTTGGATTGTTCGGATCGGTAACCGGTACTCCGTTACTATCTTCAACCCGTAACAAGTAGTCCTGCTGCTCGGCTTTGAAATTATAGGCATTTTGCACATCAAAATAGAGCATCAAAGACCAACTGTTGTAATACCACGATTTATCAACCCTCAAATCAAGCTGATGAAAGGCACTAAGCCGTTTTTGATTAAACTTGCTGTAATCGGGGTATCCTATTCCCTGTGCATCCCATGCAGTCTTTACAGCAGACCGATCCATATCCCATTGTGTATAAGGAGCTCCGCCAATGTACCGCCATTTTAGACCAAGTTCCCAATTCTTTCCGAAAGACCGTGTACCGGTAATAGTTAACAGGTGGCGGTTATCCCATGACGAGGGAATAAATGATCCGCTTTTATCGGTAAACTCACTCCGCACATAAGTATAAGTTATTACTGCATTTATCCCTTTATACTCTTTTATACGCCCCATAATTTCAAAGCCATAAGCATTTCCTTTACTTACAGGTTTTACCTCTTCGTCGCCATAAACACCATAATCGGCACCTTTGCTGGCCAACGATACTGAATCCTTTACGGAAAAAGGATAATCGCTGTATCTTTTGTAAAACCCTTCAACAGTAACTTGTGATTTATCGGTTGGACGAAACTCAATTCCGGCTACCAAATGATT
>CAILKW010000543.1 GCA_903834845.1 uncultured Bacteroidia bacterium | reverse complement strand
CGTAGTTATGATTCCTTTTATTATTCTTGGTGTAATTGCTTTGATTGTTTTCTGGCTGATTGGTATTTACAACAGTCTGGTTCGTTTGCGCAACACACGGCAAAATGCTTTTGCAGATATTGATGTTCAACTTAGACAGAGACACGACCTTATCCCTCAACTTGTTGAAACAGTTAAAGGTTATGCCTCCCACGAAAAAGAGTTGTTGATGAGAGTCACTGAAGCAAGAACTGCAGCTATGAGTGCTACAACGATTGATGATAAAATTAAGACGGAGACTCAGCTATCTTCAGCTTTACAAGGATTGAAAATTTCTGTTGAGGCTTATCCCGATCTTAAAGCCAACCAGAACTTTTTACAACTTCAGGAAGAGCTAAGCGATATCGAAAACAAACTCGCTGCAGTACGCAGATATTTTAATGCCGCCACTACAGAGTATAACACAGGAATCGAAACATTCCCTTCGAACCTTGTTGCCAACAATTTTGGATTCAGACGCGAAACCATGTTCGATCTTGGTCAGGAAAGAGCACGCATGGAAGAACCACCTAAAATCAGCTTTAATTAATGACATACGTTGGCATACAGACACAAATCAGGAGAAACAACTTCAACAGTGTTCTCCTGATTATTGCTTTCCCGCTTGTCTTGCTCGGAATGGTTTATGCTTTCTTATTCTTCACTTCGCAACAACAAGATCCACAATTAGTTAATGATGATTTTAAGGACGTAGTACCATTTGTTATTATCGGAACATCAATTTGGTTTGCTATAGCTTGGTTTTTTCACAATTCAATGATCAGGATGGCTACAGGATCAAAGCCACTTGAGCGTATGGAGAATAAGCGGGTTTATAATCTAATCGAAAACCTTTGTATCTCAAAAGGGATGAGGATTCCGCAAATCTTTATCATTGAAGACGATTCGCTGAACGCTTTTGCAAGCGGAATAAATCAAAGCACTTACTCAGTTTCTCTTTCGCGTGGTATTATTGAAAAATTAGATGACGATGAACTTGAAGGTGTGATTGCTCATGAATTGTCACATATTCGTAATCGCGATGTCAGGTTGATGATTATCTCTATCATCTTTGTCGGAATATTTGCCTTTATTGCCGAAATGGCATTCAGGAGTTTGCGGTTTGGTATGTTTTCAAGAGGGAAGGGGAAAAACGGTGGCGCTGCAATTTTAATCGCAATTGTAATATCAGCGGTTTGTTATCTGATAGCTCTTTTATTACGTTTCGGAATATCAAGATCACGTGAATACATGGCCGACGCAGGAGCTGCAGAGATGACTAGAAAACCTTATGCGCTCGCCAATGCCTTGCGAAAAATTGATCAGGATCCATTGATCGAAGCGGTTCAAAGGCGCGATGTAGCACAGCTGTTTATTGATAATCCTCAGCCTGAAGGGAAAAAATTCTCTTTGAGCAACTTTTTTTCAACCCATCCACCTATCGAAAAAAGGATTGAATTGCTTGATCAGTTTGCATAAAAACTCACGTTCCAACCTACTAAAATGGCTCATGCAAAATTGCTGTAATTCTTTCTGCCAATTTGTTGCCAATTCCCCTAACTTTAGTTAAGTCAGCAGGCGAAGCATTTAAGATATTTTCAATAGTACTGAACGATTTTAAAAGAGCCAAACCTTTTTTTGTGCCGATACCAGGTAAATTTTGTAGAAGGAACAGCTTTTGCCTTTGCTTTTTATTGATATGTATACCAGGACTTACAGAAATAATATGTTTTTGTCTCGGTAATTCCTGTTGTTGCGATTGGTTTAATATGTCAATCAAAAGGGTTGCAGTTTCCTGAATATTTAAAGAGCGTATAACCGGAATACCAATAAAAACAGTCAAATGAATGAGTGCTCCCTGAACAGCCTTCCTTGACATCAAACTTGAGTCAACCATTGTTTTATCGCCTTCAAGAATAATAAGACCATTTTTTCCTGATTGAGCTATCCGATAGGCTTGTTGAAAAATCCGGCCTGTTTTAATGGAGGTAAGAAAGTCATTTAAAGTTTTACGTTCAACAATGATTTTATCCCCAACCATATAATCCCCTGTTGGTAAAGTACATAATTCAAATGCTATCTTATTGGTCAGTTTTTCTATTTCACTAACTATGCCACTTCTCTGTTCGCGAAAGTCAATTTTCAGATCAACTTTTTTTTCGTTTAAATCTTTCATCTTTTTTTAATAAACACGCATATAATTTCCTTTATTACCTTAAAAAATACTATCTTGCAATACCGAAAATACAATCATTTATAAACAAAAAAACATTTGTCATGAAGAAAATTTCTGTAAAACTTTCATTTTTTGTATTGATTTTGGGTTCGATATTAGCCTGTGTACCTGCAAAACCTAAAAATGAAGCATGGATTCAATTGTTCAACGGGAAAGATTTGAATGACTGGAACATTAAAATTAAGGGTTTTCCTTTGAACGAAAACTTCGGGAATACTTTTAGGGTTGAGGATAGTTTGCTCAAAGTAAGATACGATCGGTATGAAAGTTTTGACGGACATTTTGGTCATATTTTTTACAAACATCCCTTTTCTCATTATAAAATCAGAGTTGAATACCGTTTTGTTGGAAATCAGACTCCGGGAGGTGCCGGATGGGCGTTTCGCAACAGTGGCATTATGATTCATGGCCAAAGTGCTGAAAGCATGGAACTAAATCAGGATTTTCCGGTTTCTATTGAACTTCAGTTGCTTGGAGGAAACGGAAAAGATGAACGGTCAACCCTTAATTTGTGTACTCCCGGTACTAATATTGTTTTAAATGGCAAATTATGGACGGAACACTGTATTAATTCACTCTCAAAAACCTACCACGGCGATCAATGGGTAACGGTTGAGGTTGAAGTGCAGGGTGATTCAATTATCAGGCACACTATTGATGGAAAAACTGTTCTGGAATATACAAAGCCACAACTTGATGAGCGCGAACAGTATTTCGTTAAACTGCTTCCGCCGGACAAAAATAAACTTTTAAGCAAAGGGTCAATTTCGCTTCAGGCAGAGAGCCATCCTATTGATTTTCGAAAGGTAGAACTGCTGAATCTTGGTAAATAATTTGATAATATGACAGAAAAAATAATTTGGAAATAAAAAATCTTTTCTGTACGTTTGCATCGGTAGTTCAAATAAGAAACAATGTTTCAAATAGGAATCTAAAACCATTTAAAGTTCAATAGATGAAAAATTCATCTCCAAATAAGTACAACATCCCTATTCTATCAAAGGGAATGGAACTGATTGAACTCATCGCTCAGTACCCTCAAGGATTGACAATTCAGGAGATAGTCAACATTTTGGGTCATTCAAAAACATCCATATATCGCATAGTATGCTCGTTGGAAGAGATGGGCTATTTGCGTAAGAATCTGCAGAAAGGTTTGTTTTCACTCACTCGTAAGATGTTTAAAATCGGTCTTTCCACTCTTGGTACTACAACAATAATAGAACATTCGTACGACCCCATGCGCCGACTTAGGGATAAATTACGTGAGACAGTAGTTCTTGGGACTTTGATGGGAACGAAAATAGTCATTCTTGAACAAGTCATAGGTTCTCACCATTTTTCATTTATTTTGAAGCCCGGCATGGGGGTTTGCCTTCATGCTTCAGCCCCAGGGAAAGTATTTTTGGCTAATATCGAAGAGTGGGAACGAAATGAAATTCTCTCAAAAATTGAGTTCCCGAAATACACAGAAAGAACTATAACTAATACAGTTGATTTTTTATTGGAGTTAGACCGCGTAAAGTCACAAGGTTATGGGGTTGATATGGGTGAGGAACTTTCGGGAGTAAGATGTATAGGAGCACCAATATTTAATCTTGCAGGTAAGATTGCAGCTTCGGTTTGGATATCAGGACCGGCGGAGCGACTTTCTGATGAGTTGCTTGATGAATATGGCCATGATGTTATAGCTTGTGCAAATGAAATATCAGAGAAATTGGGATTCATAAAGTAACAAATAGAACTTCTTATGAGTAATTTTCTTGTAAATACTAAAAGTGTTTTTGTCCTTTTCCTTTTAGGTTTTTCAATTACATTGTCAGCTCAGTCACCAATGTTCACAACAGATGTGGTGGCTATTGACGGAGAGCGTTTTATACTGTCAAACAAGGGGACAAAAAACGTTTCAATAATTGATAATGCAGGTTCTGTGTTAAAAGAATGGGCGTTCGAAGAGCCTGTAACAGGTTTGTGTATAAGCAAAAGAACTGCTTATGCAACCAGTACATACAGCCGAGGCTGGTTAACTGCAATTGACTTTGGTACAGGTAAAGAAATCTTTAAGACTGAGACAGGAATGGGTGCATGTTCGCCCATAGTTAATAAAGATGGAACACGTATTTATG
>CAILKW010000542.1 GCA_903834845.1 uncultured Bacteroidia bacterium | reverse complement strand
GGGATTTCTTTTGCCGTAAAAAGCAAAGCCTCAATAAATTTACGATACTGTTTTGCTTTATTTTTTATATTCTCGACATTCTTGTCAATAGCTTCACTTAGAAACCATTTTTCTACCTTTAGGTAGTCGTCATAATCAATTACCTCTTGACCCTTATTTTTTTCAACCAATTGATAAGCAAAGCCATTGACCAAACCCGGCTGACCAGCAGTAATCTCAAAGATTTTATCTTTTACATTTTGTTCAAATACTTGTCCTGTTTCAGTTTCGTGCATTGTAAGAAGTTCAGTGACTTCTTCCTGTGTAAAGAATGGCACATCAAAATTATCGGCCACATTAAATGGACTGGCATTATCCTGAATAACACCCAGAATATTACTTACGCCAACCAGAATTACGCTTTTAAGGACGTGCGATTCACGCGAATGGTAAAGATTCCGAATAGTATGAAGAAATTGGCTAAATAAATCAGGATTTAGTGCTTCGATTTCGTCAATAATTAAAACCATTTTATCCTGTTGATTTTTGCCAAAAAAATCTTCGAAATCCGAAAATTTAGTGAGGTTTACATCAATGTTTAACTGAATTTTAAGACTTCTGCATAATCTAAGAAGAACCTCATTGATACTATAATCGTTAAATCCTTCTACAGAAAAGAAAACAGGTTTGTAGCCAATTTCATTTAAGCGAGTTGATAAAAGACGGAAAAATGTACTTTTCCCTGTTTGTCGGGGTGCCCAAATAGTGAAGTAACGTTTACGTTCAACTAAATCTATTCCTTTTTTAATAAGCTCATTGCGCTCAATTGTATAGTGTTCGGAGGGTATATTGGGGCCTGAAGTATTAAATGTTTTCATAGCGTTTTTTTTTGTAAAGATAAGGAATATTTGAAAAGACTCCCAAACTACTTCAATTTCAGATTATCTGAAAAATTTACCGAAATTCTATTTTATCAGACCATAAATGTCTTTACTTTGCTTTGTTGTGCCCATATCTTACAGCAACTGATTGAATTTCTTTAAATTTTGGGTTTCCTTGACCAGCATTAGTTGTAGTATGGAAATGATTTAATCCGGGATTTGGCGGCATATCACAAGCAGGTGATAGCACCCATTTACCATCGTTCAGTAAAAAGGAAAAATTGCTGGCATAGTCATCTCTGCTTAAATCACAATATTGAATGCCATTAGCCGATAAAGTTTGTAAACTAGCGAATATTTCCAGTACGCTTAAAACCGGCATTGTGTAAACACTGAAAGTCTATACATGAATTACGGTAATCTGCATTTAGTAATCCAGCAGAACTCAATGTATGTTGTGAACCAAATTCTTGTGTTTGATTAAATGCAATATCGAGCATTTCAAGATTTAAGTGATATTTGGGTAATAGGTTCAAATCGTTTTCGAGTTCAAAATGGACCAACCGGCCGAAGTTGCAATAGCCCAGATAAAAGAAGAGGGCTACGCCACACCCTAACTCTATGAAGGAAAACCAATTACACTTAAAGGCATCAACTTTTCGCGTGAAGAGAGAAATATTGTGCAGAGGGTGGAAAGTGAAATAGTTGAACTTACATAGTTCCTTGATAATCTTATTTTCCCTACGTGCCTATGTGTTTTATTTATTATGTACATATATGTTAAAAACCAACACAAATATATATGCTTCCACAACATGCAATTATGTTTAGTCTCAGAATCTTATTTCATTATTTATTAATATTTAACTAAAATGTTCAGGGTTCAATGATTAACATTCGTTTTTATTGATTTTGTTTGAAAAAACCTAACCCGTTCCAACCGTCAACATCTGCAAGAAGTGGATTATACTTGTTCCAAAACTGATTAACACACTTTTCCATATCATTACGCTCGAACCGGTACAAATCAATTTCAAGCCAGCGATCAGCCTTCAATGAATTGGATATAATAATATTACCGGATTGAACCAATAGGAAAAAGAAGACCATCAAAAAAGACCTGACTAATTTACAAAAAGTAACTATTATTGGTTTGGTATTAATATAATTACTTATTTATTTCTTTAATTGCATTCAAGGCATTTAGATTTGTATTTATGCTATTCCAATTGTAAATAACGACTACGCGCGATTTTTTCGCCAATGCGTTGGTAATGGCTGTTACCCACTCATATTGTGTTTTGGAACCTTGCAACAACCATTCTACAGCTCCCCAATAAGGTGCATCGCTTTTGGAAAGTGCATCCATCGCAGTCAAATCAGAGGTCGGATCTGAAGCATAATTATAGTATGACCATCCTGGGCAAGAGTATTTATTAATGGCTGCTGTATAGACAGTTTCCCCTTTAACCCAACCACCGCAATGAGTAAAAATGTTTTCGCGGGGGATTCCCAGATCATTTACTGTTTTTGACAGATCTTCCAGATGCCGGCGTACAACCTCTGTCTGCATAGCTTCAGTCAAAGTACCTGAACTGGCTATTCCTGCTGTTTTTACAGCAGCATAACCAAGAGTTTGAAGACCCCTTGAAGGTAATATTGCAATATTGAATCCTGTGGTTGGATCGTTAGTCACAGGTTGGTTCAAATAACTATTTCCATTAGGATAAAAGTGATTGCTCACACCTATTGAACTTTCCCATCCAACGACTATGTTACCGAATAAGAATTTTTTATCGGAGGGCAACCCATCATACCAGGTTTTAATGGCTTTTACACATGGAGTAATTGCAGCCTTCCATGCCTCTTTGTATTTCTGGCTCATCAAATTTGGACTTGGAACCATACGAATCTGTGATCCCCAGTTTAGCCATCCCAGTTTAACTGCAGAATCATTAGTCCAATCAGTCCATTCCACATTATCTTTATTTGCGACATTGAATCCTGATTTAGATTGATCCCACCAATTCCAAAGATCAGGACGATAATCCCACCAGATTTCTGCATCCAATTTAATGGATATTGGCAAGTCATATTTTAATGAAAGAGCAAGTTGACTATTTAGCTTGGAAAGTACATTTGCCGAACTTGCATTCAATACCGAAATAATTACACCTAATCCAACTGCTACCCTCTTCTTTAATTGCCCTCCAAATTTTGCTGCGATATCCTGAACTTCACTTTCGGAATAAGAAGTCTGATTTATGAAAATAAATTTGTCTGTTGTAACAGCTTTTTTTGCTACATTCACAATTACTTTAATGGTTTGCACCTCACCATTTTCCAGATTTGCCGAATAAATTACGGGATTTGTAAAATCATTTTCTGTCACCCCGCTTACCTGTAATTTGCCGTTTACTTTTACCTTAACCTTATCATTTAAGGTAGTGAATTGAGACTTAAGCTTTGATACATTTGTTCCAACAATTACGCTGTCTATATTCTGAATTATATATTCATCATATCCAATACCTGTACTGGCGTAAAACACAAAGTCGCTGCCAATAAAGGGTTCATTATTAAAATTGAAATTTTTTACCAATATTCCGGTATTTACAATTGGGATATTTTGCGCGTCCTTTTTACAGCCTGCAAAAAGAACCAGAATTAAGATTAGCATAAATATATTTCGCTTAATCATATTTTAATTTTTGACAATTATAGTAAATAAACATACACAGTCCTATTTTTGGTTTGACATTGAGGGAGGCAATTCCCCGTTTGAACCCCATGTTGAAGGTTTATCGCCCATCACAAATTCAAAGGTGGCACCATTCGCAATATCAGCATGACGAAACCAGCAATTGTTAAATGGCTTTCCGTTCAGCAGGCATGATTGAATGTAGATATTCTTTTCGTCAGCATTTTTTGCGATAATCACAAACTGCTTTCCGTTCTCCAAGGTGATTGTGGACTTTTGGAAAATTGGACTTGAAATCAAGTAAACATCTTGCCCGGCATTGGGATAAAAACCTAATGCATGGAATGCGTACCAGGCTCCCATTGATCCTGAATCATCGTTTCCCGGCACCCCATCCCTACCAGATGTGTATTGGGTGGCTAAAATTTGCCTGACAATTTTTGCTGTTTTGTAAGGTTCGTTAACATAGCAGTATAGCGAAGGATTTAAAAATGATGGTTCGTTTGAAATTTGGCACATGCCAACTAATTTGGTGTAAAAAAGCAGTTCGCCGAGTTTGCCGGGAAATGACTTTGTAAAGTAGGTGTCAAGCCTATTGATAAAGGTTTCCTTACCTCCCATTTTTTCAATCAGTCGGCTCATATCTTGAGGAGCATAAAAGGAGTATTCCCAGGAGAAAGTCTCATAGAAAGGATGCTCCAATGAACCTGAGGCGAATACGTTGAATTTGGTGGTATCTACCCATGTGCCGTCTGATTTGCGAGGCCAGATAAAGCCTTTGAATCCCATATTCTCAATTTCAGGGTTCCAAAGATTCTCCCAGCTTGATGCCTTTTTCTTATACTTCTCGTAAATCGCAGTTTCTCCAAGTCCTTTTGCCACTGTTGCAATAGCATAATCATTTGCAGAATATTCCAAGGTACGAGTTCCGCATCTTTCAAAGTCAGTTGATACGTAACCTATTCTGTTATAATCCCAAAGTCCACCACGACCTTGTTTTCGTTCATCATCCCCCGGTGGTACTGTTGCATTTTTGATCATGGCTTGCAATGCTGTTTTATAGTCAACACCCTTTACTCCCTTTACGAAAGCATCAGCAACCAACATATCGCAGTTTGATCCCCCTTGTGTACGTCCGTTGTCGTGGCTGGTCCGGGCATCGGGCATATAGTTGTCGAAACGATAAATATCAATAAGCGATTCTACCATATCTGCCCCAAGGGAGGGTTGCAATAAGTTAATGAATGGGTGAGTAGCCCTGTAAGTATCCCATATCGCATGGTAATCGCTATAGTATGGCTTATCTGAAGCCCACAATGGATTTTCACCCTTATAGTTATTGGGTTGCAAAAAAATGCGGTAAACAGAAGAATAAAATATTTTTTTACTATCTTCACTACCTCCTTCTACTTTCACCTGTTTAAGGATCTTGTTCCACTCAATTACGGCGTTTGATTTCACAGTTTCAAGACTCCATGAGGGTATCTCTTTTATATTGTATTGAGCTTTGTTTACACCCATATAAGATATGGCAACCTTTACTTTGACTGTTTTATTTTGCCTGGTGTCAAACGTAAGGTAGGCCCCAGTTTTTTCATTGCTATCAAATTGAGATTTCTCGTTGAGATAAAGCTGCCCTGATTTCCATGTTCCATAAGAGGTAGCAGGCCTTTCAAATTTTGCATAAAAATAAACTGTATATGCCCTGCCTATATTCCATCCACCGCGGATTCGACTGTAACCCTCAACCTCAGTATCAGATAGTATGCGCACCTCAGACCCCACGAATTCCTGCCGTTCATAAGAGGACAGGAAACTCCCCAAATCAATCATAACATTAGCCTTATCGGTTTCGGGAAATGTATATTCATGAATTGCGGCACTACGTGTAGCCGAAAGCCGTACAGAAGTTTTGTACCGAGTCAGATAAACGTTGTATAAACCTACTTCGGAATATTCGTTGGCACGTGGTGAAGTGTAATCAAGTGGCTTAACTTCTCCAACAGTAGGCATGAAAAGAATATTACCAAACTTGCATCCCCCCCCTGAACCATTTATATGAGTGTGGCTAAACCCCACAATATTCCCTTTTGCATCCCAACCGGCATTTTCATCAAGCTTATTGCAATCTGGTCCAACCTTTAACATGCCTGAAGGTAGGGCTGCCCCCGGGAAAGTATATCCGCCACCATCTGCACCAATAAATGGATCAACGTATTTAGTATAATCTGTTATCTGAGTATATGTTCTTAAATTCAAAAACAAAAAAATAAAAATAAAAATAAGAATAGTTTTCTTCATGACATTTTTTTTTGAAACCAAAATGGTAATATTAAAGTATTATTTTATGTGTGTTGTATTCGTTCTATAACGATTTTCATTATTCAAATTATTATTGTAGTGCTATTATTCCTTGTATAGCACCAATATTTGGATTGGTTTTATAATAATCGCTCCCAACAACGTTTCCATAAATGCTTAGAAAGCGACAGCGGGGGATCGAAAGTCCGTTATAAATGGCAGTACTCCATTTATTTGGATCTTGGGAATCACCAATAGACCATTCTGCTATTCCAAAGTACGGAGCATCTGAAGCTTTAAGTATGTTCAGTGCCAGAGTAAAACCGGCAGGATTTGTGGCATCCTGATTATAAAAACTCCAAGCCGGGCAGGCATACTGATTTATACAAGCCTCTGAATCCTTACCTGGTCCTGCCGCATGGGCAAAAACATGATCCCTGGGAATTCCAAGGTCAACACACTGTTTACTCATAATTTCGCTATGTCTGCGAGCTAATTCTGCAATATCATTACCTGTAATATTCCCGAAAGTCTTAATACCTGCTGTTTTTAGTGCGGCATAACCTATGGTTTGAACACCTCGGGATGGTAAATCATTCACATTTATTCCGGTTTTTGGATCAAGGTTTGGATCTTGATTCAGGTAGCTGTTGCCGTTTGGATAATACCAATTATTGACTCCATAATACATTTCTCCGGTTACTTTTATGCCTCCAAAAAGATATTTTTTGTCACTTGTAAGATTTCTATACCATTGAGCAACAATATTAATAAGGTTCGTCATATCATTTGTTACTGCTTGCCTGTAAACAGGACTCATCAGATTTGGCATTGGATTAAGCCGTATCTGCCTTCCCCAATTAAGCCAACCTATTTTTACCGCATCATCTGCTGACCAGCTTGTCCACTCCACATTATTTTTGTTGTCGGGATTGTATCCTGACTTTGAATTATCCCACCAATTCCAAAGGTCAGGACGGGCATTCATAAATGTGATAGCATCAAACTGTAATAAAACAGGAACCTCAAGTTCTTCAGATAGCCTTAAATGTTCTTTTAACTCACTCTGTACCTGACTTGCAGGTCGTTCGAAAATATAAAAAATAGGGCATACACCTACCGCAACGGACTTACCTTTGGACGATCCAAAATTAGCTTTAACTTTTGTCTCACTATATTCCCAATCGGCAGCAACCACAAACACATATTTTTCCGGACCAGCCCACCATTTTGCATACAGGGTAAGATCTTCAGTTACGGGATTACTAATGAAGTTAAACTTCATTTTAGATGCCGTAAACCAGCCCACGAAAACACTATCTCCTTTGGTAGGATCAACAGTTGGCTGAACAACTAGCCCCTTTGCAATTATTTTCTGGGGTGAAGGAGTTGGCGTACCTCCTTTTGCATCAAAAATAATTGTAAATTCTTTAATTGATTGATTCGCTCCATCTTTACAAGACATTAAAGAAAGTAATGAGAACATGCAAAGCAAAATATTGAAAAGAAGGCAAAGTATTTTATAATCAAAAGGTTTTACAGAATTGTTCATTTAAAAATTATTAATATAATTTTGCTATTACTCCCGACTGAATACCACAAATATACTACGGCGTGGATCAAGCATAAGCTTTATTTTGCAGCCGGTGGATGTTTTAACCGAGGTTGCCTTTAATGTTTCACCATTGACCGGATCCCAAAGTTCGGCCTTACCACTGGTACGAAAAGCAAAATCGCCGGAAACGGGACTTAGAGAATTATTGACCAGAAAGAAAATATCTCCCTTAGGTAATATACGGTGTTGATAATAGATCTCAGTTGTGGATGGAGTCACCAACAGGTCGGGTTTACCGCTATTCATAAGTGCCTTTCGGAATGCCGGTTCGTTCATGGCATGAATCACATTTACTCTGGCATTATTCCACAATTCCTCAACAAGTGCCTGTTGCTCAGCTTCAGAACCAGCATCAGCCCGGATCATAGGGAGTGTTTGCCATGAAATCACTGTACCACCATTGTCCACGAAATGTTTTATCTGCATCAGAGTGGTAAAACTGAGGGTTGTAACATGTGGCAGAACGAGAACCGAATAACTGTTTTTGCCAATACACAATTTTCCATTGGAAACTGTGGCATTCCGGATCAATTCTTCATCGAGATAATCAAAGTCACGCTGGCATGAAAGAACCTGAGATGAAACATAACGCCAGGCGTCATCCACATCCCTGGCTTTTGGATTATCATTCAGGTTATGGACATGCCGGGTTGTTGGTTTGAAATTAGCCCATACAGAAGCTATCGGGTAGAGCACTGCCACATCGGCAGTAAACTGTCCCTGAGTGAGCATATAATTCAGGCGGCCCACGCAGTCATTGAACTGGGCAAGATCATCGGTAGAATATGCATCCTGAATGCTAATGGTGGTAAGGGTATTGATACCCAGAACAGCTTGCCAGCTGTAGTGCGCAATTATTTCCTTAATTGGGGTTTTGTTCGTTACAAAACAAAACGACTCTGACATAGTACGTGTTTTTTCCCAGATATGAGCCGCAGAACTTGCCAGTTTGGGTGTAACCGGACCGCCCTCAGTATGCGCACCTGATGTACAGCCATACTGACACCCCAGTTCATCAATTCCAGGCCAATCAAGTTCTTTATAGGACGGAAAGAGTGTACCGTAAAAATGAGCATGGTAAATCAGTGACTCCTCCCATAGAAGATGCCCGATTGAAGCAACTTTGTGCTCATTGCACCACTCCCTGATTTGTTTGAAAAAGGCATCAGCAATTTGCTGGCCTAACATTGAATAGAAATCACATCTTTTCTGAATGGTCAAAGATCCTACATCGTCGAACAGAGCAGGAAGGCATTCACGTATGTCATAACCGGTACGTCGTTGAAATATTTCAGGCAGTCCGTTATACCAGGCAATCGCAGGGAAAGGCTGTGTATCATCAGTAAGCAGGCCATTCATAACCGATACCTCATCATTGAAAATAGCAGTGATTGTCTTGCCGAATTCAGCACCAACATGGCTATAATACGAATCGTGTGTTATTTCAATGAAACGCTTCACAGCAGAAGGATCCAGAATATTTATATATGGGCCACCGGTAAGTACGGCATGGGTTCCTTCAAACAACCTGTTCTGAACAAACGCCATCAATCGCCAGCTTCCTGCTTTAAGTGACACTTTAAGCAACCCATCTTTAACAGAACCGGTCAATTCAACAGCTTTGCCATTTATATGTCCTTCTCTGTCAAGAGCGTATAGGGCCACAAAGAATGGTAATCCTTCAGGAATACGCCACTCGATTTCATGAGGGTTATTGTTGTTTCTGGTTTCACGGACCTGAATATCTTTTGAATCATAGAATAATCCTTGTGCTTCGAATTCCTGGTGACCCGCCAGTACCTGACCGCCGGCGCGTCCACTCGGGTAACCACTTTCATCATAAATCCAAGTCTTGAGTCCAAACTCCTTACATCTGTCAATGAGATCTTTATAATTGTTCCATCCTGTGGTATCCCGAAGATATCTCTGACCGTCAAATGGATAAGCCGCATGTGCACCCCCCCATTTGCCTTTTACAAGCCTGTCAGCATACTCAGTTATGCTTTCACTTTTCTTGTTTTTCCCCAAAGGTAAAGCATTGAAAGCATTGCCTGGATCAACGAATTGAGAACGAAGCTTTTCCAT
This sequence comes from uncultured Bacteroidia bacterium, assembly GCA_903834845.1. Lineage (GTDB taxonomy): Bacteria > Bacteroidota > Bacteroidia > Bacteroidales > Prolixibacteraceae > JAAFHB01. The sequence goes on along the minus strand of CAILKW010000542.1, from coordinate 10,639 downwards.
ATAATTCACAGATGACTTGGAAAAGGGTAATGCTTCATTAACTGACTGTTGAGAAAAAAGGCTTAGTGTAAAAAATGAACTTATAAAGATTAGTATTAAAGAGTATCGCTCCATGATATTACAATTTGAAATTATCCGGTTATTTTTACAAACGACTTTCATTTTATTGAAACTATTTTTCCAAAATTTCATTAATAGCAGAAATAGCATTCAAATTATTTTTAATGCCTCCCCAGTTATAAATACACATATATCTGATTCTGTCGGAAGAAATAGTATTCGTTATAGCCGACTTCCACAGTTCTTTGGTATTTTCTCCCTGATACAACCATTCAACTGCACCCCAGTAGGGAGCATTGCTCAATTCAAGTGCTTTCATTGCAGTAATATCTTTTGAGGGATCAGTGCCATATTTATAAAAACTCCAGCCTGGGCAAGAGTATTTATTTACGGCAGCAGAATGGAGAGTTTCTCCCTGACTCCAACCGCCACAATGAGTAAACAATCGCTCCCTTGGAACACCAAGCTTGGAAGCCAACTTGCAAAAATACTCAAGGTGCATTCTCACCACCTCTGTTTGCATTTCTCCTGTCAGCTCCCCTGAGCTTGCAATTTTTGCAGTCTTTACTGCAGCATATCCAATAGAAATTACACCTCGATCAGGTATTTTGTCTGTAGATAGTCCATAGGTTGGATCATCTTTTTCAGGTTTATCAAGGTAACTGTTTCCATTTGGGTAGTACCAGTTATTTACTCCAATAGCACTTTCCCAGCCTATTTTTACGCCTGCTAATAAATATTTTTTTTCTTTGGGAAGTGCTTTCCACCAACCGATTATTATAGGCATTAATTTTCCCATTTCAATGCTACAGGCTTCACGATAGCTGTGGCTCATCAGGTTTGGCATCGGCAGTACCCGAAGCTGGCGACCCCAGTTCCTCCATCCTATTTTAACGGCTGAATCGGGAGTCCAGGCTGTCCATTCAACATTCCTCTTATTTTCAGGATTATATCCCGGTTTATTTTTATCCCACCAATTCCAGAGATCGGGACGATTCTGCCACCACTGCTCACCATCCAGTTGCACTAAAACTGGAAGATTATATTTTGCAGAAAGCGACAGATATGTTTCTAATCTTTGCTTTATTTTTACCGGATTCTCACTTAAATAGGAGATGATAAATCCCACCCCGATTTGTAAATCTCTGTCTGTTGTTGGTGTAAAGACATCAACTATCTTTTTGAAAGCAAGATCAGTTCCTTCCACTCCGTTAACGATAATGTATTTTAAGGGAACGATTTTGGTTTCATTGACTGACTTAGTATCTGAAAAACAGCTTATTGTTATTAAAAACAGAACTGTAGTCGTAATAATAGTTTTCACCATAAATATAGCTTTGTAATTATTTTTCTCTCCTTCTAAATTCCTTTTTTAGCATCTATCGTGCCCCTGATACACCCTAAGGTAACGTAATCCGGTATTGAAATTTATGCCATTTAACGGTTACCTATAGCCTTAAGGCATAATTCACTTCCCTGTACCAATTCATCAGAATTCAGATCATCTGATGAAATATCCTAACTAATAGTTTTCAGAATAAACAGTACATCAATATGTTATTCAAATAGACGAAGATAATCAGGAAGTTGGTTTTGAAATACTTTCAAAATTATAAAAGAATCCGGATAAGATATAGTTTTGTACCTCTGTAACATTTTTAATATTAAGCCTAAGCTTTTGATTATAACCTGACAGTTTCAGTTTGAATGAACCTGTCAGGATTTAATTCGGACTTTCAAATGTATTGATCCAGATTGCAAAAGTGATTAATTTTTTTGCGCTGAGAGTATGAAGTTCTTGAAAGAAGAAGTTCCACTTCTTGCCCAAGCTGCAAAATTGCCAGGCTGTGGTTTGGGTCCGTCTATCTCGAACTTACGAGTATAATGTTTTAGGAGAACTTTTGTCACGCCATTGGTGGTTTTCAGCGAATATATGTTTACTACACTTTGCCACCAGTTTGGCATTCTTGCTGAGTTTGTAAATTCTATTCGAAAATAATCATCTCTTTCTGCTGATGAGGGAATAGCGGGCATTGTAGTACCATTAAGAGGATCTCCAGGTATTGCATCACCCAAGGCCATTGCTCCTGTTCCGTGAAAAGCATAAAATCCGCCTTTCCCAGTATCATTGTTAATCGAAAAGAAAAAAGAAAAAGAATTATTTGGATCATTAGTAAGGTAAACTTGTAATCCTCCTTCGCCACCAGCTTTTATGTCAACAGAAGCAATAACAATATTATTTGGTTGTGTAACTAATGCCGTTGGAGATTTACAAACCAACAAAGTATTGGCTCCCATGCTTAAATAGCCACCTCCGATTGTTATAGCCCCGGAACCACTTGTTTCCCAATATTGATCTAAACTCTTGCCCGTAAAACTATTGTAATTCAAAATTCCTCCTTTGGCTGCCTGAACAAAATTCAGGTATTGTACCGCTTCGTTTTCACCTGTTTTAGTAGAAATATCCAACGATCCCACCCGAATATTAGACAAATCATCATTTGCCTGAGCTTTTACCGTTATTTTTTTATTATCAGTGCTCAACGTTGCACTAATCCATGACGGTGGGGTTCCAATACCTAATGAAGGAGCGTTAGTACTTAAATCAGATGAAAGCTCTCCTCCTACTCCATCAAATGCCATCTGCATCGGATTTACTTTAAGCGTTGGGATTGGCTTATTATTTCCAATAGGATCATAATCGTCCTGACAAGATGTGAATACCACACTCAAAACAGCAAAGGTGAGTGTAAAAAGTTTTATAATTATTTTCATGATTTTTTGAAATTTGAAATTTGAATTAGTTTAAGACCCTGATATATTTATCATCTGAAGAAGCTAAATACATCAGGATTTTTCTAATAACTTATGGGACAACAATCTTTTGTACTGCTGAAAAATTATATTTTCCTAGAGAATTATTCGAAAGAACAGCAACCCTTGCATAGTAGGTAACCCCGCTTTCAACATAACCTGTAATCTGGTCAACGTAATCAGTTTGCACAATAGTTGCATCCAATACTCCCGATAAATCTCTCAAAATGCTTTTGTCACTGTAATTCATCCCGGGATTAGGATTCCACTTGGTTATCAAAAGCCTTGCAGCGCTGATTTTACCAGCACCAATAGCTTGATTAATCCTGTAAGTTGCTACCAAATTTTTCCCATTTGCAACAACGGAAGCATTAACAGTTAAATAGGGAGTTATCTTAAAATCAACTGTTGTTATTCCGCTAATCTCTGTTTTTACAGTATCTTTAATGGGGAAAAAAGCACCATTGATTGGCAAAATCTTATAGTTCCCTTTAAAAATTTTGGTGTTGTTGAATTGCCCGTCTGCCATTCCCCAAAAGTCGCGAGGTTGGGTAGATCCATCTTCAATAATTCTGATTTGAAATCCGTTGGGCTGTTCTGTAATAAAAGGATTACCAGATGCATCCGTAAGTTTCCCCTTTAGTGTTTCATTTGGCAAATCGTAAGTGTCAAGCTTCTGACATGAAGACACAAATAGCAGGATGATTGCGCTAAATAAATATGTTATATTTTTCATTTTATGTGTATCTTTAAATAGTTAATATCCAGGATTATTAGGCAACAATTTTGGATTTTTCTGTATAGCGGAAGCAGGAATCGGAGCATAATAATCTTTTGGATCTACACGATATTTTAACTCAGTTCTTTCCTTTTTCATGAAAATATACTTACCTTCATTCTCCACATAATAGGGATACAGGGAGCTGAAAGTCTTATTCTGTAACACCTCATCAAGCATTCGCAAGCGTTTCATGTCCCAGACGATCAGGTTTTCGAAAGCCAGTTCACACCTACGTTCATTGATAACTTTGGCTTCGTTTATTGTGGTCAAGGGTGTAGTGCCAGCTCTTGATCTGATATCGTTGATCGGGTCAAGTGCATCCTGCATTGTGACTACTTTACCGTCAACAGTCTCGCCAATTATATTTACAGCAGCTTCAGCTTTATTCAGCAAAACTTCTGCATATCTTGATTCGATCCAGTCCTGATAACTGGACCAATAAGAGCCTGTGCCACTTGGATTTTGATATTTCCAGACAATAAATCCGTTATCAGCGGTATTCACATTCCCTATTCCGCATTTTCCCTGAATAGTCATTCCATTATACTTATCCGTAAAATTGGTTGCAGTATAAAGTTTTCCATTCGGATATGATTCATAGATTCCTTTTCTGATCTCATAGATGTCGGCCGGGTTGCTACTACCGGGGAATTGAACACCAGGAAGAAGTACTGAGGCGCGCAAACGTGGCTGTGCTTTTGCAAACAGATCCACAACATTTGAATAACGAACCGGATTAGTCGGATCACCAATATTAAGCTTTCCCGGATTACCATCGACGTCGTCAAACAGCTCCACCCACTCCATAGTAGCTGCCAATTCGCCGCATGGATCAGCGGTTTGAGTATATCCTCGAGGCCTTTGGTTTTCATCCCAGCAATGGGCACTGCCTACTCCTGCATCGAATTTCACGATTAACATTCGCTCGGTATTGCTTGAAGTTTCATCAATAAACAACTGTTCAAAATTTTTAACTTTACCCATATAGGTTCCATTGTCTAATTTTCTATACAGCTTGTATTTTCCTCCGTTATTTACTGCAAACTGTGCAGCTGAATATGCTTTTTTGTAATAATCTTTTGAATCGGTTGCAGGAATTCCTACCAAGCCGTTTAATTGTACCAGTCCTTTCTTGGCTTCGCAGGCAGCAAAAAGCATAACCCTGGCTTTGAGGTTTGCGGCAATATACTTATTTGCACGTCCTGACTCCAATTCGTTGGCCCCCATTAAAAGCATGGCCGAATCCAAATCAGAAGCGATAAAATCAACCACCTCTTTTTCGGTATTTCTTGGAATTTCTAAAGATGCAAGGTCCGGATATGCAGTGTACGAATTAGGACTTTTTACTATCGGAACTCCTCCAAACGACCTAACCATTGCATAATAATTGTATGCTCGACAAAAATAGGCTTCGCCAAGCCAATGATTGTAGGTATCTTTTTGTGAACCGAATTTGTCGTAATTAGCTTTTAGTCCCTGAATACCCAGGTTGCAATAACGTATCGACACATAATTCCACCATTGAAAATATTGGCCATAAAGTTGAACATTCTGGTTACTTGCCCGAAGTGGCATAAGTTGACTTTCCCCAATAAAAATAGAACTCATTCCGAAATTAAGGTGTTGGTATGGTCCAGTCACAATTCCGTTATAATGAGAGGAGAATGTACCTATTGGTAATTGCATATACATAGATTGAAGCGAGGCATTTACCCCTACTGAACTTGAATATATCTGATCGTCTGAAAGCACATTCACAGGATTAATCTCTAATGTATTGCATGACCATGAAAGTACACTTATGACTACGATTGAAAATATTTTAAATCTTACATTTTTCATTTTTTCCATTTTTAAAAGTTAATACTTCCACCAAAATTTATGGTCCTTATCAATGGATAAAGAAGATCATTATTGCTCGATGGATGTTCGGGATCGAGGTATTTTAATTTGGTTAAAGTAAATAAATTGTAGGCTGTGCAATAAACCCGGACTCCTTTAATCCCTATCCTGTCAATTACAGCTTTTGGAATGGTGTAGCCTAATTCAATTGATTTTAACCTGACATAGTCGGCGCGTTTTATGGTACTTGTGTTTGCACCAAAGTTGATTCCCATTGAAGGACTTGACTGACTTGTAGTAGGGTAAGTGCCTGCAATCCACTCTGTGCGGGGGTCTTTAGGATCGGCCAATGGGTCTTTCATGTGCCAGCGGTCGTAGAACATGTCAGGACCATTCATATCAAAATAAAATGGATTGGATAAAAAGTCTGATTGCTTAACAGTTGTCAGAGCACCACCCTGAAAAACTGCAGTCACGTCGAAACCCCGAAATTGGACGTCAAGAATAGAACCGAAAAATATCCTTGGTGTATTTTGGGCATTTGCGCCACTGGTTATGGGATGTATGTCCCAACTATCAACTACTCCGTCCCCATTCCAGTCTTCCAGTTTGTAATCACCAGGTTTCATGTAAGCATTTGATTTATTGTCGAGAATTGCATGAGAAAAGATCTCATTATAATTCTGGAACTGACCATTAGATCCATAACCCCACCAAATATCAGTAGGTCTGTTTGTCGGATTATTACGCCAATTGTCATATTGGTCCACACTTGGTTTGCGTTCAACGTAAACATTTTTTGTTCGTGTTACACCTACATTTGCAGAAATACCGTAAGCTATTTTTCCAACTGAAGAATTTATTATATTCCTGTGTTTCAAGTTAAGATCAAAGCCATAAGTAGCATCACTATTTAAATTTTCCTGCGCCAAACCTTCGCCGAGCCAATCAGGCAAAGTTACTACCCTTGAGGCAACCAACCCTTCGCGGTCTCGCTTATAGATATCCAATTCGAATCCCAGTAAACCTTTCCAAAGATCAGCATCCATTCCAATATCATAAAGTTTGGAAGTCATCCATGTTAGTTTAGCATTAGGTGTATCTTTTAAACTTATACCAGCAGCCTTGGAATCACCAAACATACGAACCGGCCATATAAATGACTGTGTAGGATAGGTATAGCCAGGGACATATTGGAATGTTGCAGTCCTGTCATCTCCTGAAATACCATAAGAAGCTCTCAATTTAAGATTTTGGATAAATGACAGCTTTGAATTGTTTTTAATAAATGGCTCTTCTGAAATCCTCCATCCGAGAGAAGCAGAGGGAAAGAATCCCCATTGATGACCTTCAGCAAATTTTGATGAACCATCATATCTGAAAGAAAATTCACCATAGTACTTAGAATTGAAATCGTAATTTAGTCTTCCTACCAATGCTTTATTAGCAATTACCCAAAATCCGCTTTGGTTGGCAGGCTGCGCACCTGAATTAAATCCGGATCCATCCATGTAACCTTTTTGGTTTAAGTCAACTCCTCCAAGCAATTCTTCAATGGAGGTCATTGTTATATATCGGCTTGCAGCCAAATTGTCCATATTGGTAGTTCCTTCCTCATATAGCAACAAAGCTGCGACATGGTGCTTTTCAGCAAAATCACGGTTATAGCTTAACGATGCCTGCAAAAGTTTGTTGTCACTGAATCTTGTGCTTCTTGTAAGGGCAGAGGTACCTGGCATTACAGTATTCCCAATGTTGGCAGGCACATACGCGTCATCAGTTAAATTATAATCATACAGTTTATATGGTTTTTGCAGGGATTTATTTTCCCAGAATGTGTAATCGTAAGAGTAGGAGCCTTTTGCCTGCAATCCTTTAATCCATGGAATATCCCAGATCAGATTCCCTGTTGCCTGAACGAGTTTTTGTTTATTCCTATCGTAACCTACAATATCCGAATTACCCATAACGACAGGGCTGTTACCCATTAAGACTGACTGAGGATAATCCCTGTTATAGTTGGCAAAGGCTGGTGTGGTAGGTGGTAAAACCCAAACCATCCTCCAGTATTGTTGAGTGTTAGTAGTTGATCCATACGGTGAATTTTTGGTATCTGCCATTCCACTTAACAGAAATTCAACCTTCAGGTTCTTATTGATTTTTGCTGTAACATTTGACCGGATGTTAAAACGCTCGTAGTTCAAATCTCCTGTCTTGTAAATTCCCTCCTGGGCAAAGTTGCTAAAGTTTACGAAATAATCAATCATTCCTGAATTTCCTGTAGCAGAAATATTATGCTGATTTTGAGGAGCATAATAATTTGAATTAATGCGCGACCACTCTGTTCCGGTTTTTGAACCATTTTTGTATGCGTCAATTTCGGATTGTTTAAACATAAGTGTTCCAGGTGCCAGTGAACCCCGCATTATATTGTTTTCATTCGTTATTTCCATATATTGAGCTGCATCAAGACCTTTAGGTGTATTAATAGGTGTCTGCACACCGTAATAACCCGAATATTCAAGCTGCATGGCCCCCTTGGTCCCTTTTTTTGTTGTGATAAGAATTACACCGTTAGCAGCACGCACACCATATATAGCTGCAGAAGCATCTTTCAATACCGAAATACTTTCAATTTCATTGGGATTTAATTTCGACATGTTATCACGGGGAACACCGTCAATAATCACCAACGGAGTACCAAATCCACGGATTTGAATGCTTGAAGCATATTCACCAGGTTCTCCTGTTCTTTGGACAATACGAACACCAGCCATTTTACCTGCAAGCATATTTGTAATATTCTCATTCTTTGTTACTATGAGGTCAGCCGATTTTACAGAACTTATGGCTCCTGTAAGGCTGGCTTTTTTCTGGATGCCATATCCTACTGCAATAACCTCTTCCAAGTTAATTGTCTCTTCAGAAAGAACAATATTATAAACTGTTTTACTACCGATCACTACGTCTTGTGTTTTCATTCCAATAAACGAAAATTGCAAAGTGGAATTTTCAGGGACATTGAGCGAGTAATTTCCACTATTATCGGTTGTTACGCCTGTCGTCGTTCCTTTTACCACTACAGAAGCTCCAGGAACTGAGGCTCCTGTTTGGTCGGTAACTTTACCGGATACTTTTTTGCCCTGTTGTTGAGCATTACTTCGTTCCATCAGCATAATATTGGTTCCCTCCATTGCATAAACTATATTTGTCTTATCAAATACGCTTGTTAAAACTTCAGCAACAGCTAGTTTCTCGGCCTCAATTGAAATTTTTCTGGTAAGGTCAACTTCATTCTTGCTATAGACAAACAAATAATCCGTTTGATTTTCGATAGCATCGAGCACTTTTACAACAGCTTCGTTTTTCAGGTTGATGGAAACTTTTGCAACCTGAGAGTTGCCGGGAGTGGCAAACAAACCGGATGCCAGCACAAAAAGCAGAAAACACGTGATTCTCATTTTTCGAATAAATTGTTTCGTTGAGACATTAATTTCTCTGAACAAATAATATTTCATACATTTGTTTTTTTATTGGTTGATACTTGATATTTTTAAAGAGTTTGTCGGGTTTTGACCGCTGGCCGGAAAATGTTGACGCATTGTCCGGCTTTTTTTTAGTGAAACTGTTAGTTACTACATAGGCATAATTTTATAAGGTTTTACATTAGTCTGTTCTTATTCAATAGTTATAATATTGAGTTTGTCGTCAATTGTAAACCTAAACTTATTACTTAGTTGAAGTACTTTCAGGATATGTTCGACACCATCCTTGGTTCGGAATTTCCCGGTATAGCGATTATTCAAAATCTTGTTATTCTTAGTATTGATTTTCAGGTCAAAATAAAGCTCAAGTTTGCTAACCATCTCAGGAAAAGTTTCATTGTCGAAACTAATCAGCCCCTCTTTCCAAAGAAAATGATTGAAGTTACTAATGGGAGCCCTGACTAATTGGTTATTATCTATAAATATACGCTCGTTAGGAAGAATCATCGCCCCTTTCTCTATTCCCGGTTTTAACAGTTCTACGGATCCTTCAAGTAACGAAGTTTCAAAAATGTTTATCCCGGAATACGCCATAACATTAAACTTAGTACCCCAGACTTTGATATTGTACTTCTCGGTCTTTACAATAAATGGTCGTTTTTTATTACTTTTTACATCAAAATATCCTTCACCATTAAGGGTGACATTGCGGCTGTCAGCTGAAAAATGGTTAGGAAATGTAAAAGTAGTTTTGGCATTAAGCCAGACTTTTGTACTATCTGTAAGTGTTAGTTCTGCCCGCTGACCGGCAGGAACAAAAATTGTCTGCATCGCAACCGGTTCATTTTTAGGTAAAGATGGTTGAAAGTACCGAATTCCTAACAAGGCCACAACAAACACAGCAGCAATTTTCAATGCCTCTGTAATTAGTTTCCTGATATGGAATTCAGTTTTGGATTTCGTTGGATTTGTTATCTGAGCTTCCTTTTTTTTCTCATGCCAAAGGGTAATATCGTACAATTTACGGAAGGCAAGAAACTCTCGTAGATGCGATGGGTCGGAATCGAGCCATTCAGCCATTTCCGCTTTTTCTTCAAGGGTTGCATCCCCCACAATGTATCGTATAAGTAATTCCTGATTCATAATCGTGTTTTATAGTTTGTGGAGTGAGAACATGTTTAATTTCCTTTTCCAACTATTAAAACGATTCAAAAGGTTGTATCCCTAGTAAGAAAATGGGTTTTTTTGAAAATAATGTGGGTTGCTACAGGTTTTTGGTTGCAGGTAGAAGAAGGAGGGTTAAAAACCTATTTGAAAAATATTTTAATAGTTTCGCGCAAAGAACGCGAAGTCCGCAAAGAATTAATGAAAAAACTTTGCGTCACTTTGCGTCTTTGCGCGAAAAAAAAACTCACCATCTGAACGACAGCTTCAAGGGTTTGCAACCGCATGAAGGGTCATGGTCGGGTTCTACATACCAACAATTTCATCAACGAACCAGAATAAAAAGTAAGGCAGGCAGGTAGTCCCGTAATGAAACTCTTAATGCCTTAATTGTTAGTGTAATATGGTAATCAACACCTTTAACTGAAATATTTATTAGCTCGGCAATTTCTTTGTTGGTTTTGTTTTCATAACGGCTCATCATAAAAACATT
>CAILKW010000541.1 GCA_903834845.1 uncultured Bacteroidia bacterium | reverse complement strand
CGTTTAGTGTTTAATACAAATGCCACTTCGTTGATATGACATATTTAGAGTTAAATATTCATCTAAAGTTTAATACATGGTAATTACTTTAAAAACTTTCTAATCCAGCAACTTAATTTTGAAAGAATTTTTTCATAAAAAGTTATTTCTTGTTTTTTGGCATCAGATTTTACACATATTTCGTGAATTACATAACATCCCGAATACATACCTGGATCAATGCGGAGTTGCCCATTAAAATCCTTATTATCTATCATTAAACAAACTGAGTTTAAACCCTTTTTTATCCTTCTTAATACTGAATTTTCTTCGCTATACTCCATATTATACTGGGTTTGAAAAAAGACTTGTAAATCTGTATCCGATGGTGACTCAAATTTAAACATCAGTAGAGTTTTAGTATTATAATTGCCTGCCGTTTTAGCTATACTAAAATATGGATCGTTTCCAAATGATGTTAAATAAATCTTTCCATTTTCAATAGTAATATTATTTTCTATGCTTTTACTATAATCAAAAGTTTTTTCTAAAAAATTTCGTTCATTAATCTTCAATTGTGTATTCCATTTTTTTGTTAATAGAATCAACTTCATGTCTCTGTACCCAATACCGGTACGCATGTTTTGAAGCATTTTTTCCCTGTCAAAGGAAATTATTTTTTTTAGGTAGTTTAGAAAAGACTGTTTAGCTCTCATTGCAACCAAATCAGATGATTTGTATGAATGAAGGTGAATATCAATACTTTCGAGTATCTCTATATTTTTCTTTTTTATCAAACCTATTTCGCGATGAAAAGATTCTGGTAAAAACTCATCCTGCTGGCAATAAGTTTGGTAATCGTCTGGAAAAACTGTTTTCTGATTTTGGAACATAATACCATCCGGTCTATTTAAGTATTCTCTGGCAAGCCTGCTGTTTGATTTTTCAAATTTTTCATATATTTCTTCTGCTAGTTTAGGTGTAAGCAGTTTATAGTTGCCAACTTCTTTTTTAATCTCATTAGAAAGTATTAACAAGATTTCCCAATAATCATCATTCTCAATTTTTAAAATATTCATCCACCTCAAAAACTCAATTGTGTGTGTTTTTAAACCAATATTTGTTTGGCTTTGTAATGGTTCTTTTAATACCAAACCTTCTGGTAGTTCAAGTATTCGTTTAAATTCTGTAAATATCGTATTGCTAAAATTTTTGGCTTCATAAGGTACTACAATTAAATTCTCTTTTCCAAAAAAAGATGAGTAATGAGTAACAATTTCATAATAATTTATAAACCCTGATTCTAATTTGTCTTTAACATATTCATCAAATCTATATGTTTTACGAGAACTAATTGATTTTATATTTTGCTGATATGAAGATTCTAAAAATTCTTGTTGAGGACGGCAATAAATAATTATTTTAATCGGTATGCTGATTTTAAAAAAAACTAATACTTCCGCTAATTTTGGGAGCAAAATATTAACTTTTTGAGAAAGAATTTCCGCACTTAATAATATTTTCCTGAAGACTCCACAATTAGCTGCAATCTCTGTAAATACTTTGTAACACTCCGAATTAGTGTCCAAAAAGGGTTTATCTGCTTCTCTGATTTCCAGAGCCGCGATATAATGATTTTCATTCTCGCCGGGATATAGCAAGCCATTTTCCTTTAATTCATCCCTGTTAATATAAAAAAATCTCTGAATGGCGGTAGTGCCGGTTTTAGGCGTTCCGATATGTAAATACAATGTCGTATCCATTGGGATTTATATTATGAATAAATAAAGTTCTGGTATTTAGAGGTTTGATTATTATCTCCACGAAAATAATTACAATTGATATTTTTGGTGCTTTATGCCAAATGATTGTTTTGTCATTCCTAATGATGGTGAGTTATCTCAATAAAATAGAGAATTCTTATGACATGAGACTTCCGCCGTAGGGATTATGAAGACCAACTTAAGCAAAACAAAAAATGATATTTAATTATAAAAAAATACGTTTTTTTTATACAGTTATAAAAATGTAAAATTGGTAAATACCTAATTTCAGGCTATTTTCCGATAACCATCGGCGTGCATCCTTTAATTGCAAATAATCATTGTTCAGGTTGAATTCGTCTTCTTTCGTTACAACCGTATTTTAGGTATTGTACTAAGAAATTAAATATTCAGAATACCTTCTATAATTTAATTGGCACTTATCTGGTTAGCTTGTTTAAAATCATATAGAGAGAACTTTTTGACAATAACTCCTTTCTTGTTTTCAATCCTTTCGTTTTTTATCAAAACTTCTAAAGCCATATCAGGTAGAACAAATTTAATAATTTTGAATTTTTCCGTAATTATTTGTTTTGATGGTTAGAATTTTTCTTTATAATTATTGTTGAATATCAGGTGCAAATCCAACTTCGTAGATTTAATAAATTTTAGAGTCGGGTATGTATTTGATGTAAAAATTATGTAATTACTTTAAAAACTTTCTGATCCAGCAACTTAATTTTGAATGAATTTTTTCATAAAAAGTTATTTCTTGTTTTTTGACATCAGATTTTACACATATTTCGTGAATTACATAATATCCCGAATACATACCTGGATCAATACGGAGTTGCCCATTAAAATCCTTATTATCTATCATCAAACAAACTGTATTTAAACCCTTTTTTATCCTTCTTAATACTGAATTTTCTTCGGCATACTCCATATTATTCTGGGTTT
>CAILKW010000540.1 GCA_903834845.1 uncultured Bacteroidia bacterium | reverse complement strand
TTTCAGGATCGGGTTTATGCATCATTCCATTTGGGGATATTAACCTCCCAAAGGTTTCCAAAAATGTGGGAAAGTGAATGAAATATAGCAATAACCACGGAGTGGTTGAACATGAATCGAAGATCAGCGAAGCTAATAGCCCCCGGTGTAGCTTGCGGAACCGGGGGAAAGTGAACGAAACATTACCACAACCACGGAGTGGTTGAACATTGTTTTATTATATTTACGTTGAACCCTTTTAGGGTTCCCGGGCGTTTGTCTCGTTATCTACCCCCAATTTCATTGAGGGCTATTAACGTTCGACCCTTTCAGGATCGGATTTATGCTTTTAATGTACCATCATTACATACGTGGATATAGCCAATCTTTTTTGAAAATAGTTGGTTGGGCTTGGACAATGGTTGACAAATAAAAAAAACTGCCAGTAATAACCAACCCAGCTTTCGCACGCGCTACTAACAGGATTGGTTTTGTTTAACTGTTCGTCCCTGAAAAGGGAACCGGAAACAAGCCGGTTCAAAATACCGAAATCCATCGGCTTCCCTGAGCTATGGGACAAGAGCTAACCGAAAACCCAAATTGTTGTTACGATTGTCGGGGGTGTTGTTGTTGCGGTAAGCCGAACGGCAGTTCTGCGCATTGTTGTTCCAGCTACCACCCCGAATCACTCGGTTAGAGCCCCTTGGCCGGTTTCCTGTGCTAAAATCAGCTTCTTCCTATATTCAAGCGTATCAGCATATTGTGCAAACGCGAAAAGTGGTGTTACATGATTTGAAAATTCCTTTTCCGACCACGAACCATTGTTTAACAGTTCTGAATATTTTTTAAATTTCGAGGCAAACCTGCTTTTGCTGTGTTTGTTCATTCTCACAAAACTGTTGGGAAATAAAACGTATCCCAAAAAAGGAAGCCCTTTTTCGTTGCAATTTGTGCAATCGGGCTTTACCTTTAGCTTTAATTCAGTTTCGATATAATTGACAAATTTGACCTTTATCTCCGACAATAGTGACAAATCGGTGTGCCAAAGCACCATATCGTCCATATACCTGATGTATGCCGGAACATGTATTGTTTCTTTCAGAAAATGATCTGCAAAACTCAGGTAATAATTTGCGAAATATTGGCTTGTCAAATTTCCAATTGGAATCCCCTTACCCGGCGTTACTTCGTAGCTACCAATTATCCGATTGAAAAGGTCAAGCAATTGATAATCCTTAAACTTATGTCTTAGTAGGGTTTTCAGAACTTGGTGGTCTATAGAATCGAAATATTTCCGTACATCGAGCTTGCAAAACCACTTATACTTATTTTGGAATTGTTTTGCCCTCTCGAGCGCGGCATACTGCCCTTTGTTTACTCTGGTAGCATAGCTGTCGAAAAGCTGTACCTGCTCAAATACCGGATGGCAAATATTCATGATGGCATGGTGCAAAATCCTTTCGGGAAAAGATGCCGCACAGATTACCCTTTCTTTTGGGTCGTATATTTTAAAATAATGGTAATTGCCCAGTTCAATATTTCCTTCAAGTACCCCATTTTGTATTTTTAAAAGATTGGCATTAAGCTTGTTTGCAAATTCCTTTACCTCTTCTTTCATTTCCCTGCCACGCTTGGCCTTCCAAAATGCCAACATAATATTGTCCATATCTGCTATTTGCAATATAAGGTTATTTGCCCGTTTGGTCATTTTCCGAATTATTAAACATTTCTATCATCCGAGCTCCATATTTTTCTAATTTTTTTTCGCCTATGCCGTTTACGGTATGCAATGAGGCCGGGTTCAATTCGGGCAAACCAGATATTCCTATTAGCTCTTCATCTGTAAACACTGCATAAGCCGGAATTCCTTCATCGGTAGATATTTGCTTGCGTATGACCCTCAATTTCGAGAATAAAGCAAATACGGCAGGTTGTAGTGTTTCACGATAATCCACTTTTACGCTGCCTGATTTATTAAACGGTTGCGCCGTTTCAATATATTTTACACAAATATTCCAACTGGCACCATTGGCAGAAGCATTAAAGCTGGGTAGTACCTCCAAAATCTTCTGCGATTTCAAAAAAACATTCATTTCACGTTCGGCTGCGCCATTATCGTGAATGGGAATTGTAAAAAATTTCAACTGCATATTTTCCAAAAAATTTCGACCCGCAAGCGAGTATTGTTTTTTTTAACCGGTTGACCAGTGCAGACCGTTACTCGCTTCACTCCATTCCGCTTGTTACGGCCTGCACCGGTCAACAGTGTAATTTATTTTTTCTATTTTCTTTTTTTCAGGGAAGCCTCCTGATTTTGTATTTGAACTATGGGACAAGAGCTAACCGAAAACCCAAATAGTGGCTACGAAGGTCGGGGGTGCGGTAGTTGCGGTAAGCCGAACGGCAGTACTGCGCACTGTTGTCCCAGCTACCACCCCGAAACACTCGGAAAGAGCCCGTTTTTGGCCCCGCAGGATTTTCAACTGTCCCAATTGCCAGGCATTTATCATAATAATTATCGCCGTACCAGTCGTTGCACCATTCCCAAACATTGCCGTGCATATTGTACAACCCAAAGCCATTGGGCTCAAAATGGTTCACCGGAACGGTAGTTTCACGGTATTTCCCTTTCTTGTTGTTTTTGTAAGGGAAATTA
>CAILKW010000539.1 GCA_903834845.1 uncultured Bacteroidia bacterium | reverse complement strand
GGTTTTGTAATATAGTCATTACATCCTGCCTTGAGTGCCTTTTCCCGGTCACCTGCCAACGCATAAGCGGTTTGAGCAATTATAATTACATCCTTGTTAAATGTCCTGATTTGCCGTGTGGCTTCATATCCGCCCATTTCGGGCATCTTAATATCCATCAATATCAGGTCTATATTGGGATTATCGCGACAAATCTCAACAGCAGCAATTCCTGAAAGAACTCTTAAAATTTCTTTACTATAGGTTTCTAATTCTACCTCCAGCAACAATGTTGATACTTCATCATCTTCAGCGATTAATATTTTCAGGTTTGAAACGTCATTGTTTGCTATTTCAAGAGGAAATGATTTTTGAAGGATGTTCGATTCTTCCGGTTCAGCATTGTAAGGTAAGGTGAAGTAAAAGGTTGAACCAATTCCTTCCTCACTTTCCACCCATAACTTCCATCCGTGTTTTTCGATAAAATCTTTACAAATGATTAATCCCAATCCAGTGCTGGGTTCATTGTCAGTTCCCCGGCGTTTTGAATCTTTATCCAATTTGAAAAGATTCCCAACAATTTCTTTGTTCATTCCAATGCCTGTATCTTTAACAGAAACCTCAACCCATTGGGATGAGATTGTCTTTGCAGCAATTGTAACCGTACCTCCGGGCTGAGTAAATTTCACAGCGTTGCTGGTTAAATTACGCAGGATTCCGCCAAGCATATTTTCATCAGCCACAACAATTAAACCTTCAGGGATAGCATAGTTTAAACAGATTTCTTTTTTATTAGCCGATACCATTAATAATTCTGTTTCACTCAAAACCTTTGGCATTAGTAGTATTGGCTGCGGAGAATAAGTGATAAAGCCTCTTTGTAATTGCGACCATTCCAAAAGGTTTTCCAACAAGCTGTAAAGGTTGGTTGCAGATTTTCTCAATATCACGACAATCTTTTGAACCTGGTCTTGTGTCATTGTTGACATCTCATCTTCCAGCAGTATTGTTAAGCCAAGAAGTCCATTAAACGGGCTGCGCAGGTCGTGAGCGATAATGGAAAAGAATTTGTCTTTTTCTGCATTTAGTGTTGCAAGTTCCTTGTTTTTTTGTTCGATTTGTTTTTCGTTTTGACGCCTGCTTGTAATGTCTGATACAATAACAGCAAACTGTCCGGGTTGCGGACGATATGCAACAACCTCATAATGTTTTTCCAGTTCACTGGCATAATTTTCGTAATGCAGAGGTTTGCCGGTAGCTACAACCTGACCATATTTTTCAATCCAAACTTGTTCAGTTCCTGGCATTACTTCCAAAACTGTTTTACCAATGATATCTTCCCGTTTCAGACCAGTGAGTTCTTCAAAACTTTTGTTGGCATCAACGAATCTATAATCAATCGCTTCGCCTGACGCATTAAGGATGATATCATGTAGTGCCATGCCCTGAGCCAAATTGTCAAAAAGTGACCTGTACTTTTGTTCGCTTTTGCGTAGAGTATCCTCCATCATTGCTTGTTTCTTCTGATGGTTATGAATTCCTTTCATAATAAATCCAGCACCGGCAAGTCCGGTTATCCAGATTCCCCCATAAGTAATTAATAAAAATAACAAGTGAAAGTTTAACTGTTTTCTGACAGGTTCCCATGGGACTGAAACACTTATCCCTCCCCGAATCTCACCGATTTGATAACCTTGTTGGCGATGGCATTTCAAACATCCATCCTCAGTAATCATTGGTTTCATGAAACGAAAATACTCCTTTCCGTTAAGCATTTCCAGGGAGGCCGACTCTTGGACACCCTGCTCAAAAGCTAATAATGCATTCTTTTCCCAATCATCGGGTGCATTGGCTGGTCTTAAAGGTTTAAGGCTTGTAATGTGACCTCGTAATCCAAACTGCTGAACTCCCAGTTCTTGTACCTGTCGAGTCATATAGGCAGGGTTGACTAAGGTGAGTTTTTTCCCGGAAGGGGTCGTAATATCTCGTTCGGGTAAATTTGAAAGCCACGGATTAGGAGGAGTGCTGTCGGTAACTGGCACATAAACACCACCATGAATAGTAGCCCATCGCCGATATACTAAATCCTTGTTATAACCATCGATTGCGCTGGATTTAACTATTTGAAGTGAATTATTGTAAACTTCCCGGTAATTGACTGTTGCCAATATTACAATAAGAAGTGTCCAGAACGCTGACGATAAAATGAAGTACAGGAATATTCGCTTATTCAGCCATTCTTTTCTCATATAAACTGCTGTTATTACTTGAAATACTTTTTAATCAACTCCAATAGTATGCTATAGCTTAACGGTTTTGTAATATAGTCATTACATCCTGCCTTGAGTGCCTTTTCCCGGTCACCTGCCAACGCATAAGCGGTTTGAGCAATTATAATTACATCCTTGTTAAATGTCCTGATTT
>CAILKW010000538.1 GCA_903834845.1 uncultured Bacteroidia bacterium | reverse complement strand
CGCTTAATTGTTGATAATCAGGAAAGAACATTTGCTGAGATTGTTCTGCGTGATATTCAAATTCCGATCGACACACGTAAAATAGTTACCCTTAAAGGTGTGCGGCGCTGTGGAAAAACGAGCATACTTTATCAAACCATTAAAAAATTGCGCGAAACCGTTGACAAAACCAACCTTGTATATATCAACTTTGAAGACGACCGTATCTTTCCCGTTCAGTTACCAGATTGTAACGAACTTTTAGAGGCTTATTATGAGATGTTTCCCACTAAAAAACCGGAAAAAGTTTATTTCTTTTTTGATGAAATCCAGATCGTTGAAAACTGGGAAATCTTTATTCGCCGGCTTCACGATACCGAGAATTGCCAAATTTATCTTTGTGGCTCGTCATCGAAACTGTTGAGCAGCGAAATTGCTTCCTCATTGCGAGGACGATCAATTAGTTACGAAATATTTCCGCTCTCGTTCAAAGAATTCCTGCGCTTCAAAGGTATTGACAACAATTACTACAGCTCAGCAAATTACGCGCTCATCCGCAATGCGTTGAACACCTATTTGTTCCAGGGAGGATTTCCTGAATTGATCTACGAAAATAAAGACAAACACAAATTGATTTTACAGGAATACGTGGACTTGATTATTTACAAAGATTTAATCGAGCGATACGGCATTACCAACCGGAATTTGGTGAAACTTCTTGTAAAATACTGTTATGTAAATATTTCCACGCCCCTGAGCCAAAACAAATTATTCAACGATTTGAAATCACAGGGAATTTCCCTTTCGAAAAACACGCTGTACGAATACATTGATTATTTGAGGGAAGTATATGCAATTTTTACAATTCCGCTTTATTCGCGCTCGGTAGGCGAACAAAACCGCAATCCGCTGAAATTGTACGCAATTGATACCGGGTTTAAAGCCATTTTCAGCATTTCGCAGGACATTGGCAGGGTGATCGAAAACGTGGTGATGCTGCAGTTGAGGCGAAACAATGTGGCGTTGCACTATTGGGCCGGTAAACAGGAAACTGACTTTGTATATGAAGCCGAAGACGGAATACGAATGGTCAATGTGTGCTACGATCTATCGAATGCCGAAACCAAAACCCGCGAATTAAACAGCTTGCTGGAAGCCATGCAACAGCACAACACCATCAACGCAACTTTAATAACAATGGAAATTGAAGAACTGGTAAACATTGATAATAAGAGCATTAGCATTATTCCGTTGTGGAAATGGTTAATCAACCAATAATTTCTAATTTTACAAACCATAAATTTTACATGAATCATAATTTTTAATTTTTAATTCGTAATTAATTGAAGCCCTCAACTTTAACCACAAAATTATGATCGGAGTTTACACAGCTTTGCACAGGGTTTTTAACTCATTTTTAGTATATTTGTAAAGTTTTGCAACCCGAAATTGAAATATTATAGAGAAGATAGATTTAATAATAACTAATTAAATATCAATAAAATGAATCCATTTATACCAACTTCACAGGCTTTAGGACAAGATTTTTTCAATCGAGATGAAATTGTTGAAAACATTTTAAATAAAATTTGTGGGGAAAAAGTTCAGGGTGATGTATGGATTAGCGGCGAAAGAAAAATGGGTAAAACCTCATTATTGCTACACTTATGGGCAAAATATACCCAAACCCCCAAAAGCATTGTTACCTATCAAAGCGATGAAGAACGAAAAGTGCGTTTTGTGTATGTAAATGTTATTGGCTGTTCGGATGAAGAAGAATTTTACCGCAAAATGTACGAAGGATTGGAATCTTTTGATTTAAAATCGCCAAAAAAATCAAAATATGCAGATTCCTTTTTGAGCGATATTACCTGTATTTATGCCGAAAAACGAACGTATATTGTTTTTCTGATTGATGAATTTGATTCGTATGTAGGTAATTCGGCTCAAAAAAATATTGAATTAATAAGTATAGCACTCAACCGTTTTAGTGGTGTGTTGCAGCGGAAACTAATTGATAACAAATACCATAAACCTTTTTCTTGTGTCTTTACGGCAAATCATTCGGTGGGAGAGTTGAAAGACAAAACTCAAATTGCAGCACTTGGTTCGTTTTTAGAACTTTCCTCCGATTCGTTGGTAGGGTTTACTGAAAAACAAGTTAACGAATTGGCACAACAGTATTTAAAGGATAATTTTATAAAATTCACAGACGAAGAAATTAAAACTTGCTGGAAAGCCACGAAAGGTTATCCGCTTTTTGTGCAACAATTTTTCTGGACTCTTTACAATCACAAGCAATACTTGCTCAACGGCAAAAATTTAGACAATGTAATCGAAAAATACACCAAAGAATTGGTGGCAATTATTGAAAGTTGGGCTGGCGAAAGTATGCCAAAACGCACTAAAAATAAATTAGTTGAGTGGATTAAAGAAATGAAAGTTGGCGATGGGATTACTAAAATGATTTTTACACTTGGTGAGGAGTATTTCAAAACTTTTATTGGATAATCTTACCCGCTATGAATAAATCGAATAGCCCTTTTGTTACTGGTCAGGCAGTGTTGAACGATGACTTTTTCGACCGCGAAAATTTGTTGGAAGAGGCATATAACTTTTTGAACGATAACTATAAACACGTGTTTTTGCTATTTGGACAAAGGCGAATTGGTAAAACTTCGTTTCTGCTCAAGCTATTCAACGATGCGCCGCAAAAGCTGAAGGTGCGCACCGTATTTTTTGATTTACAGGGCTATACTGACACCCCGCTCCCGAAACTGCTCTATGTCATTGCGCAAGATTCCCTACAAATTTTAGGAATTGATATTCAACTGAATAAGGACAGTTTTGACGATACCGATTATTTTCGTAGGTCTTTTTTACCCAATCTTGCACAAAAACTACAAACAGGTGAAAAATTGGTTTTTCTTTTTGATGAATTTGACGTAATCGGTGCTGCTGAGTTTATAAAAGATGCCTTGCCACAAGATGCTGCATATTATAAATTTATCCCTTTTTTGGCAACGGTTTTTGCAGATATTGAGCAAAAACAACTGCCGGTGAAATTTGTGTTTGCCATCGGCAGAAACTACAAAGACCTTGAAGAAAACCGTTATGGTTCGCTTTTGAAAAACGGCGTGCAGCACGAAATATTTATGTTCGATAAGTCTATTGTTCAACAGCTTGCAGAGCAAACTTCTACTTCGTTACCCTTTACTGCCCAAGCGGTGGACAAACTTTTTCAACTTTCAGGTGGGCATCCGCTTTTCGCACAATGCCTTGCAGATAGCGCATTCAGATTGGCACGCAAAAACAATGATGCAAAAATTGCAGAAACCCTGATTGACAATGTTTTGGAAAGCGTGATTCGTGAGAAAGCCAGTGCTGTGCGCTGGATTTGGGAAACGCTACCCGATAACCAAAAAATTATTCTATATCTTTCGGCTTTGGCTGCCGAAAAAAATCTGGTTTTCAACATTACGGATATTGAAACCGAAGCCATTGCAAACAAACTCGCCCCATACACCGAAAAAATTGTTCCTTCATTAGACCAGTTGATTGCCAACCGATTTCTGAAAAAAGAAAACGGGGGCTATACGTTTTACGTAGAAGTGTTGCGAAAATGGTTGATAATAGAAAACACCATTGAAACCATCTCTCGGTTGGTAACAATATTTTCCGATGAGCAAGAACTTTTGCTCAAAAATGCCCAGTTTTATTTCAGGAAAAAAGATTATAAAAATGCAATTGACTATTACGAAAAGTTTTTGCTGCAAAACTACGACAGCCATGAGGCTTTTAATAATTGTGCAACTGCGTATTACGAAACAGGTGATACCGACAAAGCGATACTCTATTTTCGCAACGCTTATAGAGTGAGTCCAATTTTGACTAACAAAATCCTTTATATGCAGTTGGTTGAAAAACAATTAGATAACAAAATAATAAATAATCTTGAAACATTTGACCTTGAGCTTGAATTAGCGACAATTAAAAATAAATCAACTGATTCAATAGTTATCAAACAATTAGAAAAGGAACTCAAAACATCCTTCAAGCAAGTACCCCTTGCCGAAATAATGGAATGGAAAAAATATTCCTCGCTCTACTCACTTAATGAACAAGGAAATGTAAATGGTTTGCATATTAAAAATTTTAAATTTGATACTCTACCTGTCTCTATTACCGAACTGAAACAGCTCTCGCACTTGTTGATTGCAAATGCCGGGTTAAAAGATATTTCGCCTTTAAAGGACTTAAAACAAATTTCTTCCCTTAGGCTGAGTAGCAATCAAATCAGCGATATTTCTCCTTTAAAGGACTTAAAACAAATTTCTTCCCTTGTGTTGAGTAGCAATCAAATCAGCGATATTTCTCCTTTAAAAGAATTGAAAAATATTCAAGAACTTGAATTAAAATCAAATCTAATCAGCGATATATCTCCTTTAAAAGAGTTGACAAACATTCAAAAACTTATTTTAACGCACAATCAAATCAGAGATATTGCAACTTTAAAGGAATTTAAATGTATTCATAATCTTTATTTATCTTATAATAAAATCTGTGATATTTCTCCTTTAAAAGAGTTGAAAAACATTCAAAAACTTGGTATAGGAAATAATATGATAGAAGATATTGCACCTTTAAAAGAACTGAAAAATATTCAAAAACTATATTTGTGGCGAAATAAAATCAACGATATTTCTCCCCTAAAAGAATTACCAATAATTCAAATACTTTTATTATCCGATAATCAATTAAGCGATTTATCTCCTTTAATAGGATTAAAAAAACTTTCAACACTATCGCTTTCTAAAAATCCGATCAAAATTTTACCTGAATGGATTTGCGATTTTCCAACAATGGATATTCAATGGAAAGAATATGATTTTGATAATGGATTTATTGCTTTTTATGACAATCCAATTGAAAACATCCCAGTCGAAATCATCAAACAAGGCAAAGCCGCAATAAAAACATGGTTTGGAGCCAATAAGAAAAAACTAAACGAAATAAAAGTGCTTTTGGTAGGCGATGCGGAAGCCGGAAAAACATCAATTTGCAAACGGTTAAAAGACAATACCTTCGATAAACACGAAAAACAAACAGACGGAATAAAAATTGAAAAACTGGTATTTGGCGAACTGCCAACCTTTTCGGAGCAAACACGATTGCATGGTTTATTGGCTTATATGTGGGATTTTGGCGGACAGGAAATTATGACCAGCACACACCGCTTTTTTCTGACCAACCGCAGCGTTTATATTCTGGTACTCGAAGCCCGAAACGATAAATCAACCGAGACCCAAATCCGTAAATGGTTGGAAAACATTACCACACAGGGGGGCAATTCTCCGGTAATCATTGCTGTAAACAAAATAGATGTCAATCCGGCATTCGATATTGATTTGTACAACCTGAAAAAGGAATTTCCACAAATTGCTGGTTACGTACGTATATCTTGTGAAAAAGACGAAAACCTTCACGAATTGAAACGATTGCTGGAAACCGCAATACCGCAAGCCGAACTGTTCAATACCGAAATTGACGAACGGTGGTTGAAGATTAAAGATGAATTGCAGGAAAAAACCAAAGCCAACTTTAAATTGAACGAAAGTGAATACCTCGAAATCTGCACCCGCCACGAATTGACCAAACCGAAGGAACAAAACCAGTGTGTGCGGTTTTTGCACGATCTGGGCATTATCCTCCATTTCGACAAAATGGATTTGGGCGAATATTACATTCTCGACCCGCTTTGGGTTACCACTGGCGTTTACCGGATCATTACCTCCGAAAAAGCAGCAAAAGCTTCTGGAGTTGTGCCTTACGAAGAATTGAAAGAATTGGCCAATACCCTGAAAAACGAAACCGAAACCGGAGAATATTGCAAAATAGCCTATTCCAACAACGAAAGCCGCTATCTGGCCGACATTATGGAAGAGTTCAAGCTCTGTTTTTTTGCCTCGCAGAAAAAGCTTATGCTTATACCCGATTTGTTCAAAAAAGAGACCCCGGCGGTGGAAGTCGAAAAAATAATCCACCGTGCCGAAAAACTTGAATTCATTTACGATTATCCATTCCTTCACCATTCTGTCATTTCGCGGTTGATCGTTGCCATAAACGGCGAGATACAAACCTTTTGGCGTTCGGGCGTAATCACCACAAGCAAATCGCTGAACGCAACTTGTTTGGTGCGAGCCTTAAACGACCAAATCCAAATAACCGTAACCGGTGACAAAAAAGACAAACGGCAATACCTGTCGCAAATCCGCTACTTTGTCAACCAGATCAACGAAGAATTTAAACTGAGACCAACGTTGTTGATTCCGCTATCGGAAAATTCGTTTATCGAATACGAAGTATTGGTAGAAATGGAACGCGAAGGAGAAAAAATACACCGCGATTATAAACTCAAAAAGAACTATCAAATCAGCCATTTACTGGAAGGTATAGCAAGCCACGAAGAAATTAAGCGACAAAGTACCTCAATCACAAATAATTACAATACGATCAATGTTACCGGAATGAACAACAAGGTGATACAAGATGCCGTGAAAAGTACAATTGAGTTGACGGAAAACAAATAAATAGCCTAACACACTGATAAAAAATTAATTGCTGACAATAAATGGAAACTAATAACGAAAATACTCAGGAAGAATCTGTAAATATTCAGATAGAATCGCATTTTGAGCAAATTCATACTATTATTGACATTCACCGCTCGCGAGCTTTGCAAACAGTCAATAGCGAATCGTTGTTAATTTGTTGGAAGATTGGTAAATATGTTTCCAAAAAATTGAATAACAGCGAGTGGGGCGGAAAAGTGGTAACACAACTTGCGGAATATCTGCGTGTAAAAGACCCAAGTTTAAAAGGATACAGCCGCCGGAATATTTATAATATGGTAACGTTTTACGAAACCTATTCTTCACCGGCATTTTTCAATTTGTCCGGTTCAATAAGTTTGCCCGCGAAATTGAGTAGGCAAATTCAAAGTACTGATAATAAACCTGATATAATTGTGCAGTTTGAAACTGCACAATTAGGTGAAGATGAAGATTTGCCACAAATACTGAAATTGACTAATTGGACAAATCATGTAGAAATTCTTTCATCCTGCAAATTGCCTGAAGAACGATTATTTTATATTTTGTATGCCAACAAAGAACGACTGCAAATAAAGGAATTAAAGCGTGCCATTAAAACCAATTCTTACGCACATATTGTAAAGGAAGACGGCAATCAATCAAAGGGAATGGAACTTGCCTATCCCAAATCGAAATATCTTTTTAAAGATGTTGCATATTTAGATTTCTTGGGTTTGCCACAAAAACATACTGAGAAACGATTGCAAAAGGGGATCCTCGAAAACATGAAAGATTTTATACTCGAACTGGGGAAGGATTTTCTATTTATCGGTCAGGAATATCCGTTACAGGTGGGCGATAAAACCTTTAAAACAGATTTGCTCTTTTATCACAGGGCTTTACAATGTTTGGTTGCAGTCGAATTGAAAACAACCGAATTTGAACCATCATTTATGGGACAATTAGAGTTTTACCTCGAAGCACTCGACCAGGATGTAAAACGAAGCAACGAAAACCCAAGTATAGGGATATTGCTTTGCAAAGAGGCAAACCGCGAAATAGTAAAATATGCGCTCAACCGTAGTTTAAGCCCCACATTGATTGCCAGATACGAACGTGAACTTATTCCAAAAGAGGTTTTACAGCAAAGTTTGTCAGAATTTTTTATGGCTATTGACCTGTAAAACAAGAAGAATTTTGGCTCTATAACGTTTTGTGTGGGTAATATAAATTTGCACTTTTTGCAGATCGCTATGGGCAATTAAAATCTGACAGATTTTCGCCTGATGAAAGTCGTACTTTAAAGAGCAAGGTTAAGTATAAAAGTCAATTAGTTACTTGCATGCCAGCAAGTCTCCAGTAGCAAAAAGCAAGTTGCGAATCATAAATCTACCAGTATAAAAGAAAACTTCTTTACCCACTGTATCCGTTATAGAGCCAAAAATATTGTCGAAGGTTCCGTAAAAAGTGGGAAGAAATTTATTTTAGGCGACGGCCACTAAATATGGGAAAACGGTAATTGAGTTAACTATCTATGAGCTAATAGCTTAAAAACAACCTCTATTATCACTCCAGAAATTGGGATCTCTTCCCTTTCAGTTCCCTATAGAAATCAGCGGTTTACTTCCAACTTGTAAATTTACCAGTCGCAAAATTAGGTAATAAGGTTTGGCCATTTTAGCTTTTTCGGGTTACTAAGGTTTTTTCGGAAAAATTGGTTTTTAAAACCTTATTTTCCAATACTTCAACCTTAGTAACCAAAAACGTACACCTTGATCATGACCTTATTCCCTTGTTTTTACAGCAATTTTGTTTGTGGATAATCCGGATCATGTTGACCTTTTTTAATTTGCCTGGTAAGGTCAGTAAGAATCTTAACTTTGTAAGCATTGAGACAAATTTACTGGAAACCCTTTCTACTTTTTTAAACTTTGTGGCGCAATCCAAAATTTTGAACGATATTCCTTCTGAAACTGTCAGATCCGTTTTTAATTCACGGAAATTTGTATTTTCGCAGTTTTCAATAGCTTACAACCATTATAATCAATTGGTTGTTGAAAAAAATATAAATGTATGATAAAAAAAACATCACTTTCGAAAACCAAATAAATCAACAGCTTGGCATCAAAACCGATTCTGAAATATTGGAACGCGTATTTGTAAACCTGCTTACCAACGCTATAAAATACACACCAAACAATGAATTTATTTTTATAACAAATGAAAAAATGAATGACGTAAAACCCAATTTAATTCCTTCATTCTTTCATTCCTTCATTCTTTTCAAAGTTTCCGATACTGGTCAAGGTATTCCTGCCGATAAACTCCATCTTGTATTTGAGAAATTCAGACAATTAGAAGCAAAAAAATCCGGAGGTATTCGTTCAACAGGTTTAGGATTAACATTTTGCAAACTTGCCGTTGAAGCTCACGGTGGGCATATTGGCGTGGAAAGTGAAGTTGAAGTCGGAACAACATTTTGGTTTACTGTGCCTTTGGGAACTGAAGTTAAAAGTGCAATAATTGCAGATGTTGAAGAATCTCATAACGAAACCTTCAAACTTTCAGCTTCTGACAAACAGATATTATTACCTTTGTTGTCAAAGTTCATAGAAATGGAAGTTTACGAAGTTAGTAGCGTACGTAATTTATTGAAAAGTATAGATGTGAATAGCAAACCCTCTTTGCAGTATTGGGTGAATGAAATGCAAAACGCTTTGCGAGCTGGTAATGAAAAAATATAACCTGAACTTTTGAATATGATAGACAATTAAAACCTTAAAATAATGAAATATACAAAGATCTTAAAAAATGTCTTAATTCTTCATTCTACATTCTTAATTCTTAATTCACTCTTTGCCCAGGAAACAGGTTTCCCAATCATTCGCAACTATACACCTAAAGAATACAAAAATGAACCGCAGGTGGTTAGTATAATTCAAGACCAAAGAGGTGTGATGTATTTTGGTGCAGGTCGTAGTTTAATGGAATATGATGGCATAAGCTGGCGAAAAATTACGGTTGGTAAACAAAATGTGGTTTACGGTTTGGGAAAGAATAAAAACGGAAAAATCTATGTGGCAGCCCAGGATGAATTTGGTTGTTTGGATATTGATAGTAAAGGATATACAATATATAAAAGTATTGCCCAACTGCTTAATGATACTACATTTAAAATTGGTGCAGTCTGGTCGGTAAAACTTACATCTGATTTGGTATATTTTAAAACATATAATGCTATCATTCAATTCAATCCTGAAAATAATAAACTCTCAGTTTTTAAAGCAGATATGAGTGGTAAATTTTTTGGTGATTTTATCCATAAAGATATTTACTATGTCAGACTAAGCAGCAAAGGTCTGATGAAAATTGAGAATAATGTATTAAAACAGGCATCTCAATCTGAATTTTTTAAGGATAATAAACCTTTTCGTGTAGCTGTGCCTTTAAATGTTTCCACGTGGTTACTTCCCACCCGTACAGAAGGTATGTATTTATATCAACCTGATTATGATTTAATTCCACAACCATATACAATATCCAAAAAAGATTTTGTTTTAAATAATAATATTTTTAGCGCATCTTTATTTCTGAAAAAATATTTTATTTTGGGTTCAATCCAGCAAGGAGCAATATTGATGGATAAACATGGAATTGTTAAGCAACAGTACAAAGAAAATAATCTTTTGCAGAGCAATACAATTTATGAAATACAGTCCGATACAAGTCAAAATATATGGTTTGCTACTTCAAACGGAATTTGCAAAACCGAACATGGTCTTGATTTAACTTACTGGGATAAGAACAATGGTTTGAAGGGTACTGTATATAGTGTAATTCGTTACAATGGAACTGTTTATATTGCTACCGAAACAAAAGTATATTTTATTGATAAAAATGATAAAATACAGGAAGTAACAAACATTCCTACCGGACAGAACTGGTGTTTTTTGGAAACTAAAGTTAATAAATCCTTGCTATGTAGCACATCAAAGGGTATTTACGAAATAAAGGGTGATAAAGCAATCCTCATGCGAAAAGGCGAACATGCTTTCAAATTAGTTCAATCTGTTAAAAACCCTTTAAGAGTGTTTAGCACAGATTATACTAATCTTATTTCTATTCGATTTGAAAATGGAAAGTGGATTAACGAAGGAAAATGGAAAGGAATTGAAGAGGATATTCGTGAAATAATAGAAGATGAAACGGGAGATGTATGGCTTGGTACTTTAAGGAACGGTGCAATAAGAATTACCCCAAACAGTGGAGATATAACAAACCCGGGAAAAATATTCTATTACAGTAAAAAAGAAGGATTAACTGCCGCTAAACAAATTACGCCGTGCAAGTTTAAAAATCAAATAATCTGGTTAAGCGAAAAAGGATTTTTCATTCATAATCCAAAAACCAACCGTTTTGAGCCATTTTGCCAATTTGGCGAAAAATATTGCAATGGCAGTCGCGAAATTTCTAAATTTATTGAAACCCCTGATAGTAAAATATGGCTTACTCAGCAAGTTAATAATATCAAAGATATCGGATATTTACAAGAAAATAATAAGCTTGAATATGAATGGTTTAATGCCCCTTTCCGCCGCATACCCGAAATGAGTATTATAGCATTTTATATTGATACCTTGGGTATTGTTTGGATAGGTGGTAGCGAGGGATTATATCGGTATGATATGAGTATGGATACTAAAAACTATGCTCAAAAATTCAATTGTCTTATCCGCAAAGTAAGCATTGATACAGATAGTGCGGTTTATGGTGGAAATACATTTTTTAATTATCCAAATTTTACAATTCAAACAGATATAAAATATGAATTCAATACTATGAAATTTGAGTTTGCAGCACCTTTTTTCGACCACGAAGAAAAAACATTGTATAGTCATCAATTGGTTGGATATGAGAAAGAATGGAGCTTATGGAGCAGACAAACCGAAAAGGAATTTACCAATTTGAACGAAGGGAAATATATTCTAAAAGTGAAAGCAAAAAATATATATAATGTTGAAAGTGAAATAGATTCGTATCCGTTTATAATACATCCACCCTGGCAACGTACATGGTGGGCTTATTCCATTTATGTAATTCTGTCTATTCTGTTAATATTGTTAATTCTAAAATATTATACCAGAAGATTGGTTGCTCAAAAGGAACATTTGGAGCAGGTTGTAAAGGAACGCACAGCGGAAATTGAACAGCAAAAGGAAGAAATCCAAGGGCAAGCTGTAGAATTGCAAACAACCAATAGCAAACTCTTAGAACTTGACCATTTCAAAGAAGGAATGACCGGAATGATTGTGCATGACCTAAAAAATCCATTGAATTCAATTATAAATTCAAACGATATAAAACGTATAAAACAATCGGGAAAACAGATGCTTAATATGGTAATGAATATTCTTGATGTTCAAAAGTTTGAAGATGCAAAAATGAAACTTGAACTTCGAAATAATCAGGTATACAGCATTGCAGAAAATGCGTACAATCAGGTTAAAATGTTGATAAATGAAAAAAACATCACTTTCGAAAACCAAATAAACCAACAACTTGGTATAAAAACCGATTCTGAAATTTTAGAACGGGTATTTGTAAATTTGCTTACTAATGCTATAAAATACACACCAAACAACGGAAAAATTTTTATAATGAATGAATTAATGAATGAAAAAATGAATGATGTGAAACCCGATTTCATTCCTTCATTCTTTCATTCCTTCATTCTTTTCAAAGTTTCCGATACTGGTCAAGGTATTCCTGCCGATAAACTCCATCTTGTATTTGAGAAGTTCGGACAAGTAGAAGCAAAAAAATCTGGTGGTATTCGTTCAACCGGACTTGGATTAACTTTTTGCAAACTTGCAATAGAGGCTCATGGCGGAAAAATTGGTGTGGAAAGCGAAGTAGATATTGGAACAACATTCTGGTTTACGATTCCTTTGGGAACAGAAATAGAAAACACAAACTTTGTTGAAGTTCAACAAACCAAAGCTGAAACATTTGGACTGTCAGATGAAGACAAACAAATTTTGTTACCTTTGTTGCCACAATTTAAGAAATTGGAAGTTTATGAAGTGAGTGACATTCGTAACTTGCTCAAAAATATTGATATAAGAAACAATCCCAATTTACAATTTTGGGTAGAAGAAATGAAAAATATAGTACGTGCCGGTAATGAAGAAAACTATGCAGCACTTATAAATTTAATAGAAAATGGAAAGATATAAAATACTTGTAGTTGACGACAATATTGATAATGCCGACAGAATAATTGAATTTTTGGATGATACGGACAAGTCATTTACATTTTTTCAAGCGCTGAATGGAAAAATTGCTTGTTCTATTGCTGAAAAAAAACTTCCCGATTTGATAATTACCGATTGGGATATGCCGGTTATGGATGGCATAATGCTGATCAAACATTTAAAAGCAATTGAAAGCACAAAAGACATCCCTGTAATCATGTGCACGGGAGTAATGACCAAAACAGAAAATCTGAAAACTGCACTTGATGCCGGAGCGATTGATTATATCAGAAAGCCTGTCGAAAAAGTGGAACTTATTGCGCGAGTACATTCCATGTTGAAGCTTTCTGATTCAATGAAAAAAAACAAAGAACAAAACATTGCTCTTATTCAACAAAAAGAAGAAATAGAAACAAAAATTAATATGCTTGTGGAACTTAATGCCACAAAAGATAAATTTTTTTCAATTATCAGCCACGATTTAAAAAGTCCTTTTAATTCAATATTAGGATTTTCACAGTTATTAGAAACAAACATTGAAAATAACGATCAGGAGGAAAGGCTTGAATTTGTTCAAATCATTCGGGAGTCTGCGGAAAATACATTGAAACTTTTAGAAAATTTATTGGAGTGGGCAAAGTCGCAGACCGGAAAAATCAAGTTCAACCCTGAAATTATATCGCTTGAATATTTATTCAGCGAAGCAATTAATCTTGTGGAAAGCTCAGCAAAAAATAAAAATATTACAATTTCAATTGCGGAGGGCGACAATATAGAAATATATGCAGATAATAATATGATTAGTACTGTTTTGCGGAATTTACTCAGTAATGCAATTAAATTTACTCCGAAAAATGGCAAAGTGGTACTAAAAGGTATTTTAAAAGATAATGAAGTTTGGATAACAATTTGGGATAACGGAATTGGTATCAAATCTGAAAATATAACAAAACTTTTCAAAATTAGTGAATCAGTTTCTTCTCAAGGTACTGAAAACGAAATAGGTACTGGTTTGGGCCTAATCTTATGCAATGAATTTATCGAAAAACACAACGGCAAAATTTGGGTCGAAAGTGAATTAGGAAAAGGAAGTGAGTTTAAATTTATGTTACCTTTGCGAAAAGATTAACATAAAAAAGGTGTGGTAATATTCATGTTTTTATACCAATTTGATAGCCTTAAATTAGTAAAAAAACTACCCACCAATTACACGGATTACACGAATCGAAAAATTAGTGAAATTCGTGAAATTCGTGGGCAAAAAAAAACATGAGTAAAAATAACTACCCACGAATTACACGAATTGAAAAAATTAGTGGAATTGGTGAAATTCGTGGGCAAATAAATGTAATTAGTGGCAAATAATGTAATTAGTAGGTATAAAAAACATAATATTATGACAGATTTAATTTATAAAGACGAGTGTTACGAAATTATTGGTGCTTGTATGGAAGTACATAAAACACTGGGTTGCGGATTTTTGGAGGCTGTTTATCAGGAAGCTCTTATGATTGAATTTCAATTACAAAATATTCCTTTTGAACGTGAAAAGATATTGACTATAACATATAAAGGTATTGAATTGGAAAAGAAATATAAGGCGGATTTTATTTGTTGTGGTAAAATTATTATTGAATTGAAAGCAATTGGGCAATTAGTTCCTGAAAACGAAAGTCAGGTATTAAATTTTCTTAATGCAACAGGGTATAGACTGGGATTATTGATAAATTTTGGTGAAAAATGTTTGAAATATAAACGATTAGTGTATTAAAAAAACTACTCACCAATTACACGGATTGAAAAAATTAGTGGAATTAGTGTAATTCGTGGGCAAAAAAACGTGGGCAAAAAAACTACCCACCAATTACACGGATTACACGAATCGAAAAATTAGTGAAATTAGTGGGCAAAAAAAAACATGAGTAAAAATAACTACCCACCAATTAGTGAGTAAGAATACTACCCACCAATTACACGGATTACACGAATCGAAAAATTAGTGAAATTAGT
>CAILKW010000537.1 GCA_903834845.1 uncultured Bacteroidia bacterium | reverse complement strand
CCAACATATTTTGCTTTGAAAGCATTAAAAAGCTTTGACTTATTTTTTGAAATAAAACCGGCAATCTGGTTGAACACAAACCTGGAATCGCCAACTGGAAGACTTTCGATCCGCAGTAAACGTACAATTGGCGGTATTGAATTAGTGGTCGGTGCAGCCGAAGCCCACATATCGAAACAATATGCCATGAAATGCCTCCGTAAAATATCCTTAGCCCCCAGATAACACGACGGTGTCCGGATGTCGCCCCTCATCATCGACATCGTATCTTCAAAAAAATACTGGTCGTGCTGGTCACGTCCTGCAAGGTTGACAATCAACGAAGTGCCGGAAGAACGGCCGGCCCGTCCCACACGCTGCAAGTAATTTGAAGTCTCGGGTGGTATCGAAGCGTTGAAGGCAATGTTCAGGTCACCAATGTCGATACCCATTTCGAGAGTCGAGGTCGCCACAAGCACATTGGGGCTTTGGTAGCTTGGCCGTTGCTTGAAGTCCCTTTCCAATTTTTCCCTTTTCTCCCTGTCGATCAGACCTGTGTGGTCTTTGGCAAAAATCCGTAAAGCCCTGCCACGGTTATAAACCATCCGGTAATAATCGAATGGATTTTCTTTCTGTTTGTAAACACCGGTACACCGATGTTGCAAGCAGGGCATCCCTTCGGCCAAAATGCCATTGCCGCTACCAACATTTAGGGTATTCCCGCAAACCTGACATTCAAGGCAAGTTACACTTTTGGTCAGATTGATCATGTCGGGATTTAGGCCAACATTGTTTATCCCCGCAGCGACTTTTTTGTCAAGCAATTTGTTGGCTTCGAGGTATTGGAGAAGTTTTTCGTAAAATTCGTTGATTAGGGTTGTTTCCGTTTTAGCAACCAACGGGAAACATTTCAAGAACCAGGTACTGTACCAATTTTGTTTGCCACCCAAAGTTTGTATGATCTCAAACGCAGCGGTATTCGGACCAGGACTTAATGTTGCGAATTTTGGCAAACGGGTATTCTTTCCAAAATTTTTGATCAGGAAGTGCTTTTTGTTGGCACCTTGGGTGATTAACCAGTAATTGGTTTTTTCCGTCCTGTATTTTTTTAAATAAAGGTGGTCCACACCTCCCTTAAATCGGAGCCTATGAAGGAAACCCAGCAGGAACTTTGCGAATGACTCACGGTCGATCCTCTCACTAAGCGACTCTTTTTGAAGCCAATATTGGATTTGTGTAAAAACATCATCAAACTGTTCGGTGTCGAATTCGACTGCCGATGCGCCCGATTTTTCGAGGGTGCGCCCGATTCCGGCATTGTATGAAAACTCTGACCAAATTTCCCAACTGATCCGGTTGCTGAATTCTTTTAGAAACTCCTTCTTAAAGGTCTTCTCTTTTTCCCTGTATTCGTCAAGATGAAGTCGGCTTTCGCAATCGGGGGGAAGGTATTTGTAAACGAAAGCGTCCTCAGGCGAGGCTTCATTTTTCAGTTTCGACCGCCACAGCTTCTCAAATTCGACATAAAGTTCTGGCAATGTGATGTTTTCGTGCTGCACTTTCAATACGCTCTGAATCGCATGGCGCATACCGAAACGAAAATTGCGATTTTCAATAAAACCTGCCTGATGTGCCGCATCCTGGACCCCGTTTGTAAAAGCAAGCAACTTTCGGTCGTGGTCGGATGCCGGATCAGTTGCTGTGGCCATTAACTGAGCAGCAACCACCGATTCAAGGGTTGGCAAACCAGTGCCTATTAAAGCAAGGGTATTCCGGGCATTGCAATGGGGACAAACTTTGTCGATCTTGTCGTCCACCTGTTTGCGGACACCAAAAACTTTAAAGCTTTTATCGGTTTGTTTCTTGTCTGATATCTCCAAGGTTTCGGGATCCAGATAACCATCTATCGGATCGCCGTTATAGGAATAGTCGTCAGCAAAAACAGCGTTGTATTCAATTCCTTCCAAGGATGAAATAAAATAGGTGTTTTTGTTTTGGTTGTCGGCCATAAACAATAACCGTGTCCTTGCCAGGTCTTCTTCCAGAAAGTCGTTTTTCTCCTTTTTGATACCGATCCATCCCGATCCGCCACAGTCGCGGCAATAGTAAGGTGGCAACGATTTGGTCTTGTCGTTTGGATTTAAATCGC
Organism: uncultured Bacteroidia bacterium; assembly: GCA_903834845.1. Classification (GTDB taxonomy): domain Bacteria; phylum Bacteroidota; class Bacteroidia; order Bacteroidales; family Prolixibacteraceae; genus JAAFHB01. Next base: position 5,200 of record CAILKW010000537.1, on the reverse strand, counting down.
TTTCCCATACAAATACTGGGTAGGGTTGCACTTTTTTGAGAATCCGGTGCAAGCTCCTGAGCCAGTAACTGGTCTGAAAATAGACAAATGGGAAGTACCTTGTTCCCGATAATTCTTTGGCATAAGATAAAATCCCTGTTAACGATTGAACGAGCTTTAACCCCATTTTTTCGTTGACCGAACCATCAGGGAAACATTTGGTGACCCATCGTTTTACCGTTTCTTCCAGATCTACGACGCCATTGCACGAAAGCATGATGAGTTCAAACAGCCACCTGTTCTTTTTTAATTGTCCGATCAGGATATTTTGATCGATGGAATACCCCCATAACTGCAATTGACGGTTTATGAAAGTATCGTATTCATCGGCCTCAAAGAAATCACATTCTTTAATCCGCGATAAATCGAACTCCGGAAATTCTAAGTTTTCGTCAAAAAACCATTCTGGTTCTTTTCTCTTTTCCTCGATCACCGCGTTTTTATCGACATCGATCCCAAAGATCAGCGAGAAAAATTTTACCAGTTCATCTTTCCCTTCGTCACCACCGGCCATGGTTGCCGAAGTGCCAACAGGGACAAGTTGGTCATTTTCAAGCGACAGTTTAAGTTTAAGGCGACGGATCAAGTTGGCCACATCAGATCCTTTGGCACCATCATAGGTATGAAGTTCATCGAGGACAATAAATTTCAGGAGCGAATGGTCGTTGAAATTGTATTTCCAAAGATTGTTGAAACGGGATTGCATCAGCGAAAAATCGAGCATTTTAAAGTTCGTGAGCAATATATCGGGTGGCGATTGTACCAGCGTGTCACGGTCCTCGATAATCCGCTCTTCTTCCATTCGCGTGGGACGGTTCTTCCCTTTTTGTTTGCCCTCGCCAATAAACAGTCCGGCCCTAAGCATACTGCGCAAAACGAAATTACCGTTATTGTCCCTAAAACTGTAGATTTCCTTGGCCAACCTTCGTGCCTGGTCGGTCGCCAATGCGTTCATTGGGTAAAGGATAATGGCCTTTATCCCCGGTTTCCCGATGTTCTTGTAGCAATAATCAAGCAACGGGAACAAGAAGCTCTCCGTTTTTCCCGATCCGGTTCCGGTGGTCAATATAACAGGTTTGGGGTCGTTATTTTTGGTTGACAGCCGTTTAAAAGCTTCGTATTGGTGCAGGTAGGGTTGAAAGCCCGGTTTTATGGTCATGATATCATCGAGGTTGACCTCTTCGCCCACCTGTTCAAAAGGCAACCTGATTTGGATATAGGGACCTTTGAACATGCCGGTGCGCTTGTTGTAAAGGAAATCGGCAAAAGCCTGCTCCAACTTCTTGTCGTCGAAGTTGTAAGTGGCTTTGAGGTATTCGACTACTGCGCTTCGGATTTCTTCTGCCTGGATTAATGATAACATTGTTATGGTATTTTACTGAGTATTTTACTGACGGCTTCACTTCTTGTTTTACTGACGGCTTCACTTCAAGTGAAGCCGTCAGTTTTGCAGAGTGGCGAGCTCACTTCAAGTGAAGCCGTCAGTAGTAATTGTTTAACAATCAGCCATTAAATTGAAATTCCTTGTCAAATCTCCATGTAAAGGAGTTGATCCTTTCTTGTAGTTTAGTCAACCCGATTATAATTTCATCAAATGAAGGAGGATTTTCCTCATAGATCATCTGACCTAACATGATCTTATAGTCTGCTTTCCAGTCGTTCATAACTTGAGGAATGGGCAACATATTAATCGTTTGTGGTTGGTGCAAGTTGTAATCTACTCCTCCAATTCGGTTAAACAGGTAACGATGCTCAACGATTGTCTCATATAATTGGTTGTCATTTAATGCTTTCTCTGCAAACGTCGTTTGAGATAATTTATACACATCGTACAAATGACGGCTCAACCTGTCAACTCTCATCTTTTCAGGAGGACGATGGAATTCTTCGTGAAGAAGGAAGATTTTCTCTAAAAAAGTTCGTTCAGGATTTACAGTCGGAACTTTGATGGCCGGTTGGGAGAAATCACTATCTGGATAAACTTCATCTACCAGCGAAGCAAATGATTGTATCGTAAAAGGTTCTTTTAATGAACGGCATCCAATCTCAATTTGAATTTTAGGTTGAAGATAACCGGGCGATTCGATAACATTTGGATAGTAAACGTTTATGGTTCTGTCTTTATCGCTGTCCACTTCTTCCACCAACTCGATGCGCAAATCCGAAATTCCGATTTCCTGAAACTTTGCAACCAGGTCATTATAAAATGTTTGAGCGACATATACACTTGAAGCTTTTCTCATTTCGGTGCGTCTTTTTTTTGTTTGTACGCCTTCGAAACCCAAAAAAGCCCTGTCAATCGCGAAATCAATGTCTTCGGAAAAACGTTCAATCAATTTCCATGCTTTGCTTAGTGAAGTTCCACCTTTAAAAATCAAATATTCTGCTACTTCCAGTTCATAGATGACTGCTAATGTTTGTACAACCCACCAGTCCTTTTCTACTGCAAATGGAGCCAAATTTTTTACATTGGCTATTTGTTGAAAAATAAGTGATTTTTCTCTGTCAGGGATGTTGTAAAATTTGATTGTTGACATTTATATTGCTTTTTGCATAATTTTTTGAATCCAAACTGGCGCCAATTTTATATCGTGGAGTAAGTCCTTTGGGTTTTCTTTTTTCAATAGGTCGATAATTTTTTTTTCTTCAGCTTTTGTAACATAGTTTATCTTAATTTCCCGTAATGCCTGTATGACCAAACTACTTATCTTCCCTTTTGCCAATAGGTTTTTGGGTGTGGTTTTTTTGAATTTGATGGTACGTTTTCCAATCTTAACTACACGGGCTGCGCCATCAGTCAGAAATACCAATTTCATGGGAACTTGTGTGCTTAATCCTAAGGCATTTAGGGCATAAACGCCAGTTGGAACAATACGAATCCGATCACGTTTTGCTATTCCATTTGCCACATCTTCGGCTGAGGGTAATACTTCACCCAGATATTTGCTTATGAGCGGTCGAACATATATTCCTTGTGCAACACGAACAATTTGCTTTTCTTTCTCCAACCTGTGCAAAGCCAATCGAATGGCTTCCGAAGAACCTAAAGTATGAAAGTCTTCCGGAAACAATAAAGTGCCTCTCTTAATTTTTGAAATTTTTTTATATACTTTAATTTCAATACTTTCCATATTCTCTTTTACTCTAAATTTGTAACAAATATAGTAAATATTTGTTACAAACAAACTTGTTGCTTTTAGTACTCTGCTGACGTATCCACTTCCCTGTAAGCTCATTTCAAGTAAAGCCGTCAGTTGTATTTGGTGAAGCCTTTACTTGTGTTGTGGGATTGCACCGAACGCGAACACCCATCCGCGGTTATATATTTTGTATATATTTGTATATCAATATAATAAATCTATCTATTTTCCAATTTATGTCGCAATAATAGTAAATATTTGCGACATTTTTATTCAACTAATGATTTGGATTTGTAACAAATATAGTAAATATTTGTTACAAATTAGCTTGTTGCTTATTACTGACGACATCGCTTAACTGACGGCTTCACTGCGAGTTTTACTGACGGCTTCACTCGAAGTGAAGCCGTCAGTAGATTCTGCTAAAGTGAAGCCGTCAGTAGAGTTCCCAAAAGTGAAGCCGTCAGTATCTCACTCCCACTCCAAAAATTCTTTCGCCCTCTCTTTATTGACAAGTTTTCCCATTCTTAACCCACAATAATCGCGATAAGACGAAAACTCCCAATCCTCCGGATGTTTGGCCAATTTGGCATTTACCGGATTGTAATGGATATAGTTGAAGCAAATCTTTGGGTATTCAAGCTCAGGAATGCTCCGGTTAAACATGGTGCCGAAAGATTTATTAAAAAAGGATGGCGTTATTTCACCAATTTTTGTGATACACTCTGCTTTAGTCGGAGTCCTGAAAAGCGAACCTGTTCTGTTTTCCTGTAGATTGATAGCCCGTGTGTAAGACCTTAATTGTAAACCGATTGAGTCGTTAAAATTCCGCTTCTTTTTGGGTTTGCTGTTACTGACGGCTTCACTAGGTAATTTACTGACGGCTTCACTAGGTGATTTACTGACGGCTTCACTCACAGAGATATTGCTGTTGATGGAGGTTCGTGCTAAAGTGAAGCCGTCAGTATCACTTCCTCTTAAAGTGAAGCCGTCAGTCCTTTGCCCTAAAGTGAAGCCGTCAGTATCAGCAACTTCAACCTCCATATCATGCACGTACACCATAAAATGGAAATGATTGGGCATCAGGCACCAAGCCAGAATATCGGCATAAGGCAACATAAATTCGGTGGTCTTTTTCAAAAAGAAAAGGTAGTTCTCGCGATTGAAGAAAATCCTCTGACCATTGTTTCCCTGATTGAAAATATGATACAAGTATTCAGTTTCTAATATCATGATATTTACGATTTTAAGTATTATTACTGCTTTACTGATGGCTTTACTTCCCTGCTTACTGACGGCTTCACTGCAAGCTTTACTGACGGCTTCACTTAGAGTGAAGCCGTCAGTAGATTCTGCTGGAGTGAAGCCGTCAGTTGTTTGCTAGTTACTGACGGCTTCACTTCGAGTGAAGCCGTCAGTAGTTCTGAAGTGAAGCCGTCAGTAGTTTTACAAAGTTATTAAATATTTTATAAATTTTTATTATTCAATTTTGATATCTTACTGACGGCTTCACTGCAAGCTTTACTGACGGCTTCACTGCGAGCTTTACTGACGGCTTCACTTGGAGTGAAGCCGTCAGTAGTTTACACCGAAGTGAAGCCGTCAGTAGTTTACACCGGAGTGAAGCCGTCAGTAGATTCTGCTGGAGTGAAGCCGTCAGTTTACCCCAAAAGTGAAGCTGTCAGTAGTTTAGCCTCCAAACACCTTCTCAAACCACTTCCACGCTACTTTGTAATCTTCAACCCGGTCACATTTATCGAAAGGTGCGTAATAGGTAATCTGCTGGCCTTGATAGAGTTCGCTCTTTGTGATGGTGTGGGTGTAGGTGGTGTTAAGGAGTAGGGTGCGCTTTTTACTGACGGCTTCACTTGGAGTGAAGCCGTCAGTAGATTCTGCTGAAGTGAAGCCGTCAGTTGTGCGCTGGTTACTGACGGCTTCACTTGGAGTGAAGCCGTCAGTAGATTCTGCTGGAGTGAAGCCGTCAGTTTACCCCAAAAGTGAAGCTGTCAGTAGTTTAGCCT
>CAILKW010000536.1 GCA_903834845.1 uncultured Bacteroidia bacterium | reverse complement strand
TCCTCTTACATCATCTGATGGATTCAGTGCTAATCTTGATATAGAAAAAGCATTCGTTACAATAACATCTGCCAATAATAAAAAAACAACTGTCAGGATTTTACATGATCGAAATGTGCTTTTAATTAACAGCCCTAATGAAGTAATCCTGGAACCCATCAAAGCTGAAACTTTGCCTGATGCCACGCTGGGAACTTCTGATGGAATTTCGTGGTTATTAATGAAAATGCCTGGTGATATTGATTATAAAGGAATGGATTATGCTCTGGCAGTTGCCACGAAGGGTAATCTTAAGGCTGTTTCTTTGGTTACTTCTTTTGATATCAAAACCGGTGATGTACTGGAACATGCTATTGCACTTGCTCGGACAACAATTGCAGAAAATGAAAAATCGCTTGTTTCGGTACATGAACAGGCATGGCAGAAGTATTGGTCACGGAGTGGAGTTCAGTTGGAAGATACCGTTTTTCAACGCTGGTGGTACCGAATGCTCTACTTTGCTCAGACCGTTTGTAAGTCCGGAACAGCACCAATGAACCTTATGGCCCCCCTGGCCACAGATGTTACCCCCTGGCATTCCGACTACCATCACAACTATAATTCATGGCAGGCATTCTGGCCGTTGCCAGCTTCGAATCAATCTGAACTGGCAGATCCATGGATCTCCTATTTGAACGATATGATTCCCAGATTCAAATTTCTGGCAAAAGAAACATTCAATTGTGAAGGAATATATTGCCCCATTACTTCGTTCCTGAATGAACCTGATCCGGCTGCCTGTCAGAGTAAAAATAAGCGACAACTCTCATTTAATCCGTGGGGGTTAACTATAGGTGATGTTGGCATGAATGTACAAAATGGATGGCAAAAACATCTTTGCGATCCGGATTCCATCTACCTGAAAACCGAGATTTATCCCTTCATACGTGAAGGTGCCTTGTTTTATGCCTCTTTTATGGAGAAATGTAAAAAAAATGATAAGGGTAAGATCCTTCTGGGTCCCTCGTATAGTCCTGAACACGGAAAAGTTGGAATCTTTAACTGTCCTTTTGATATAGCATATATTCATTACACATTCGATGCTTTGATCCAGTCTTCGAGGGAACTAAAGGTGGACGAAGATCTTGCGCAGAAATGCATTGAATACAAGGCATTGCTAAGTGATTATCCAGTTGAAGCGAACGAAAACGGGGAACCTGTTGTGGTTGATTGGGAAGGTTGTAAATATAACGAGGTTCCGGTGCATAATATAACAGTTCCAGCGGCACCGGTTTTTCCATGTGACCAGGTAACATGGTTTTCGCCTGAACCTGAAAAAGAGCTTTTCAGGCGGACAATACTTGTTACACGTCACAATTTCAATAATTCTAACGTTATATTTAACATAGCAAAAGCCCGTCTGTCCATGTACGAAGCTACAGACGATGCAAAAAAGTGGTTTTTATCACGTGAATTACCAAATGGATTGTTTAAATGGCAAGGGCATGCTCATGGTACTTTTATGGGCGAAATGATTGGTATAGCAGGTCTTGTTAACGAGTTTCTTCTGCAAAGTGTACAGAATAAAATCCGCCTGTTCCCATGCTGGCCAGCCAATAAGGATGCTAAATTCTCCGGACTTCGGGCACAGGGTGGTTTTATTGTTTCGGCGAAATTTGTTGGCGGACGTGTAGCATCGGCTACCATAGAAAGCGGAGCCGGTAAACAACTTCAGCTTCTGAGTCCATGGAAAACTATTTTTATTAACGGTACGAAAGCTGACATTAATCCGGATGGACTTGTGACCTTAAGCACAAAAAAAGGTGAGATATTCCATTTTTCCGAAACACAGAAAAATCATTAAAAGCGGTAAGTTGATATGAAAAATCTGAACATTTTAATCCTCATTTTATTTTTATCTCAAACTTCCTGCAATAATTTTTCTGAACCGGATATGGAATTAGATCCTTCTCAAACTCTCTGGTATGATAAGCCGGCAAAAGAATGGACAGAAGCTCTTCCACTTGGAAATGGCCGTTTGGGAGCCATGGTTTATGGTAGGACAGAAAATGAAATTATCCAGTTTAACGAAGAAACCTTGTGGACAGGTCAGCCGCATGATTATTCCCACAAAGGGGCGTATCAATATTTGGATGAGCTGCGTCAATTGCTTTGGGATGGAAAACAAGTTGAGGCGCATAAATTGGGCAATGAGCAATTTATGTCCCAACCATTCGGACAGTTGTGTTATCAGCCTTTTGGAAATATATTATTAAATTTTCCGGGACACGAAAAGGCGGCAAATTATAAACGTCAACTTAATCTTGGAAATGCAATTTCTTATGTAATTTATGAAGTTGAAGGAGTGAAATTCAAACGCGAAGTTTATGCTTCAACACCCGACCAAGCCGTTGTTGTTCGTATTGAAGCCGATAAAAATGGGGCGATTAATTTTACTGCAGGTCTTAATTCTCCTCATTCAAACCACGAAGTTTCTGTATCCGGAAATGAAGTAATACTTGTAGGAAAAGCTAATAATTACCCGAAGGAACTGGGTTTTGATGGAAAGCCTTACCCTGATAGTAAATTAACATTCGAAGCCCGGTTAAAAGTAGTTAACGAAGGTGGAGAATTGGTTAAGGAGGGGAATATGCTTAAAATAAAAAATGCAAAAAGTGCAACCTTAATTTTAGTAGCAGCCACCAGCTTTGTCAATTACAACGACATTAGCGCAAATCCTTCAGAACGCTGCAAAAACTACCTGAAAGAGGTTGATAGTAAATCATATAGGGAGCTAAAATCGGAGCATATTAAGGATTATCAGAAATTGTATAGCCGCGTAGAATTGAATCTGGGAAGTACTGAAATTTCAGGTCGTCCCACTAATGAACGATTAAACTCATTTAAACAAGATGAAGACCCGGCTTTGGTCGCATTGCTGTATCAATTCGGCAGGTATTTATTAATTTCATCCTCGCGCCCTGGAACTCAACCAGCTAATTTGCAAGGTATTTGGAACGATAAAATGGCTCCTCCATGGGATAGCAAATACACCATAAATATTAATACTGAAATGAATTACTGGCCGGCAGAAATTACAAATCTTGCCGAATGTGCTGAACCTTTAATAAAAATGGTAGCTGAACTATCTGAAACTGGTAAAAATGTAGCCAAAGAACATTACAATTTGGATGGCTGGGTTGCACATCACAACACCGATATTTGGCGCGGTGCCGCTCCAATAAATAATGCCAACCATGGACTTTGGGTTGTAGGTGGAGCGTGGTTGAGCCAGCATTTGTGGTGGCATTACCAATTTTCTGGAGATAAAGAATATTTAAAAAACATTGCCTATCCAATATTAAAAGAGGCTTCGAAATTTTTTGCTGAATATTTAGTTCCCGACCCGAAAAAACCGGAATGGTTAGTTAGCGGACCAAGTAACAGCCCTGAAATTGGGGGATTGGTAATGGCACCAACAATGGATCACCAAATTATCCGAAATCTTTTTGCAAATACGATTGAAGCTGCTGAAATTTTAGGAGTTGATACCGACTTTTCAAAAATATTAAAAGAGAAAAGGTCAAAAATTGCTCCCAACCAAATCGGTAAATATGGACAGTTGCAAGAGTGGCTGGAAGATAAAGATGACCCAAAAAATGAGCATCGTCATGTTTCTCATTTGTGGGGATTGCATCCGGGGGATGAAATCCATCCGTTGACTACTCCCGAATTAGCTGAAGCCTGTAAAGTTACACTTTCGCATCGCGGCGATGGAGGAGCTGGATGGTCTCGCGCCTGGAAAATAAATTTTTGGGCACGGTTGCTCGATGGCGATCACGCATTTTTGTTACTCAAAAACTTAATCGTTCCATCAACAATACAAGACAGATATACTCCCGAGGGAGGAGGTTTATACATGAATTTGTTTGATGCATGTCCGCCGTTTCAAATTGATGGAAACTTTGGCGCAACCTCCGGTATAACAGAAATGCTGTTGCAATCACATTTGCGTGATGATAAAGGCGATTTTTATCAGGACATTCTCCCTGCACTTCCTTCAGAACTTTCTAAAGGGGAAATTTCCGGGATTAAGGGAAGAGGGGGATTTGAGTTTTTAATTAACTGGGAAAAAGGAAAGTTAGTTAAAGTTGAAGTAAAATCACTTCTTGGAAATAATTTGAACTTGCGCTATTCAGGTAAAATAATTAAGCAAATAACAAACTCTGGCGAAACATATTCATTTCAATTAGTGGATTTTAAATAATATTATACAATCAAAGGACAAAAAAGTTTTAACTGCAAAAAGCGATTAGCAAAGAATTGAATTACTTAAACAGAGAAACATGAAAGCATATAAATTAACAGGTGTACTGTTTTTCATTTTAGCTGCATTTCAAATTGCATTTTCTCAGGAGGTTTCCAAAAATATCCTTAATCCGGCAAAAAAAATTATCTCATTTGGGGTAGTTGCTGACATTCAATATGCCGATGTCGAAAAAAAAGGGAATCGCGATTACCGTAATACGTTAAGTAAGCTGGAAAAAGGTGTAAAAGAATTTAGCAACAATAACCTTGGATTCGTCATTAATCTGGGAGATATGATTGATAATGACTACATCAGTTATGAAAAACCGCTGGCCATATTGGATAACCTGAAAACACGCTTGTACAACGTGGTTGGAAACCACGATTTTGAAGTTAATGATCAGTATAAATATCAGATCAGGAAACGAATTAAGAATAAAAATGGGTATTTTAGTTTTGAGGCTAACAACATGGTTTTTATTATACTGGATGGATCCGATTTAAGTACATTCGGTTCTGTAAAGGGATCCAAGCAGTATAACATTGGTATGGCCAAATTCGAAGAGATAAAGACTGAGGGAAGAAATAATGCCTACACTTGGAATGGTGGTATAGGGGACAGACAACTGAAGTGGTTAGGGAAATTGCTGGACAAGGCTGATGATAGTGACAAAAAGGTAGTAATCTTCTGTCATTGGCCTTTATTACCTGAGAATGGGACTCAGTTGTGGAACAACAGGGAGGTTTTAAAGGTCATTAATAATCATCCTTCAGTTGTTGCCTGGATAGCAGGGCATCACCATGCCGGGGGTTACAAGAAAAACGGTAATATTCATTATTTGATACTAAAGGGGATGGTGGAAGCCAAGTCTGAAACATCATTCGGGATAATTGATGTTTATGCTGACAAAATGTTGCTTAGTGGCTATGGAGACCAAAATGATCAAACAATGGAGATTTCCAGGTAATTTTTACGCCGGTGAATGTTGTCAAAAAAATGATAAACGAATAATGACTTTATAGCATGAATTCAAAAGAAAGAGTACTTACAACATTCCGGTTTAAGGAATCGGACAGGGTACCCTGCTGGTGTGGTGCATCTCCCGAATTTATGGAAAAAGCAAAAAAAGAGCTTAATTTGAGTACTGAAGAGGAAGTACGACTGTTGTTCGGCGATGATTTTAGAAGAGTAACGGCAGGTTATGTTCATAGGAATCCTATTCATGCAGGCAATACACCATTTGGTATTTCACGCAAAGGAATAGGATATGGCATCGCAGTTAACCATCCTTTAAGTGATGCGACATTGGAGGAAATAGAGAACTACAGCTGGCCTGACCCCTTGTATGTAGATATTTCAAAATACCGGCAAGAGGCTGAAATTCATTGCGATAATTTTGCAATTTTGGGTGGCGACTGGTCGCCGTTCTGGCACGATGTAATTGAATTGTTGGGAATGGAGAATATGTATATAAAAATGTACACTGATCCGGAGCTGGTTGCAAGTATATTTAAGAAGGTTGTGGATTATTATTTTAAGGTAAGTACCAGAATATTTGAAGAAGCCGCTGATCTGATCGATATTTTTTTTATTGGTAATGATTTCGGCAGCCAAAGCGGACCACTGTTGGATGAACATCTTTTTAACCAGTTCATATTACCACATTTAAAACGGATGGCCGAACTTGGACATAAATACAATTTAAAAGTGATGCTCCATTGTTGCGGAGGTTTTAAAGAATTAATTCCTTCAATGATAGATGCCGGATTAGATGGTATTCATGCCGTACAACCCAGTTGCAGGGGGATGGATCTTGTGGTATTAAAGAAGGAATATGGAGATAAAATAGTTTTTAACGGATGTATTGATTCACACCATGTCCTGATTGACGGAACCCCTGAATATGTGCGCAGTGAAACAAAAAAAACGCTTGAAATTATGAAAGCAGGGGGAGGATTTATTGCGGGAGCCAGCCACGATTATATATTGGAAGAAACTCCTGTAGAAAACATTTTGGCGATGTTTGAGACGATTCGCGAGTACGGAAATTATTAATAACGGTAAAAAATGAAATTCAGGGAATTAATTGATTTATTTTTCATACTGAGTCTGATAACCTTTACAGCCTGTTCAACCAAACGACCTCCGGTTGACACTGATGGGCGACCTCTCATCATTAAATCCGGGACTATTGACTGTGACTTGGTAGAGACAACCCCTGTCGTGTTTAAAAAGAAAGTTTACAGATTCGAGTATGTGAGACCTGGCTACTGGGATAATAAAACCGGTGATTCTTATTTCCGGTTTATTGATTATGAAACAGGAAAACCCACAAAACCATTTGCCAAAGGATTTCATCTTGGGAGTGCTTTTGTTTACAATGGAATGATCTATGTAACTGCAGTTGATATTTGGGATGGAGAACGGATTTATCTCTTTGCATCGAATGATCTGGAAAATTGGGACAGATGGATGGCTTTTGAACTTCCCGGCTTTGGCATCTTTAATACGTCCCTTACCCTGGCAGAAAATAAATATGTACTAATGTTTGAAATTGGCAAACCGGCTTCCGAAGCAGGAGAACGTTTTACAGCCCGCTTTGCAACTTCAACTGATTTGAAAAAATGGGAGATATTGCCAACCGAATATAATTATGCGATGGATCGCTATACTGCTCCTCACTGTTTGCGCTATCTTAATGGCTATTATTATGATTTCTATTTAGAGGCTTATAATGGTTATGAGACGAGAGTGGTACGTTCAAAAGATTTAATCCTCTGGGTTGCCAGTTCTTTAAATCCAGTTCTAAAAGCTTCGATTGAGGATAAGCAAATTGTAAATAAAAAGCTGCCTGAGAAAATAGTGGAAAAGATAGCCAATGCCAAAGACATCAACAATTCTGATATTGATTTTTGTGAATTTAATGGCAAGCTAATTATCAATTATTCATGGGGCAATCAACAAGGAGAGGAATTTTTGGCTGAAGCAATTTATGAAGGAACATTAGCGCAATTCCTTGAAGGATGGTTTCCGGATTAATTTTTGACGTCATTGATAATCAAGAAAGTTTGTAAAATTAAAAATTAAAAATTAAAAATTACCTCATGACAGTGAAACGGGCTTTGATATTCTGTTTATTATTGACGATAAATGTATTGTCAACAGATAAAACAGTGGGGAACGACTTATTTAGTGAAAAGTCAACTTCAGACAATCTTGTTTTGCTAAAGGCAGATTCTTTTAAATTTTACATTGATACTTTCAACAAAAAAGACAACGAGACAGTAGTTAATTATATTCCCAATGCTTCTGCCTGGGAATGGATGAATCAGAATGTCCCATTTTTCGAATGTCCTGATAAGGAGATTGAAGAGATCTATTACTTTCGTTGGTGGACTTATCGAAAGCACATCAGGCAAACCCCAGACGGATTTGTAGTTACTGAATTTCTCCCGCAAGTCAGCTGGAGCAAGAAACACAATACCATCAACTGCCCTGTGGGGCATCATCTTTATGAAGGTCGTTGGATTCATGACCCTAAGTTTATGGACGACTACATAAAATTTTACTTTGAAAAAGGGGGCGACCCGGGTGGTTCAAGCAAAATGTACAGCAACTGGATCACAGACGGCATCTACGCCCGTTATCTCGTTAATGGAGACAAACCATTCATTACTAATTTGCTGGACAGTCTTGTAAAGAACTATAAAGCATGGAGCAGTGACGGTTTGCCCAAAAATCAATGGCAGAATTGCCGAAAGCTGGACAATGGATTGTATTGGCAAATAGACTCTTGGGAAGGAACTGAGTTTTCGATCGGAGGTACAGGTATCAGGCCTCCAATCAATAGCTATATGTACGGTGATGCTATTGCTATCAGCCAAATCGCTAAATTAGCAGACAGAAAGGAGTTGTCTTCTCAGTACCAGACAATTGCCAAACAACTGCAAGAACTTGTTCTATCCCAACTTTGGGATTCCGAAGCAAAATTCTTTAAGGTAATGAGGAGTGAACAAGTACCTAAGAACCAGTATATTAATACTGCTGAGGAAAAAGGCCAATCGGGTAAATTGGTCTCCGTTCGTGAAATATTTGGTTATGTGCCTTGGTACTTCAATCTGCCGGAAAAGGGGCATGGCTTTGAACAAGCCTGGCATCAGTTAACCGATCAGGAGGGATTTCATGCTGCTTTTGGCCCAACAGTAGCAGAAAGACGACATCCGAATTTCAAAATCAACGAAATTGGCTGCCAATGGTCCGGTGCAAGCTGGCCCTTTGCGACCACTCAGACACTTACAGCCCTTGCCAATGTACTCAATAATTATCCTCAAAAGGTGATTGGCAGAAAAGATTACTTCGATCTGTTGAAAACCTACACCCACAGCCATCGGCAAAAATTGAAAGATGGTAGTGTGGTACCATGGATTGATGAAAGTCTGAATCCTGACACTGGCAGCTGGATTCCGACAGAGGGTGACCCGCCACGCGGAAAAGAGTATAACCATTCCACATACTGTGACCTAATCATCTCTGGATTGGTAGGTTTACGGCCACGGCCAGACAACATTATTGAGGTGAACCCATTAGTACCGGAGGGAACATGGGACTTCTTCTGTCTCGATCATGTGCTTTACCATGGAAGGATCATCACAATAGTTTACGACAAAACTGGGAAAAAGTATGGTAAGGGAAGTGGATTAAAGGTTTTTGCGGATGGACTCCTCGTCGCGGAGAGCAAATCGTTACAGCGGGTAATGGGGAAACTTCCGTTCAAAAAAATAAATGAGGAACCTTAAGTAAAAAACAGAATGAAAAATAAAAATTTGCATAAAATCTCAATTTTATTGACTGCATTACTTTTAGTCTCGGTTTTTCAAGTAAATGGGGCTAAAAATCAGAATTATATCAGCCTAAGTTGCAAGTCAGACAATAATCTTTACCTTGTATTAAAAGAAAACAAGATCGCCTGCATTCGGTATAATACCCCGGAAGAAGCGATAGACAATGCCGTGGAAGAAACCGGAGTTTTGATATTGGCTGATGGTTATCCTGAGAATACTACCATACTAAATGCCTCACATTATGAAAAAGCAGCAATCAAAAAACTGAGGTTATATGTTGAATTTCCTTCATACCTGCCTGGAATAGAGCTTAGTAGTCCAAGGGGAACGCAGTGGGAACGGGCAGTAATTGCTTCCGATATATTTTCTCCTGAATTAAAGAAACTGAGGATCTTAGCAATTCATGATTGTCGTTTTATCCCTGTTCAAGTTGATAATGCTGATATTGTAATCGCTAGAGTTGCTGGATTCGACAGTGCTGTTTACAGATTGCCCAAAGAAACCTTTCCAGTTTTGTTCAAAATCAATCAATCGTCTATAAATAAAGGAGGTTTATTGGTTTCGACAACCAAATTGAGTCAATTTATGGTCGCCCGATATGCACCGACAGATGACTGGAAGTCTATTTGGAGATATATTTTTAACTGGCTTATGGTTGATAATAAATTTCCTGAATTAAAATGGACTCCTTATGTACGCTCAAGCTCTAACAGTTCTGAAGTGCTACCTGTTGATTTTGAAAGAAATGCACTTAAAAGAGGAATTGAGTGGTTTTTTAATTCAAAAATGATACTACATCCGGCAATGATGGAGCAGTATAATAAAGCTGCAAACTTACCAAATCCTGCTAAAACAGACCCTGATCCGAATGAAGATTGGCCTTATGGACATCGTACTGCCAAGATGCTAAAGGATGCACCAATTGGGGATGGTAAACTTGGCATCATGGAAGGGTTCGATTCCAAAATATTCTCAGATGGTTCACAGGCAGTGCGTTGGTGGAATCGCAATGATTGTAATGGGGAGGTTGCCGGTGCAATGGGAGTAGCCGGAGTGGAACTGCAAAATTCAAAATACCTGAAGACTGCCGGGAATATTGGTGATTGGCTTTATTTCCAGTCAAGGATGTCATTGGGAGATCATGTTAATACCAATCATCCGGCTTATGGGTTATTTGGATGGAATGACACACCGAAATATGCTGGTCCGGGCTATGGTGACGGTTATGCTGTTTACTATGGTGATGACAATGCAAGAAGCATGCTGGGAATGATGATTGCATCAACCGCACAAAAAACCGATCGCTACGAAAAGAGATTATTGATGTGTTTATTAGGGAATTTAAGGGTTAGCGGAGAATTTGGTTTCCAACCAGATCGCATTGATCAAAACCAATTAGAAAAAGCGAACTGGAAGCACTTCTTTAATGGGAAAATCATTTCATATTCTCCGCATTATCAGGCCAATATGTGGGCTTGTTACTTGTGGGCCTACCAGCAAACCGGATTCGACTTGTTTTTGACAAGAGCAAAAACTGCGATTGGAATGACTATGGCTGCCTATCCCGATAAATGGAAATGGACAAATGGAATTCAGCAGGAGAGGGCAAAAATGCTTCTTCCTCTAGCTTGGTTAGTCCGGGTGGATGACACTGCTGAACATCGGATGTGGCTAAGGAAAATTGCAAATGACCTGATAGAAAGTCAGTCTGAGTGTGGTGCAATTCGTGAACAATTAGGTGAGGCGGGTAAAGGAGGATTTCCCCCTCCCTCCTCAAACGAGGCTTATGGCACAGCTGAGGCTCCTTTAATTCAAACAAATGCGGATGGTGTCTGTGATCTACTTTATACTGCAAATTTTGCATTTCTTGGTTTGCACGAGGCCGCCGCTGCCACAGACGATCAACTCTATCGTGACGCGGAGGACAAACTCGCAGAATTCCTATGCCGCATTCAAATACGCAGTGAAAAACATCCTGAACTGGATGGTGGTTGGTTCCGCGCTTTCGATTTCAAGAGATGGGAGTACTGGGCTTCAAATGCTGATGCGGGTTGGGGAGCATGGTCTATAGAAACTGGTTGGACGCAAAGTTGGATTACGACAGTATTGAGTCTGCGTCAGATAAAAACATCTGTTTGGGATTATACAAAGGGGAGTAAAATAGAGCAAATTTACGATGCTCTGCGCAAACAAATGATACCGGATGAAGTATTGAATAACACAAATTGATTTTAAAAGAGTATAAAAATGAAAAAAAAATTAGTTTTTTCGGTTTTCACGGCATTTTTTCTGTTGGTAATTAGCTCAGAATTTGTTTTTAGTGCTGACACATTGAGGACTGTTAGGTACACTCAACGTTCATATAATGAAGCTATTATATGGCAAAACGAAATCAGGTTCAAACTTTTTCAACTTCTGAAACTTAATGATTTACTTTCTGGAAAGAACAATATTCAATTCAATCCGGTTGAAGTTCTATCTGTTGAAAAAGGTAAATACACACTGAAAGAAATCGAAATAAATTCAACTCCCGAAAGACGGATTAAAATAGTGATTACTATTCCTGAAAAAATGCGAAAGCCTGCTCCTGCGGTAGTTTGCATACACGGACACGGAGGGAAACTGTACAGTGTTTTCGATGGTAATTCAATCTACAAAGGATTTGCCGACACTTTAGCTTCAAGTGGCTATGTTACTATTGCTTGTGTAGTAAGTCAGCACGAAGTTTATGAAAAAGACCGGATGTTGATGGGTGAACGTCTTTGGGATTTGATAAGATGTGTGGATTATCTCGAATCATTAAAAGAAGTGGACAAAACCCGCATAGGATGCGCCGGTTTGTCGCTGGGTGGCGAAATGGCAATGTGGCTTGGAGGTATGGATAAACGAATAAAAGCCACCGTGAGTTCAGGTTTTTTGACCAAAATGGATCAGTTGGAAAAAAACCATTGTATGTGCTGGAAATTTCCGGGTTTACGTAATTTGGTTGATTTTGCCGATATTTACTCATTAATATCGCCCCGGGCTTTATTGTGCCAGAATGGTTTACAGGAACCAATCACCCAGTTTTATGTGCCGTTGGCGCGCGAGGCATTTTCTGAAATTCAGCTGATTTATAAGGATTTAAAAGCAATTGAAAATCTTAAACTTGATATTCATAACGGAGGACATGAAATTTACCTCAAAGGACTTGTTGAATTATTTGAAAAATATTTAATGAAAAAATGAAAATCCTGAATTATTTATTAATGGCCTTTATTGCTCTTTATCCGGTGATAAAGACCTTTTCACAACCTGCGTATTTAAAGAGTTACAACGTAATCTGGAACAGTCAAAGTAAAAATTCATCCGAATCAATGCCCTTGATGGGTGGGGATATTGGTTGCAATGTTTGGGTCGAAAATGGTGATATTCTTTTGTACTTGCAACGCAGCGGAAGTTTTGACGAGAATAGTGAGTACCTTAAAATGGGCAGGTTTCGGGTACAACTTCAACCAAACCCATTCGAAGGGGAATCTTTTTTCAGACAGGAACTCAAATTAGCCGGTGGTTATATTGAGATTAAATCGGAAAGGAAAGGGCAAGCGGAGCTATTAAATGCATCGGTAAAATTATGGGTTGATGTACAACAGCCTGTGGTTCATATTGATGTGGAAGCCAGTCAGAAAATTGATGTTTCGGTAGCTTACGAAAGCTGGCGAACCGAAGACAAAGAGTTATCGGGTGAACCTTCCAAAAAGGAACGGTTTGGGGCTTTTAATCTCGAAGGTTACCCCGGAAAAGTAATCAAGACGAAAGATAATATCGAACAAACGGGAAACAGGATTCTTTTTTATCACCGGAATCCTATGGAAAAGCTGATACCGGAACAACTTATCAAGTTGCAGGAACTGGAAGAGTTTTCTGACCAAATTACAGACGATTTAAAAAACCGCACCTTTGGCGGGTGCATTTTTGGCATCGGTTTTATTGCCGATGGAACAGGCGAAGGAAAATATCAGGTTACTCCCTTTAAATCGTGGAAATTGAAAAGTGAAACGGCCAAAAGGAAGCATCAAATTATTGTTGCAACCCATATCGAACAAACTGAAACAGTAGAAACTTGGAAAGATAATCTTTTTAAAACAGTTGAATTTTCAGCGAAAAATCAAGGCAAAGCGTTTGAAAAAAACCTTTCCTGGTGGAACGATTTCTGGAACCGGAGCTATATTTTTATTCAGCCTGAAAATCCCGATCCTTCCAACCCCGTTTGGCAAATGAGCCGCAATTACCAGTTGTTCCGATATCAGCTCGGTGGTAATTTTTCCGGAGAATACCCTACAAAATTCAACGGAGGCAACCTTATATTCGATCCGGTTTTGGTAAATGAAAAAGCGGTTCACGATCCGGACTGGCGACAATGGGGTGGGGCGGTTTTTACGGCTCAAAATCAACGGTTGTTGTATTGGCCCATGCTAAAATCAGGTGACTTTGATGCCATTTTGCCCCAGTTTGAATTATATCGGAAAGGCCTTCCCGGAGCAACCGCGAGAGTTAAGAAACATTTTGGTCATCCCGGAGCAGTTTATTGCGAATACACAAGTGTTCCCGGAATAGCTTTCGGCGATGGCTGGGGGTGGAACAATGAATTTAATTACCGTACACGAGGCGAGGAAATACCCTTTGGCGATAAGCGGGCAAATGCAGCTACAGGTTTTAACGATCTGGTGGAAAAAGGGGTGATGGCCAATGGTTCTATTGCCTACCACTGGGAATCGCAAATTGAACATGCGTATATGATTCTGGAATACCACCATTTCACCGATGCCGATATATCGAAGTACATGCCTTTTATTGAGCAGTCATTAGTATTTTTTGACGAACATTACCGGATTCGCCAAAAAATGCGCAACGGAAAAGAATTGGATGAAAACGGAAAACTGGTAATATTCCCTTCAACATCATGCGAATCGTATCGGGGTGCAAAAAATCCTGCTGATGTGCTCGCCGGGCTAATGGCCTGTTTGAAAAGTATGCTTCTATTAGATAAAAAATATCTCTCTGCGGAAAGAAAGGAGTATTATCGCGAATTTCTTAACAGGATTCCCGATTATGCTTTTGATAAAGTTGACGGCTTGCAGGTAATTAAACCGGCTGATAGCTGGATTAGAGAATCCAACCAGGAGTTGCCACAGTTTTACCCGCTTTTCCCTTTTAATCAGTTTAAGTTGGGTGATGGTGAAATTCAGGTATTTAAAAACACCTATCAGTTTGCCCCTGCATTCCGCAAAGGAACAATTCAAAGCTGGCATCAAGATGGAATTCAATTTGCCCGGATGGGAATGGTTCAAGAAGCAGCCGATTATAATACCAGGAAATTACAGAATAGCCCTCGCCGATTCCCGACTTTTTGGGGGCCGGGACACGATTGGGTACCAGATCACAACCAGGGTGGATCGGGCATGATAGGTCTTCAGGAAATGCTGATGCAGTGTTTTGGAGATAAAATCATGTTGTTTCCGGCCTGGCCGAAAGAGTGGAGTGTTGATTTTAAATTGCATGCTCCCAAAAATACTACAATTGAATGTTGTCTGAAAAATGGAGAAATCACCAAACTAAAGGTTTCACCTGAATCAAGATCAAAAGATGTAATTGTTATGCTTAATGATAAATCCAAAAACAATCAAAAATGAAAACTTTATCTGTTGTTATATTGGTTTTAATGAGTGCTTTGGCTAATGGGCAAGCTCTTCAAAAGCCCGGTTCTTATAAGGGCAACTATTGTGAAGGCGAAGGCGATGTTGACTTTCTTCGCCTAATTGATGAATCGTTTGCTTTTTTTCATCCCAACCCAACTGTTCCCAATATTACGATGGTCTATAAACCCGAATGGGATACCTTCACTGAAGGTGCAGGCTGGGGTGCATGGTGGATTCAAAACAGTTATGGCTTCTCTTATGCGGCAACACCATTTCTTCAGGAGCCATGGATTTCCATCCTACAAGGGTCATGGGATCTTTTCTGGGACAATCAAGGTGATGGAAAGCGCAAAGGACTATGGGGAGATGGTGAGCCAAATGCGCTTTCGGAATTGATAGCTCCCGATGGTTGTTTGGGTGATGCAGCTGCCCCCGGAAGGATCGCCTTCAGACAAGGTGACGGTAATGTGAAAATTCATGACTGGTTCTACGAAGCTACTGCTGCAGGGGTAGTGATGCAGTCCGAAATTTTACTTGTTAGCCGTGATCTCAAAGCGATTATGAAATATCTGCCAAATATGGAACGGTCATGCGATTTCATCGAAAAGACACGTGATAATACGAATAATCTGTTTCTTGTCGGTCCGGCTTGTAACCTTTTGGCTCCGAGTTACGGTGGTGTCAAACAACCGGATGGTTCATTTGGAAAGGGTTATTTGACAGGTCTTTCGATTACCTATCTTGCTGCTCTTGATCGGATGGTGGAGCTTTACAAACTCATCGGTGATAATGTGAAAATAGCTGAATATACACATCGGCAAAAGATAACCCGCGAATCGTTACCTAAGCTAATGACATCAGAAGGATATTTCGTAAAATCTATGGAGCAGGGAGGTCTTAAACACGGTGTGCCAGGTCAGCAAAAGTTTGGTTATCTTGAGGGTGTAGCTAATGCTGATGCTGTTGCATTACGAGTTGTTGATGACAAAACTTCGGAAAATATTTACAAAAAGATTGAAGCATTTCCGGCAATCCGTCCTTTTGATTTTCTGCTCACTAATGCACCCGGTCTTGATGATACTTATTGGAACTATGGAAATGCAACCGGAAAAGGAATGGGTGGAATAAATGAATTTGGATCGTGGGTTAATGGCGGAGTCTGGGGTACAGT